>NZ_CP042239.1:1268750-1585937 GCF_007833215.1 Sphingomonas suaedae
ACGATGCTTCGCTGGAGCGGGTCGTCCGCCGGGCCGAGGATCTCGCCAAGCTGGCGCCGGAAAATCCGGAATTCATGCCCGCGGTCGGCAAGCAGACCTATCGCCCGACCAGCACCTTCAGCGAAGCGACCGCCGCGCTGACGCCCGAGGCGCGGGCGAAGATCGCCGAAGCATCGATCGCTCCGTGCCGCGCGCAAAAGCTGGTAGCGGCGGGTTTCCTGGAGGATGGCCAGAATTTCGTCGCCCATGCCAATTCCAACGGCAATTTCGGCTATCAGCGCTCCGCCCAGGCGGATTACACCTGCACCGTGCGCACCGAGGACGGGCGCGGGTCGGGCTGGGTCGGCCGCAACGTCAAGGACATCTCGACCTTCGACGCCGGCGAGGACATCCAGATCGCGATGCGCAAGGCGGCGGCATCGGCCGAGGCCAAGGCGCTGGAACCGGGCAAGTACACCGTGATCCTCGAGCCTGCGGCGGCGGCAGGACTCGTCAGCTTCATGATGAACTTCTTCGGCGCGCGCTCGGCCGACGAAGGGCGCAGCTTCCTGTCGAAAAAGGGCGGCGGCAACAAGATCGGCGAGCAGATCATGGATCCGCGCGTCAACATCTATACCGACCCCTGGCATCCCGACGTCCCGGTACTCCCTTGGGACAATGAGGGTCTGCCGCGCCAGCGCACGCAGATCATCGACAAGGGCAAGGTCGCGAACCTCGAATATTCGCGCTTCTGGGCGTCCAAGCAGGGCAAGCCGGAAACCGCGGAGTGGGGCAACGTCATCATGGAGGGCGGCACCAAATCGACCGCCCAGCTGATCGCGGAGACCGAGAAGGGTATCCTGGTCACGCGGACCTGGTATATCCGCATGGTCGATCCCCAGACCGTGCTGCTGACCGGCCTGACCCGCGACGGCACCTTCTATATCGAGAACGGACAGCTGAAATATCCGATCAAGAATTTCCGGTTCAACGAGAGCCCGGTCATCATGCTCAACAATATCGATGAGCTTGGCCGACCGGTCCGCGTCAAGGCGGATGAGGGCGGCACGATGATGCTGCCACCGATGAAGTTGAGGGATTTCACCTTCACCTCGCTGTCGGACGCGGTCTGAGGCGATAGACGGCGGGCGCGGGCCCGCGGGAGTATCCGTAACGGTGACCCGCGCCGAGTTTCTGAGGATTGCAGCCGGGGGGCTGGCCAGCGCTGTGCTGGCCGGTCCCCTCGCGGCGGCGCAGCGCAAGGCAGGGTCCGGCGCGGGTGGCTATGACTTCTGGTTCACGCGGCTGAGCTATAATTCGGGCGACTGGGACGTCGATCAGCGGATGCCCGCCAACCTGCTGACCTCGCTGGTCGACTATACGACATTGCGGGTCGATCCCCGGGAGCGGGTGATCGCGCTGAGCGACCCGAAGATGATCTCCGCTCCCTTCTGCTACCTTGCCGGGCACAAGGCGGTCGAGTTTTCCGACGCCGAACGCCGCAATTTCGAACGCTATGTCCGCAATGGCGGGTTCGTGTTCGTGGACGATTGCAATCACGATATCGACGGCCTGTTCGCCAAGTCGTTCGAGGCACAGATGGGCCGCATCTTCGGGCCGAAGGCGCTGGAGAAGCTGCCCAACACGCACCCGCTTTATTCGAGCTTCTTCAAATTCCCCGGCCCGCCCGCGACCAGCTTCGAGCTGAATGGCTGGGGCGACGACCTGATCCATGATTACCTCAAGGGCATCACGATCAACGATCGGCTCGGCCTGCTCTACAGCAACAAGGATTATGGCTGCGAGTGGGATTATGACTGGCGCAACAAGCGCTTCCTGGCGGAAGACAACACGAAGTTCGGGGTGAACATCGTGATGTACGCGCTCACCAATTGAGGGACCCGAACCACGTGGCGAAACAGACATCCGTGAACGAGGCTGAGGTGCAAGGTCGGCTCGCCAAGCTCGGCGATCTCAAGCGGGCGATCGGCACCGCGATCGTCGGCCAGACGGATGTCGTCGACCAGTTGCTGATCGGCCTGCTCGCGGGCGGTCATTGCCTGTTGGAGGGCGTGCCGGGGCTGGGCAAGACATTGCTGGTGCGCACGCTCGGCGAAGCGCTGGAGCTCGATTTCCGCCGCGTGCAGTTCACGCCGGACCTGATGCCGAGCGATATCCTCGGCACCGAACTGCTCGAGGAGGATCACGGCACCGGCCATCGCAGCTTCCGCTTTCAGCAGGGGCCGGTGTTCACCAATCTGCTGCTCGCCGACGAACTCAACCGCACGCCGCCCAAGACGCAGGCGGCATTGCTCGAGGCGATGCAGGAAAAGACCGTCAGCTATGGCGGCAAGACGCACCAGCTGCCCCGCCCCTTTTTCGTGCTGGCGACGCAGAACCCGCTGGAACAGGCGGGCACCTATCCGCTGCCCGAGGCGCAGCTCGACCGCTTCCTGCTCCACGTCCGCGTCGGCTATCCAAGCGAGGCCGAAGAGCGCGACATCCTGTCGCTGACCACCGGCAGCGCCGGCGGCACGGTGCCGCGCGTGATGGGTGCCGACGACGTGCTCGCGCTGCAAGCCTGGGTCCGCGACGTGCATTTGAGCGATGATCTGCTCGGCTGGATCACCGCATTGGTCCGCGCGACGCGGCCGGGCGATCCGGCGGCGCCGCCAGCCGTCGGTAGCTATGTCCGCTGGGGTGCAGGCCCCCGCGCGGGGCAGGCGCTGGTGCTGTGCGCCAAGGCCCGCGCGCTGCTCCACGGGCGGCTGGCGGCGACGCGCGATGACATCGCCGCGCTTGCCGCACCGGTGATGCGCCACCGCCTGCTGATGTCGTTCGCGGCCGAGGCCGAGGGCAAGACCGCCGACGATGTCGTCGCCGCGCTGCTCGCCCATTTGCCCCCACCCGCCGCCTGAGCCATGGCGCGCGCGCCGATCTCGATTCCGCCCGACGTTCGCGGTCGCCTGAAGCGGCTGGGGCTGACGGCGCGGCGTGCGATCGGCGATCGGGGGATCGGCGCGCACGCCAGCCGCAGCCGCGGCGCCGGTCTCGAATTCGCGCAATACCGCGCCTATGAACCGGGGGACGAACCGCGCCAGATCGACTGGAAGCTGTACGCCCGCTCCGACAAGTTCTTCGTCCGCGAAGCCGAACGCGAGAGCCCGGTCGCGGTCTGGATCCTGATCGACGCCAGCGCATCGATGGCGCAGGCCGACCGCGCGACGCCGGCCTGGTCCCGCTTCGATGCCGCTGCGATGCTGGCGGCGTGCGTCGCCGAACTGGCGATGCAGCAGGACGACCGGTTCGGCTGGATCGTGCTGAGCGACACCGGCATGGCGCTGGCCGAGCCGCGCGGCGGACGGCGGCAACGCGACCGGTTGCTGGTCGATCTCGCCCGTGCGGAAGCGAGCGGCAGATTCCCCGATGCGTCGAAGCTCGCTCCGCTGTGGGAGCGGATCGGCCCGAATGATCTGGTGCTGCTCCTCAGCGATTGTTTCGACGATGCCGGGGTCGCGCTGGTCGAACGCCTCGCCAAGGCGGGGCGTGACGTTCTCGCGATCCAGTTGCTGACGGTCGAGGAGCGCGACTTCCCGTTCGACGGCGGCTTCCGGTTTCGCGATGCGGAGACCGATG
Source organism: Sphingomonas suaedae (assembly GCF_007833215.1). Lineage (NCBI taxonomy): Bacteria > Pseudomonadati > Pseudomonadota > Alphaproteobacteria > Sphingomonadales > Sphingomonadaceae > Sphingomonas > Sphingomonas suaedae. The sequence goes on from NZ_CP042239.1 coordinate 1,272,366, forward strand.
CCGAGCTGATCGGCGATGGCGCCGCGCTGCGCGAAACCTATCTGGCGCGCTTTGCCGCCGCGCGTGCGGCGTTGGACGACCGGCTCGATGCCGCCGGCATCCGCCATACGCGCTATATTCTAGACGAACCGATCGACCGGCCGCTGCACGCACTGTTCGGCCGAGCGGGCGGAGCGGCGGGATGACCCCGTTGTTGCTATACCCGCTCGGACTCGCCGCGCTGATCGCGCTGGTGGTGCCGCTCGTCATCCATCTGCGACGGCGGACGCAGGAAGTACCGGTCGATTTCGCCGCGTTGCGCTGGCTCTACCCGCTGCCCCGACCTCGGCGCAAGCTGCGGATCGACGAACTGTTTTTGCTGGCGGTGCGGCTGCTGCTGATCGCCCTGATCGCGCTGTTGCTTGCCCAGCCGGCCGTGTTGGGCGCGGACGATGACCGGCCCCGCATCCTCGTTGCGCCCGGAACCGACCCGGCGGCGGCACGGCAGATCGCCGGGCCGGACGCGGATGCACGGTGGATCGCCCCGGGTTTTCCCGCCCTGGATGCCGCGCCACCGCCGCGTGCGCCGGTATCGAGCCTGATCCGCCAATATGACGCCGAACTGCCGCCCGAGGCGCCGCTGACCATTCTGGTCCCGCCCATTCTGGAGGGAGTCGATGCGGAGCCGTTGCACCTGACTCGCGCAGCCAGGTGGCGAATCGTCGGCGGCCAGCCTGCGGGCGAGCGACCGGCCCCCCTCCCAGCTCCCGGGCTGACCGTGCGGCATGGGCCGGGAAGCAGCGACGCGCTCCGCTATTTCCGCGCGGCGGCGGGCGCATGGGGCGGCGAAGGACGGTTCGAAGCGGGGAGCGGAACCGACCTGCCGAAAACGGATCGCATCCTCGTATGGCTCATCCCCGGCCCGGTTCCGCTAGCGGTGACCGACTGGGTCTCGCGCGGCGGCACCGCCGTGCTGGGCGATACCGCGCGCGTGACGATGCCCGGAGGAACCCAGGCGCAATGGCGCGACGCTGGCGGTTCGGTGCTGGTCGAGGGTGCGTCGCTGGGCGATGGCCGACTGCTGCGCTTCACCCGCCCGCTCACCCCGTCGGCGATGCCCGAATTGGTGGACGCAAGTTTCGCGGCGCAACTGCGCGATCTGCTCGCGCCGCCCGCGCCGCCCCCGTCGCGTGTCGTGGCCGACCGGTTTGCACCCACCGCCGGAGCAGCCCCCTACCCCCTCCCGCCGCGCCCGCTGGCACCCTGGCTCGCAGTCTTGATCGCCGCCGTCTTGCTCGCCGAACGATGGCTCGCGACCCGGCGGCGGAGACTTATGGCATGAGCGCCGATGCCCTGACCGGCTGGATCCGCGCAGCGCAGCGACGCGCAGCGCTGGATATCGCGCTCGTCTGGTCACCGCTGGCGCTGATCGCCGGCGCGGGAGGGTGGCGGCTGGGCGGCACGGTCTGGGCGACCGTCCTGTTGCTGCTGGGCGCGGCAGTGGTTGCGATGGCTGCGGCCCGGGCCGCAGGACGGTTCGATCAGCATTGGCTGGTCCGTCGCCTGGATGCACGCGAAACGGGGCTCGAGGACAGCGCCGGGCTGATCTTCGTCGATGCCGGGCTCAACCCGATCCAACGGCTCCAGCGCGAACGCATCGAACGGCGCATTGCCGCGATCGACCCGGAAATGCTGGCCGATGGCTGGTCGCGGCGCCGGATCGCCATCGCATGGGCGGTGGGCACGGTCATCGTCGCCGCGATCCTGTTGTGGCCGCAGCCCCGCCCCGCCCCGCCCCCGCTGGCCCCCGCAGCGGAAGGGACGGACGCCGCGCCGGGAGAACCGCGGCTGACCGGCCAGCGCGTCCGCATCGTTCCACCGGCCTATACCGGGCTTCCCCCGCGCTACTCCGACCGGCTCGACATCCGCGCGCCCACCGGGTCGCGGATCGAATGGACGCTCGCCTTTGCCCCGCAGCCGTCCGGCGCCGCGCTTCAGCTGGTCGGCGGCCAGCGTCTGCCGCTTGTCGTCGGGGACGAGGGGTGGGTCGGTTCGCTCCGCCTCGATCGCCCGGCCCTCTATCGCGTCACCGCCACGGGGATGCGTGGCACCCCGCAGCCGCACCGGCTGGAGCCGATCGCCGACACGCCGCCGCAGGTGCGGGCGATCGAACCGGCCCAGGGTCTGGTTCTCGTCCGGCCCGGCCAACGCAGCTGGCGCGTCGTATTCGAGGCCAGCGACGATTATGCCGTCGCTCCCACCGCCCGGCTGACCGTCACGGTGACACAGGGCGATGGCGAGAATGTCCGCTTCAGCGAGCGCAGCCTGATCGTCCGGGGCGCGGGCACTGCGAAGCGCAAGCGATTCACCGCCGACCTCAACCTCGCCGCCTATGGCCTGCAAGAGGGTGGCGACCTCGTCGCGCAGATCACCATTGCCGATACGCGATCACCCCAGCCGCACATCGTGCGTGGGCCGGGCGTGATCCTGCGTTGGCCGCCCAAGGCCGCCGAACTGGCCGATGGGCTCGACATGATGTCCAAGCGGGTCATGCCCGCCTATTTCCGCAGCCAGCGCCAGATCATCATCGATACCGAGGCGTTGGTCCGGGAGCGTCGCACACTTTCCGCAGAGGCGTTCCTCGAAAAATCCGACGCGATCGGCGTCGACCAGCGGCTGTTGCGGCTGCGCTACGGCCAGTTCGTCGGAATGGAAGCGGAAGAGACCCCCAAGCCGCCCCTGCCGATCGCCGAAACGGCGCCACCGCCGAGCGATGCCGAGCCGGTGCGCAAAGCGCCGTTCGCGCTTCCCTCCGGCCATTCGATGGATGACGGTCACAATCACGCGCCGCCCCCCGAAGCGCCGGTGTTCGGCAGTCTGGGCGACGTCACCGCCGAGTTCGGTCACACCCATGACGACAGCGAGGCAGCCACCCTGCTCGATCCCGACACGCGCGCGATGCTGAAGCTCGCGCTCGACCAGATGTGGCAGGCAGAACTCAATCTGCGCTCGGGCAAGCCCGAAGCGGCGCTGCCCTTTGAGAACAAGGCGCTCGACTATATCAAGAAGATTCAGCAGGCGGAGCGCATCTACCTGCCCCGGGTCGGCGCGCAATTGCCGCCGGTCGATATGGCGCGGCGGATGACCGGCAAGCGCGAGGGAATTGCCAGCCGCTCCGCATCGCTGACCCGCTTCGCGATCGACGACGCGATTCCGGCCGAGGCGTGGCGGACGCTGGCGGGGCCGGGTCGGCCGGACCTCGACGCGCTCGACCGATGGATACGCGGCAACAGCGCCCGGATCCGCGATCCGCTGGCGGTGCTCGCGGCGGTCGATGCGGCGCGCAACGCACCGGACTCCGCAGTGGCCCGCACGCGCCTGCGCGCGCAGCTCTGGACCGTGCTCACGCGGCCCCCGGCACAGATACGCAGGCGCAGCGACGGCGGGTCGCTCGGCCAGCGCTATACGAAGGGGCTGCGCTGAAATGACGCGCCCGGAGACGATCGCCGTGGCGCTGATCGCGCTGGCCACGCTGACCGCGATCGCGCGGCTGCTGCGTGTGCGCCGCGACCTGCACGCCGCCCTGCTGGCGCTGCTGACGATGGCGAGCGCCGTGCTGCTCTACCTCACCTTGTTTCTCCCGCGGCTCCCGGTTGGCGGCGAGACGCTGGTGTTAGCGACGGCCGCAGCACCCCGAACGATCGCGATCCAGCCCGGCGAACGGCTGGTCGCGCTTCCCGAGGCGCGCGGAGTTGAAGCGGCCGAGCGCGTCCCCGATCTCGCAACCGCCCTGCGTCGTCACCCCCAGGTCCAGCGCATCCGCATCGTCGGCCGTGGCCTGACCGAGCGCGACCGCGACAGCGATGCGGGGGTGCCCGTTGCCTTCCGACCGCTCCCCACCCCGCGCGGACTGATCCGGCTCGATCCGCCCGCCGATATCCCCGCCGGGGCGGTCTTCATCATCGGCGGCGAAGCGAGCGGACTGTCCGGCGGAACGGTCGAGCTGCTCGATCCCGCAGGGCGGCGGGTCGATCGGCGCCGCATCACGGGCGATGGCCGCTTCCGCCTGGGCGGGGCGGCGCGGACACCCGGCCTTGCGCTGTTCACGCTGCGGCTGCGTGATGCGCGCAAGGCGATCGTGTCGGACACGCCGGTACCGGTACGCATTCTCGCCGAACGGCCGACGCGCGTGCTGATGCTGGGCGCCCCTGCGCCCGAGACCAAATATGTGCGCCGCTGGGCAACCGATTCGGGCATCGAGCTGCACAGCCAGCTCGATGCCGGTGGCGGGGTGCGGATCGGGGATGCGCCGGTCGCGCTCAATGCGGCGACGCTGGGTCGGTTCGATGCGCTCATCATCGACGACCGCGCCTGGCAGGGCCTGGGGCGCAACGCCCAGTCGGTGGTGGCGGGCGCGGTCGCCAACGGGCTGGGCGTCATCATCCGGATGACCGGACCCGCAACCCCGGAGATGCGGCGCAGCTGGCGTACGCTGGGACTGGCCGTCGAGGGCGGCGGCGAAACCGCGCCGGTTGTGCTTCCCCCACTGACGGACGACAGCGAGATGCTGGAGGCCAGGCGCGGACCGATGCCGGAGCGGGGCGCAACGGATCTCAACACACTCGAGGATCCGGCGCCGGAACTTGGACGGTTTTCCGTCAAGGGTGGGAGCGACCTTGTCCCTGCCGTCAGCGACGAGTCCGGGGCGATGCTGGTCGGCTGGCACCAGCGCGGTCAGGGCCGGACGGGGTTATGGACCGTGGCCGATAGTTTCGCGCTCGTTCTCAACGGCCAATCCGACCGCTATTATCAATGGTGGAGCCAGGCGCTAAGCGCGGTGGCACGGCCAGAAGCGACCTTCCGTCCCCACCTTCCCGCCCTTCCCCGCGCAGGCGATCGCGTCCCCATTTGCGGGTTGGAGGGGCATCCACAGGTCGTTGATCCGGTCGGCGCTGTCACGCCTCTCGCAATCGATCCAGCGACCGGACAGCGGGGGTGCGCAGCCTATTGGCCGACACGCGCGGGGGAGCATGTCGTGGTCCAGCGAACCATATCGGGCACGCGCCGGTTCGGCTTTTACGTCCTGCCCGCAACCGCGCTTACGCCGATGCGCGCGCTGGAAGCCGGAGAGGCGACGCAGCGCTGGGCGGATCGGCAACAGCGCGGGTCCGTCACCGACCTGCCCGATCGCAGCGGCCCGACATGGCCCTGGTTCCTCGGCTGGCTGATCGTCAGCGCCGCACTCTGGGTTGCGGAGCGCCGCTGGCGGCAGACCGGCGTGCGCTACAGCGGCAACCCAACATAATTCTCCGCGATCGCGGTCTGCATCGCCTCTGAGCTCGCGACATAGTCGAGTTCGGCCGCCTGCATCCGGTGCTCGAACGCGCCGTCCTCGGGAAAGCGGTGCATCAGCTTGGTCAGATACCAGCTGAACCGCTCGGCCTTCCAGATGCGCGCCAGCGCCTTGTCCTGATAGCCCTCCAGCGCCGCATCGTCGCGGTCGCGGAAATGCGCGATCAGCGCGTCGGAGAGATAGGCGACGTCGGACGCGGCGAGGTTTAGCCCCTTCGCCCCCGTCGGCGGCACGATATGCGCGCTGTCGCCCGCCAGGAACAGGCGGCCATGACGCATCGTCTCGAACACATAGCTGCGCAGCGGCGCGATCGACATTTCGAGCGCGGGACCGCGCGTCACCTGATGGTCGCTGATCGGGTCGAACCGCGCCGCCAGTTCATCCCACAGCCGTTCCTCGCTCCAATTCTCGACCCGGTCGGTCAGCGGCACCTGGATATAATAGCGGCTCCGTGTCTTCGACCGCATCGAGGCGAGCGCGAAGCCGGCATCGGTATTGGCATAGATGAGTTCGTCATGGCAGGGCGGCACATCGGCGAGGATGCCGAGCCAGCCAAACGGATAGACCCGCTCGAACTCGCGCACGGCACTGGCCGGGATCGCTTTGCGCGACGGGCCGTGAAAGCCGTCGCAGCCCGCGATAAAGGCCGCGTCGATGCGGTGCGTCTCTCCGTCCTTCGAATAGGTCACGAACGGCGCGTCGCTCTCGAGCGCGTGCAGCGCGACATCGCCCGCTTCGTAGATGACCGTCAGATCGCGATCGGGCGCCGCGTCCATCAGGTCGCGGGTCAGTTCGGTCTGGCCATAGACCATGACGTGCCGCCCGGTCAGCGCGGTAATGTCGATGCGGATCAGCCGGTCATTGGTGGCGAGGTTGAACCCAGCCTCGACCAGTCCCTCCGCCTGCATCCGCGCGTCGATGCCAAGGCGCGTCATCAGGTCGGTGGTGACCGTCTCCAGCACGCCCGCGCGGATGCGGCCGAGCACATAGTCGGGCGACGCGCGTTCGACGACGACGCAATCGACGCCCGCCTGACGCAACAAATGGCCGAGCAACAGGCCCGAAGGCCCTGCCCCGATGATCGCAACCTGGGTTTTCATCTCATTCCCCCAAAGCCGTTTGGACTGAGTCTGTCGAAGCCCGATTCCGAAGATCGGGAACGCCCTTCGACACGCTCAGGGCAAACGGAGGATTGAAGTTCAGCGCGCCGCTTCGAGCTGTTTCTCGAGCGCATCGAGCACGCGGTAACAGGGCATCACCTGCGCCACGCTGGCGTTCGGCTCCCGCCCCTCGCGGATCGCGGCGATGAATTCGCGGTCCTGAAGTTCAATGCCGTTGTTCGACACGGCGACACCAGTCAGGTCGATCGGCTCTTCCTTGCCGGTCACCAGATCGTCGTAACGCGCGATATAGGTGCCGGTGTCGCCGATATAGCGGAAGAAGGTGCCGAGCGGCCCGTCATTGTTGAAGCTGAGCGACAGCGTGCAGATCGCGCCGCTCTCGGCCTTGAGCTGGATCGACATGTCCATCGCGATGCCGAGTTCCGGATGGTGTGGCCCCTCGATCGCATTGGCCGCGATGATCGGACCCGCCTGATAAGCAAACAGGTCCACGGTATGCGCGGCATGATGCCACAGCAGATGATCGGTCCACGACCGCGCCTCACCCTTCGCATTCATGTTCTTGCGCCGGAAGAAATAGGTCTGCACGTCCATCTGCTGGATGTTCAGTTCCCCGTTCGCAATCTTGCGGTGCAGATATTGGTGGCTCGGATTGAAGCGGCGGGTATGGCCGACCATCGCGGTCAGGCCGGTTTCCTGCGCCTTGGCAAGCACCGCCTCGCCATCCGCCAGACTGTCGCATAGCGGGATTTCGACCTGCACATGCTTGCCCGCCTCCATGCACTGGATCGCCTGGGCGGCGTGCATCTGGGTCGGCGTGCACAGGATGACTGCGTCGAGGCCGGGCTGTTCCAGCGCCTCGGCGAGTTCGGTGGTGGCGTGGGGGATGCCATATTTGGCGGCGACCTGCTGCGTCGGCTCAAGCCGCCGTCCGACGACCGAGATCACCTCGACCCCGTCGATCTTCTTGAGCCCGTCGAGATGCTTTTCGCCGAAAGCCCCGGCGCCTGCGAGTGCGATTTTCATGTCTAATCTCCTTCTTAGGCCCCTCCCCTTCAGGGGAGGGGTTGGGGGTGGGGCATCTCAGCCTCACCGAGACCGGGGCCTGTGTGGACAGGCCCCACCCCAACCCCTCCCCTAAAGGGGGGGGCTAGAAACAGTTCACTCCGCCGCCTGCGCGAACCCACTACCCGCCATATCCAGCCCCTCGCCATTGTCGGGACGGAGGACGAGATGGCCGATCGCGGTGTTCGAACAGGGGACGTGGTAATGGCGGTGCAGCGCGGCCGTGCGCTTGCCCAGCGCGCCGCGCATGATCAGCCACATCACCATCTCGATGCCCTCGCTGCCGGTCTCGCGCAGATATTCGATGTGCGGGATGCGGCGCAGATGATCGCTCTCGCCGATCAGGCCGTCGAGGAACATATTGTCCCATTCGCGATTGATCAGCCCGGCCCGCGGCCCCTGAAGCTGGTGGCTCATGCCGCCCGTCCCCCAGACCTGTACGTTGAGGTCCTCCGGGAAGCTCGCCACCGCGCGCGCGATCGCCTCACCCAGCGCCCAGCAGCGATTGCCCGAGGGCGGCGGATAGGTGACGACATTGACCGCGAGCGGAATGACCTTGCACGGCCATTCCGGCACATCGCCGAACATCATCGATAGCGGCACGGTCAGGCCGTGATCGACGTCCATCTCATTGATGATCGTCATGTCGAATTCGTCGAGGATCAGGCTCTGCGCGATATGCCAGGCCAGATCGGGATGGCCGATCACGTCGGGTACCTCACGCGGCCCCCACCCCTCGTCGGCGGGCGCGTAACGCTCGCCACAGCCGATCGCGAAGGTCGGGATGATCTTCATGTCGAACGCGCTGGCGTGATCGTTATAGACCAGGATGACGACATCGGGCTTCTCGGCCTTTTCCCATTCGCGCGTCCAGTCGTACCCGGCGAAGATCGGGCCGAAATAGGCGTCGCGGTCCTTCTTCTGGTCGTGCGCAACGCCGAGCAGGGGGACGTGGCTCGACGCCACGCCGGCGGTAATGCGGGCCATCAGCGCGCCTCCTTGATCGAGCGGACACCTTCGGGCGAACGTCCGCCGGAATTCATCATCGCCTGATAGTCCTCGACCGACATGCCGGTCATGGTGCTGACCGCCTGGACGAAGCTGAGACCGTCGGTCGAGAAGACCTTGGCGAGGAAATAGATGTTGCCACCAAGGTCGAGCAGGCGGTTATAGTCGCGATCGAGCACCGCCTGCTTCTGCTCCGGCGTCATCGGCCAGTCGTCGAGATAGGCGCGCTCGTCCGCTTTCCACCGCTCGCGGTTCTCGGCCTTCATCAGGCTCATCGCGAACTGGTTGAGGTGATAGCCCCGACGCGCCCGGGCGGCGGTGTAGACGCGGGTGCCGGGGATATCCTCGAACTCGGCGAGATACTCATGGATGTCCTGCTTGTCGGGATCTTCGGTGATCACAGCCCCCGCTCCTTCAGTCTGGCGTCGAGGCGCGGGAAGACGCGGCGCGCGTTGCCCGAAAAGATCGCGGCGCGTTCCGCATCGCTGATGTCCAGCGCATCGACATAGCGTTTGGTGTCGTCGAAATAATGCCCGGTGGTCGGGTCGATCCCGCGTACTGCGCCGACCATCTCCGACCCGAACAGGATGTTCTTGTTGTCGATCACGTCCGCGAGCAGATCGATGCCGGGCTGATGATAGACGCAGGTGTCGAAGAAGATGTTGTTCATCAGATGCGTGTCGAGCGCCGGCTTCTTGAGCATGTCGGCGAGGCCGCGATAGCGCCCCCAGTGATAGGGGACAGCGCCGCCGCCATGCGGGATGATGAAGCGCAAGCTGGGAAAATCGGCGAACAAATCGCCCTCCAGCAGCTGCATGAACGCCACCGTATCGGCCGCGATATAATAGCCGCCGGTCGCGTGCATCGCGGGGTTGCAGCTACCCGAGACGTGGATCATCGCCGGAACGTCCAGCTCGACCATCTTCTCGTAGAAGGGATACCAATAGCGGTCGGTCAGCGGCGGATGGGTGAAGTGCCCACCGCCCGGATCGGGGTTGAGGTTGCAGCCGATAAAGCCGAGCTGCGTGACGCAGCGCTCGAGTTCGGCGATGCTGGCGGTCATGTCGGCCTTGGGCGATTGCGGCAACATGCACACGCCGACGAACGTCTCGGGAAACAGCCCGACCACGCGGGCGATCAGGTCGTTGCAGCGCCGCGCCCATTCGATCGCGACCGCTTCGTCCCCGACATGCGGCGCCATTGCCGACGCGCGGGGGGAGAAGATCGTCAGGTCCGCGCCGCGTTCCTTGATCAGGCGCAGCTGGTTCGCCTCGATCGTCTCGCGGATCTCGGCGTCACTGATCTCGGGATAGGGCGGGCATTGCGTTCCCGCCTTGAATGCCGCCTTCTGTTCCTCACGCCAGGCATCGTGCGCCTTGGGCAGCACGGTATAATGACCGTGGCAGTCGATAATCACGCGGCCTTTTCCTCTCTCTCGTTCAGGATCGCGGCGAGCTTCGCCGTCAGCCCATCGGGTGGGGTCACGCCCAGCGCGCCAAGCGCCCGCTGCCGGGCAATCGTGCCGCGCGTCATCGCCGGATCGATCCCCAGATCGGCCAGCGTCCTGGCGACCTCTTCCATCTCCGCCGCCCTCCGCGTCCCGTGCGCAAGCATCCGGTCGAGATTGTAATCGGCGCGTTCGGCCCAGCTGTGACGCTTCCAGCTCGCATCGAGCGAGGTCAGCACCGCGTCGGTCACGCCCGCGCGCTCCGCCGCCAGCACGCATTCGGCGGTCAGCGCCTCGATCCCCTTGACCATGACCGACCGGATCATCTTGATCGCCGATGCATCGCCAATGTTCGAACCGGCGATGCTGACATTGGTAAAACCATAATCGCGCAGCGCCACCGCGCCCGATTCAGCGTGCGGCCCGGCGACCAGCAACGGCACGGCCAGGCGCGCGGGCAGCACCGGCGCCATTACCGCGACATCGACATAGCGCCCGCCCGAAGCCGCGATCGCCTCCGCCGCCGCGCGCTTGGTCCCCGGCGCGACGCTGTTCATGTCGAGCCACAGCGCGCCGGACTTCAGCAAGGCAGCGGATCGACGCGCCGCGGCAAGCGCCTGATCCGCAGTCACCAGGCACATCACCCGGTCGGCCTCGACCAGCGCGCCCGCAGGCGTCGACGACCAGCGAATGGATGCCGCTTCGAATTCCAGGATCTTGGCGGGGCGCGTTTCGGCGGAATCGGTCTGGATGTCGAAGGCGCGGATACCGGGGCGCGCAAACGCCTGCCCTGCCTCGCCAAAGCCCAGAAAGGATGTCACGCTGGCCATGGGTTCGTGTCGCGAAACGCGGCGACATGTTCCAATCGGAATATACAGAAACCTATCGGTTTTCCTGAAGTCTTGTGTCATGAGTTGCCTGACGCAGATGGCGGATCAACATCGCCTGGGCGCGGGTCGGGCGCCAGTCGCTGCGCGTGCTGATGCCGATCGTCCGCACCGTATCAGGCAAGTCGGGCCCGATCCGCACCAACATCCCTGCGTCAACCTCCAACGCGACCTGATCGGGCGACAAAAGCGTCAGCAGATCGCTCTGCGCGAGCAGGCCACGGATCACCATGACGGAGCCGCATTCCACCGGCACCTGCGGCGCGGGGTTGCCGAACAATGCCTCCCAGTGCGAACGCAATGGGGTTCCTGCCGGACCGACCACCCATTTCTGCGTCGCCAGCATCGCCATGTCGACCGCCCTGTCCGCCAGCGGATGCCCCCGGCGCCCGAAGATCGCCAGTTGATCGGTGAACAGGGGCACCTGATCCACCCCCAGCGGCGGTACGTCGCGCAAGGCGCCGACCATGATGTCGATCGCCCCGTCCAGCAGAGGATCGACCAGTTCGCGCCACGACCCCTCGACGACATCGGTTATCGCCTGAGGGGAATCGCGCAGGAACAGCGCGAGCGCGCGCGGCAACAACAATGCGCGCGACAAGGGCATCGCGCCAATCGCGACCCGCCCCCCCGCCCCGCCATCATCCTGAACCTCCGCAATTCCCGCCGCGATCTCGCCCGCCGCCAGCCGCACGCCACGCGCCAGCGTCCGTCCCGCCGGGGTCAGCGCCATTCCGCGCCCGCGTCGCTCGGCCAGCGGGGTCGCGCAAATCTGTTCCAGCTCGCGCACCGCGCGGTGGATCGCGGGCTGCGACAGCCCGCTGGTCACCGCCGCGCCCGCAAAGCCCTGCGCGTCCGCAAAGTGGAGAAACGCGTCGAGCTGGGTCGCGGTCATCAGCATCTCGGGGCGCGCAAATCCGCGCGTGCCGCCGCGTGCCGATCGGCGGGTCGCGGCGGCGAGCACACCGAATGCGCGATCGACGCGCTCGGCCAGTGCGGTTCCGGCAGGACTGGGCGTCACTCCGTCCGAATGACGGTCGAACAGGGTAACGCCGAGCTGCTTTTCAAGCTTGGCGAGGCCCTGGGTCAGTGCCGGCTGCGACAGCCCCGCCGCCTCTGCCGCGCGGTTGAGGCTGCCCTGTGCGATCACCTGCCCGAGTGCGCGCAGATGCCGAAGGTTGAGATCGAACGGACGGGTCATTTCATAGATATATCAGAAAAACTTATCGGAGAACGGGATTTCTGATAGAGAGTATGTCCCGGAAGAACGCTACATCCGCTCCCCGCCCCTTTTCACCTTTTTCCCTCGGGAGATGTCCAATGTCCGCACGTGTCGTGCAGAATATCCAGCGCGCTCCAATGGACATCGTGAACGGCCTTGCCGAAGCGGGCGTCGCGACGGTGCATGAGGCGCAAGGCCGGACCGGGCTGCTCGCGCATTATATGCGCCCGATCTATTCCGGAGCGCGGATCGCCGGCAATGCGGTCACCATCTCGTCGCCGCCGGGCGACAATTGGATGGTGCATGTCGCGATCGAGCAGCTGAAGGATGGCGACATCCTGGTGCTCGCGCCGACATCCCCATGCGTCGATGGTTATTTCGGCGACCTGCTGGCGACGAGTGCGATGGCGCGCGGGTGCCGGGGGCTGGTGATCGACGCGGGCGTGCGCGACGTGCGCGACCTGACGCAGATGGGCTTTCCCGTCTGGTCCAAGGCGGTGTTTGCGCAGGGAACGGTCAAGAATACGCTGGGGTCGGTCAATGTGCCGATCGTGTGCGCCGGGGCGGCAGTCGAGCCGGGCGATGTGATCGTTGCCGATGACGACGGGGTGTGCGTGGTCAAGCGCGCGGATGCTGCCACCGTGCTGGAGGCGGCGCGCAAGCGTGAGGCGGCGGAAGAGGCCAAGCGGGTGCGGCTGGCGGCGGGCGAATTGGGCCTCGACATCTACGACATGCGGCCGCGCCTCAAGGAGATGGGGTTGCGGTATGAGTGAGGTAGAAAAGCCCCTCCCCTTCAGGGGAGGGGTTGGGGGTGGGGCGTCTCAGTCTCACCGAGACCGACGCGCCCAGAGGATAGGCCCCACCCCAACCCCTCCCCTGAAGGGGAGGGGCTTATGATGAGCGTCCGCTGCATGTGGATGCGCGGCGGGACGTCGAAGGGCGGTTATTTCGTTGCCGACGACCTGCCCACCGACACGGTCGCGCGCGATGCGTTTCTGTTGCGGGTGATGGGATCGCCCGATCCGCGGCAGATCGACGGCATGGGCGGCGCCGATCCACTGACCAGCAAGGTGGCGGTGGTGCGCAAGTCCGAGCGCGACGGGGTGGATGTCGATTATCTGTTCCTGCAGGTGTTCGTCGATCAGGCGATCGTCACCGACGCGCAGAATTGCGGAAACATCCTGGCTGGGATCGGGCCATTCGCGATCGAGCGCGGACTGGTCGTGGGACAGGACGGCGAGACGCGCGTTGCGATCTTCATGGAGAATACCGGGCAGGTCGCGGTCGCAACGGTCCAGACGCCCGGCGGCGCGGTCCGCTATGACGGCGATGCCAGCATCAGCGGGGTGCCGGGGACGGCGGCGCCCATCCCCCTCGCCTTTCGCGACACTGCCGGATCGAGTTGCGGCGCGCTGCTGCCGACGGGCAACGGCGTCGACGAGATCGATGGAGTCCGGGTGACGATGATCGACAATGGCATGCCGTGCGTCATCATCGCCGCCAGCGACATGGGTATCACCGGCTATGAAGACCGCGACACGCTCGACGCCGACGATGCGATGAAGGCGAAGGTCGAGGCGATCCGGCTGAAGGCCGGGCCGCTGATGAATTTGGGCGACGTCACCGAAAAATCGGTGCCCAAGATGATGCTGGTCGCCGCGCCGCGCGATGGTGGCGCGATCGCCGTCCGGTCCCTGATCCCGCACCGCGTCCATGCCTCGATCGGGGTGCTGGGGGCGGTCAGCGTCGCGACGGCGTGCCTGATCGGCGGTTCGCCCGCGGCCGCGCTGGCGAAAGTGCCGGAGGGACGGTCGCTGACATTGGGCGTCGAGCACCCGACCGGGGTGACCGAATGCGTGGTGACGCTGGATGAAGCGGGCGCGCCGATCGAGGCCGGGATGCTGCGGACGGCGCGCAAATTGATGGACGGGGAAGTCTTCGCATGAGCACGACCGACGCCGATGGGCGCATCCGCAGTTGGACGTTGGAGCCGTCGAAGCCGCGCTTCACCCCACCGCCGGGCGCGGTCGATGCACATTGCCATGTGTTCGGACCGCAGGCGCAGTTCCCGTTCAGCCCCAAGGCCAAATATCTGCCGCAGGATGCCGGCCCCGACGCGCTGTTCGCGCTGCGCGAGCGGCTTGGCTTTGCGCGCAATGTGATTGTCCAGGCGAGCTGTCACGGGACCGACAATGCCGCGACGCTCAACGCCATCGCAGTGTCGAACGGAACCTGTCGCGGGGTGGCGGTGGTCGATCCCCCGATCAGCGACGTCGAGCTGGATGAGCTGCATGCGGGCGGCATTCGCGGCGTGCGCTTCAATTTCCTCAAACGCCTGGTCGATGATGCGCCCAAGGACAAGTTCCTCGAAGTCGCCCAGCGCATCGCGCGACTTGGCTGGCACGTCGTCGTCTATTTCGAGGCGGATATCCTTGAGGAGATGAAGCCGTTCCTCGCAGCGATCCCGGTGCCGATCGTGATCGACCATATGGGTCGGCCCGACGTGCGCCAGGGGCCGGATGGCGCGGACATGACCGCGTTCCGCGCGCTGCTCGACAGCCGCGCGGATATCTGGACCAAGGTCACCTGCCCCGACCGGCTCGACCCCGCCGGGCCGCCCTATGCCGATTTCGTCGCGGCGGTGCGGCCGCTGGTCGAGTCCTATCCCGATCGCGTGCTGTGGGGCACCGACTGGCCGCATCCGAACATGGAGACCGTGCTGCCCGATGACGGCGCGCTGGTCGATGTGATCCCGGCGATCGCGGTGACAGCCGAACTCCAGCACAAGCTGCTGGTGGCCAATCCGATGCGATTATACTGGCCGGAGGAGGGCTGAGCGGCGCGGGCCGAAGTGGGGAGACCTCGCCGAACGCGATCGTGAGCAAGCAATCTCTCCCCTGCGCAGCAGGGGAGGTGGCAGCACGAAGTGCTGACGGAGGGGCCGCCACTGCAAGTGGCGGAATATTGCCGAGCTGTTCACGGCTGTCTGCGCAGCCGCCCCTCCACCACCGCCTTCGGCGGCGGTCCCCCTCCCCCAGCAAGCTGGGGGAGGAATTGGACGGTTACCCCCAAACGTCCTTCGCCACATCGAGAACCAGGCGCATCTTTGCCGCCTGCTGCTCCACCTCGATATCGTTGCCGTGGACGGTCGAGGAGAAGCCGCATTGCGGCGACAAAGCGAGCTGGTCGAGCGGCGCGAATTGCGCGGCTTCTTCGATGCGGCGTTTCACATCGTCCTTTGACTCCAGCTCGCCGAGCTTGGTGGTGACGAGGCCGAGCACGACGGTCTTGCCCTTCGGCAGATGCCGCAGCGGGGCGAAATCGCCCGAGCGCGGATCGTCATATTCGAGGAAATAGCCGTCGATGTTGAGTTCGTTGAACAGCACTTCGGCGACCGGCTCGTAACCACCCTCGGCCGCCCAGCTCGAGCGGAAATTGCCGCGGCACAGATGGACGCAGACGACCATGTCTTCGGGCTTGTCGCGGATCGAATCGTTGATGATGCGGGCATAAAGGCGCGGCAGCTCGTCGGGGTCCATGCCGCGCTTCCGCGCATTCTCGCGCTGCGTGTCGTCGCAGAGGTAAGCGAGGTTGGTGTCGTCGAGCTGGAGGTAGCGGCAACCGGCATCGGCGAGGCTGGCGATCTCTGCGCGGTAAGCGGCAGCGAGGTCGGTGTAGAAGTCCTCCAGGTCGGGATAGGCGGAGGCGTCGATCGCGTCGCGGCCGCCGCGGAAGTGCAGCATCGTCGGCGACGGGATCGTCACCTTCGGCGTGCGGCTGGTGCAGCTGGCGAGGAATTCATAATCGGCGCGCTGGATGTCGCGGGCATGTTCGATCTTGCCGGTGATCTTCATCACCGGCGGGGCGTAGGACAGTTCCTTGCCGCCATGCTGGTGGAAATGCACCGCAGTGCCGCCCGCCTCTTCGACGCCATCGAGCTGAAGCAGGAAATCGGTGTGGAAATAGGTGCGGCGGAACTCGCCATCGGTGATCCCCTGAAGCCCCAGATCCTCCTGAAACTTCACCACGCCGCGAATCGCCTCATCCTCGACTGCGCGCAATGCGGCGGCGTCGATTTCGCCAGCCTTGAAGGCGGCGCGCGCATCGATCAGCGCCTTGGGGCGCAGGAAGCTGCCGACATGATCGGCGCGGAAGGGGGGCGTGGGCATCCAGAAATCTCCTTGCGATATTTGTAAGTGTTACATACAAAATGCTGCAACGACGGATAGGACAGGAAGAGGAGCGAGGCAATGACCTGGATCACCAACCGCTGGTATGTCGCCGCATGGGATTCGGAGGTGGATCGCACGCCGATCGCGCGCACCATCTGTGGCGAACCGGTGATGCTGTACCGCAAGCTCGACCGCGGCGTGGTGGCGATGCGCGACGCCTGCCCGCACCGGCTGTTGCCGCTGTCGATGGGATTCAAGGAAGGGGATTCGATCCGCTGTCGCTATCATGGGCTGCTGATCGAGCCCGATGGCTGTGCCAGCGAAATGCCGATCAAGTCGGAGCCGGTTCCGAAGGCCGTCTGTGCGACGCTGTACCCGGTGGTCGAGAAGCATCGCTTCGTCTGGATCTGGATCGGCGAGGCGGCGAAGGCGGACCCGGCGAGCATTCCCGATTTCTGGCCGTGCAGCGCGCCGGGCTGGACCTTCGACGGCGGCTACAACCATATCAACTGCGATTACCGGCTGGTGATCGACAATTTGATGGACCTGTCCCACGAAACCTGGGTGCATCAGGGGTCGATCGGGCAGCATGAGATTACCGAGGCGCCGATCGAAACGCTGGTCGAGGGCGAGGAGGTGAAGGTGCGCCGCTGGATGCCGGGGATCGAGCCCCCGCCCTTCTGGCGCGACGCTCTCAAATCCGCAGGGCCGGTCGATCGCTGGCAGGTGTGCCACTTCATTCCCCCGTCATCGGTGCTGATCGATGTCGGCGTGTCCCCCGTCGAAGCAGGCGACACGATCGAAAGCCACGATTCGGGGGTGCGCGGCTTCGTCGTCGATGCGATGACGCCGGAGAGCGAAACCACGACTCACTATTTCTGGGGCATGGCGAGGAACTTCGACATCGATGACGCCGGTTTCACCGCGCGGTTCAAGGCGCAGCAGGGCCAGGTGTTCGACGAGGATGTCGAAGTGCTGGAGGCGCAGCAGCGCAGCATCGACGCCAATCCCGACATGAAACTGCGCGGCTATTCGATCGATCAGGGCAGCGTGCGCGCGCGGTCGATCATCCGCAAGCTGATGGAGGCGGAGCAGGCGTGACGATCGGGCGCGGCGATCTCGACCGCAATCTCGGGCTTCGCCTCCGCCGTGCGCATGGCGCGGTGCAGCGGCATTTCGTCGAACATTTCGCCGATCTGGGATTGACGCAGAAACAGGTGTCGGTGCTGTGGCTGACCGGGGACCACCCCGATCTGGCGCAGGCCGATCTGGCGCAGGCGCTCGACATGGATCGCGCGACGACGATGGCGCTGGTCCATGGGTTGGAGAAGCGCGGGCTGGTGTCGCGCAGCCCGTCGCGCACCGATGGACGGCGCATCGCGTTCCGCCTGACCGACGCGGGCGAGGCGCTTCTGACGCAGGCGAAAGCGGCGATTGCGGAGCATGAGGCATGGCTGAAAGCCCGTTTCAGCAAAGCGGAGCTGGCACGGCTTGAGGAAATGCTCGCGCGCATCTATCGCTGAACTTGTTAGGGCGTATAACAAACCGGCATTTCAGGCCGATGGAGGGGACATGGCTACCGATCCACGCGCGGTGATCGACCGCGAACCGATGTCGCGCTTCCAATGGGGCGTGGTGGCCACGATGGTCGGGCTGAACGCGCTCGACGGGTTCGACGTGCTCTCGATCAGCTTCGCATCGCCCGGCATCGCCGCCGACTGGGGCATCAATCGCGCGGCGCTGGGCATCGTCCTGTCGATGGAGCTGGTCGGCATGGCAATCGGGTCGCTGTTCCTGGGCGGCATCGCCGACCGGATCGGACGGCGTGCGACCATCCTCTCCTGCCTTGGCATCATGACCGTCGGGATGCTCGGCGCGGCGAGCGCAGGGGGCATCTACACGCTGATGATCTGGCGCGTGCTCACCGGGCTCGGCATCGGCGGGATGCTCGCCGCGACCAATGCGGCGGTGGCGGAAGCGGCGAATGCCAGGCATCGCTCGCTCGCCGTGGTGCTGATGGCCGCCGGCTATCCGGTCGGCACGATCATCGGCGGATCGATCTCGGCGGTGCTGCTGTCGATGTATGACTGGCGCGCGGTATTCGTGTTCGGCGCGGTCTGCTCGGTTCTGTTCATCCCCCTCGTCCTGTGGCGCGCGCCGGAGTCTGTCGCGTTCCTGATGCACAAGCGTCCGCCGGACGCGCTCGAGCGGATCAATGCCAACCTGGCACGAATGGGTCACCCGCCGATCGACGCGCTGCCCGAGGCCGAGGTCGTTACGACGCGCAAGGCGCCGCTGGTCAACCTGTTTTCGCCCGCTTTGATGCGACCGACGATCCTGCTGACCCTCGCCTATCTCGCGCACATCATGACCTTCTATTTCATCCTGAAATGGATCCCGAAAATCGTGGTCGACATGGGCTTCCCCCCGCCCGAGGCGGCGGGCGTGCTGGTCTGGGCGAGCATCGGCGGCGCCACAGGTTCGCTGATCCTGGGCCTGCTGACCGGCAAGATCCGGCTGCTCGCGCTCACCATCGTCGCGATGCTGCTGTCGACGGCTCTGGTCATCCTGTTCGGGCGCGGGCAGAGCGATCTCGCCGGGCTGTCGATGGTTGCGGCAGCGGCGGGCTTTGCCACCAATGCGGGCGTGGTCGGCCTCTACGCGCTGATCGCCCAGTCCTTCCCGACCGGGGTGCGTGCGACCGCGACCGGATTTGTCATCGGCGTCGGACGCGGCGGTTCAGCACTGGCCCCTGCCCTTGCCGGATTTCTGTTTGCGGCGGGATACGGGTTGCAGACGGTCGCGATCCTGATGGGCCTTGGCTCGATCGTCGCGGCGGTTGCGCTGTTCGGAATGCGGCGGTGGTCGGCGCCAGTCGAGGCACGGGGATAGGCGCGGCTAGGTGGAGGCCTGGATCGCGCCGAGATAGGGCTCGCCCCTCCCCTTTAGGGGAGGGGTTGGGGTGGGGCCTTTCCTCTTGGCATGTCGGTCTCGGTGAGACTGAGACGCCCCACCCCCAACCCCTCCCCTAAAGGGGAGGGGCTTTGATCACTACGACCCCACGAGCGTCTTGCGCCCCATATATTTGACCAGCGCCGGATCGACCGCGCAGCGATAGGATGACGCGGCCTCGGCCGGCCCCTTCCCGTCCCAGTGCGCCGCTTGCGGATAGGGGCAGAGCGTCCGGGTGAAGCTCTCCTTGCCGTCCTCGATCTTGGTCGCGGTCAGACGCGCCGGCGCCTTCCCCTTCTCGACCCAATGGATCAGCGCCCACAGCACATCGCGCGACGGGTCACCGGGCCAGCTCGCCTGACCCGATGCGCCGAACTGGTCGGCGCCGGGGCCGCGGGCGCAATGGTACATTCCGGGGGCCATGAACAGGCGCACGCTGTCGTCCAGCTTCGCGAGCCCGCCATTCGCCCGCGCCAGCGCAGCGTAATAGTCGATCGTCGGCCCGGCATTGGTCGAGGGGTCGGCCCAGCCCTGATAGAGGATCGCCTTGCCGCCTGCCTTGACGAAGGGCGCGATTGCGACCTTGTCGGCGCGTAGTTCGGGCATCCGGCGGTTGGCAGCGAGCAGGTCGCGGCTGCGTTGGAAGCTGTCCTCGTTCCAGTTGGCGTCGTCATAGACGCCATCCGCCCACATCGCGCGCAGCAGCGGCGACGGCGGACCGGGACGCGTGCGCACGCCGGGAAACAGCCCATCGTCCATCGCCCTGCCCGCCTCGTCGCGCATCGGTGCGCGGATCAGGTCGAGCATCTTGAGCTTGGGTGCCGTCAGGCAGCCCTCGGTCTGGCCGGGTTTGCAGAGCAAGGTCGCGGTGCGGAATTTGCAGGCGAGCGGGTTCGAGATGATTCCATCGGCAACGCCGTCCTGCGCGTCGCACGCGGCGGTTGCCTTGTTCTCGTACAGCGCCCAGTCGGTATCGCTGAGCGCGCCTGCGGGCGTCCATTTCTGTTGCAGCGCGAACCACAGCATCCGCACCGATTGCAGCGGCATATAGGGACCCGGCGCGCCAGCGATCACGCCGTCATAGTCGCCCGGATAATTCTGCATCTCCTTGAGCGCCTGTCGCCCGCCGCCCGAGCAGCCGGTGAAATAGCTCTTGTCCACGGCGCGGTCGTAGAATTTGGCGACGATCGCCTTGGCCGCGAGCGCGGTGAGATGGACCGCGCGATGTTCGTAATCGACCCGCGCCTTGGGGTCGGCCATCCAGCGCGCCTGAGTCGATTTATGCCCGCTGTCGGTGGTGACCGTCGCAAAGCCCTCGGCAATGCGACGGCTCATATCGATATAGTTGTACACGCCGGCATCGCCGCCGACGCCTGCGCCGAGCAGCCGCCCGTTCCAGTCGGCGGGCAGCCACAGCTCGAAGCCGATATTGCCCTCGATCACCCCCTCGACCCGGCACAGCGGAACGCTGACCGGGACGGGGCGATAGAAGCTGGTCGTTTCGGGCTGCCAGGTCGGCGACGGGGTCACCGCCGTCGCCGCCGTGACGGCCACGCCGCCCGGATGCGTGCCCGTCAGGGCAGCACATCCGGCCAGCGCGGTTGCCAGCATCGCCGGCATCAGAACTTCACGTTCGCCGTGATCGCGAACAGGCGCGGGATCGGGTTCGATGCCTGCGGATCGAAGCCGTTGGTGGTGTCGACGAAGGGCGGATCCTCGTTGAACAGGTTGCGCACGTCGAACGACACGCCGATCCGGTCGGTAATGTCGTAGCCGATCAGCAGATCGAACGTGTCGTAATTGCTGACCTCTCGCACCACGGCCGAGGTGGTATTGGTATAGCCGTTGAGGTGGTTCCAGGTGAGGCGCGTCTTCAGCCCGCCGAATTTCGCGCCGATATCCGCCTGGGTGCGGAATTTCTGGGTGAAGCCGATCGTGTCGAGTACATCGACCAGCCCCGCGCCGGGAACCGCCTCGAACAGATAATCGAGCACATAGGTGCCCTGGATCCCGGCATCGAGATCGACCCCGCCCCAGTTCCAGCGATAGGCCGCGGTGAAATCGAGCCCGCGCAACAGCGAGGTGCCGAGATTCTGGCGCCGCCCGTCGGCGATGAAGGTCACCAGCGATTCGTTGATTGCCGCGTTGATCGGCAGCCCCGAATTGACCAGCGCGCTGATCTCCGCCGCGGTCGGGTTGAACTGGACGAACTGGCTGTAGATCGGATTGGTGAGCAGGCCCGGCGTGCCGCGCAGCGCCTGGATCTGATCGGTATAATCGATCCGGAAATAGTTCACCGAAGCGTTGAAGCCGGGCAGTTCCGGCGGGGCGACCTCGACCCCGAACGACCATGTCGTCGCCTTTTCCGGCTCGAGATCCGGGTTGCCGCCCGCGATGCCGATACCGATCTGGTTGCCACTGGGACCGGGCAGCGTATCGAAATACAGGCCCGCGCCGCCGCCGACGGTCGACACCTCGGTAAAGGTCGGCGCGCGGAAGGAGGTGCCATAGGTTCCCTTGAGCGTCAGGCCGAGCCAGGGCGAGTAGGTCAGGCCGACCTTCGGATTGGTGGTGCTGCCGAAATCGCTATAATGCTCATAGCGCCCGGCAATGCTGAGCGAGAGCCGCTCCAGCCCCGGCGAGGCATTGCCCGCCCCGACTAGCGGGACGAACAGTTCGGCAAACACCGCATCGACATTGCGGCTGCCATCGTCGGTAACATGGTTCGCCGCCGCCGAGCGACCGATGAACAGATCGGTATAGGTATATTCGACGCGATGCTCGCCGCCAAAGGCGATACGAACGTTGCCGCCCGGCATCTCGAACAGCGAACCGTCCATCTGCGCATTGATGACTTCCAGCCGCGTACGGCCGGTGATGACGAAATAATTGTCGGTGATCGCAGCGAGTGTCGCCGGGTTGTTCGGCCCGCCGAACACGTTGAGCGCGGTCGCGGGGTTGGTGTCGGCCAGTGCAGCGTTGAGCGCCCCGGCGTTGACGCCCGAACGGCGGCGGTCGGCAACCTCCTCGGACTTGCCATAGGCGTAATAGACGGTGCCCTGGAAGTCGCCGAACAGGTCCGCCTCAACCCCGGCGGAGACGTTCCAGGTGCTCGCCCAATAGGGATTGGGGAGCGGACCGGTCTCGTCGAGGAAGGTCGTCTGCACCGTTACCGACGTCGCGCCGGGTACCGGAGAGACGAAGAAGGGGTTCGTGTTGGGGACGGTCGCGTTGACCGTCGGGTTGAACAGCAACGTGCCGCTGCGCCGTGAGTAGAAGCCATCGGCGAAGATGCGGATGCCGGGCGTGATTTCCTGACTGACCGATGCGACGCCGCTCCAGCGCTCCTGGTCCGGAATAACCTGGGCGATGTCGAGGAACTCGCACTGGTTGCGGGTTCCCGCCACCAGGCTGCCGACATTGGCGCTCGTTACGCCGCCGGTCGGAATGGCGTAGTTGACGCCGCCGACCACCAGCGTGCCGGGTGCGCAGTTGGTGCCGCGCAGGTCGCGCCCCCCGCGTGCGCGGTTGTCGGAGGTATAGAAATCGAGTTCGGAGCCGAAGAGGTTGTTGTTCTTCGAATATTCGCCTGCGGCCATGATATAGCCGCCGTCCCATTTATGCCCGACGAGCAGCGCCGCCTGCGCCTCGTAATAATCCCCTTCGGTCAGGCCGTAACGGCCGCGCGCCTCGATGCCGGAAAAGTCCTTGCGCAGAATGAGGTTGACGACGCCCGCGACCGCGTCGGAGCCGTAAACGGCGGAGGTGCCGTCCGCGACGACCTCGATCCGGCCGAGCGCGATCGAGGGGATCGCCGAGGGATCGGTGAACTGCCCCTGCGTTCCCTGTGGCGGAAGGCGCTTGCCATCATACAGCAGCAGCGTCGCGTTGGTGGACAGGCCGCGCAGGTTGATGCCTGCACCGCGCGTCGCGTTCGCCGCACCATTTTGGGCGCTGCCACCCGCGCGGTTGGCGCCGAGCGAGACGACCTGCGGCACGCGGCGCAAGATGTCGTTGGTCGAGGTGACCGGTTCTTCCAATATCTGTTCGGAGTCGATCGCGATCACGGCGGAGCCGACCGGATCGATGCCGCGAATGCGGCTGCCGGTGACGATGATGGCTTCCTCGGCCGCCTCAGGGGCGGCAGGCGGTGGCGTATCTTCCTGCGCAACCGCAGGCATCGCGATGGTCAGCGCGAGCACGCCCAGCGCGCTGCGGCTCAGCAGGGTCGACTGGCGACGAATGGCAATGATGTTCATAGTCCCCTCCTTATGTTCAGCCCGCATGTTCCTGCGGTTCGGTTGGATCGATGGTGGTCAGACGGTTTCCGCGCGTGCCGAGCGGGCGGGCCGGTCGGCGAAGCGCGGGGCAAGCGAAAGCAACACGATGGCGGCGATCAGGATGGCGGCGCCGACCAGTTCGGCCGGGCGCGGATGCGGCAGGCCCCAGACCCAGGCGAGGATCAGCGCGCCGCCGACGCCCGCGACGAGGCTCGCGGCACGCTCCAGCGGCACGCAATAGGCGTTCTCGCGCGGGTCGAGCAGAATGATGATCGCAAAGACCGAGACGATGGTGAGCGTGAAGCCGATGCCGAGCAGCGGGAGGATCACCGGGTCGGTCCAGACCGAGATGAAGCCCCAGCCGAGCGCGCCCGACTGGCTGCCGATTCCGGAAGCCGAGATCGCCGCAAGGATCGCCACCGACAGCGGCAGCGCGAACACCTTTTCCTCGACAAAATACTGGCGGACGCTGGCGGGATCGCCGCTCTTCGACACCTTGGTCATCACGATCAGGCGCACGAAATAGCCAACGGTGTAGAGGACCACGGTCAGGATCGCGAGCGGCGGCAGATACAGTCCGCCACGGTCGGCCAGCGTGATGACCATCGCGGCCAGCACCATCACCAGCGCGCACCAGCTCCACCAGCGCACCCGGCGGCCGAAGATCAGATCGACGATCGGCGCGATGATGAGGATGTCGCCGCGCATCAGCAGCTGGATGAAGGGAATGCTGACGCCCTCGAAGGTGAAGGACAAGGGCACGGTGAACAGCACCAACGCCGTGCCGAAGCCCGAATAGAGCGTATATTTGGTCGGCACCGGAATGCGGCGACCCAGAACCATCACCCCATGCGCGTCCTTGTGCCAGCCCGACCACCAGATGAAGAGATAGGTCAGCACCAGGCTGATAATGAGCGAGGCGGGCAGCGTCTCCAGCCCGGTCAGCGGACGGCCAAGGCCCGGATGCACCGTGCTCGTCACCAATTTGGTGATGATGACGTTGGGCAGATATGCCAGCAGATAGAGGAAGACATAGCCTTCCAGCGGGAAGGCGGAGGCGGTCGCGGCCTTGCTCTCGCTCATGCGGCCTGCTCCACGACAACCATCTCACTCTCCACGCGGTAGCGGGCGTTGAGCCCTGCTTCGGCGGTCACGGCCGCCATGTAATCGACAACTTCGGAATGCCGTTCGCTGCCCGGCTCCACGAAGCGAGGAACCGCATCGCGATCGATGTACATCGGCAGGAAGCCTGAGCGGACGATGCGGCCGTTCGCGATCTCGAACCGCGCGACCAGCGACAGGCGCGATGCCTTGGGAAAATTGTAGAGGCTGTCGAAATCCGGTTCCCATTCCTCGGCCAGCACGCGGATCTCGTTGAAGCTCTTCGAGGCGGCATGGACCGGGTCCATCCGCAGATCGGTTGCGAAATTGCACAGCGAGTAGAAGACCGGCGCGCCGTCGATGACTTCGCACCCCTTCAGGATGTGGGGGTGGCCGCCCATTATTGCATCGGCCCCCGCCGCGACCGCCGCCCGCGCAACATCGCGCTGATAGTCGGCGATGCTCGCGCGGACGAAATGGATGCCCCAGTGGAGCGAGACGAAGACCAGGTCCGCGTCCGCCTTGGCCGCGCGGATATCCGCCTCCAGCGCCGCGAGATCCTCACGATGCGGGAAGGTGTGGATGCGCGCGGGCGTGCCGGGCTGGTCATGCTCGATCTGCTCGTAGAGCGTATGCGCGCGCATCGGCGCGCAGCCGGGGCGGCGCTCCTCGGCCCAATAGCTGTGCGGCAGAATCGTGCAGTAGGCGAGGATCGCGACGCGGGTGCCGTCGCCCAGCGTGATCTTCACCGGCTTGCGCGCCTCGGCGATATTCGCGCCCGCGCCAACGACCTTCAGCCCGACGCGCTCGAGATTGGCCTTGGTCTCGAAAAAGGCGTCATTGCCCCAGTCGAGCACATGATTTCCCGCCATCGAGATGACGTCGAACCCGGCACGGGCGAGAGCGTCGGCGCCATCGGGTCGCGCCAGCACCGCATGGCGCGCCTGGGGCAGCCGCACGCCCTTTTCGGCAAAGCTCGTCTCAAGCTGGGCAAAGGCGATGTCGGCGGCGTGCAGCACGTCGCGGGTTGCGACATAGCTCTCGTCGTAATCGTCGCGATCGGGGGCCAGATCGCCCGCGGCGAGGAAGACATGGGTCATGCCGCGCCCTCGCCCGCCCGCTCGAACGCCACCGGCACGCTGAGCGCACCGATTTCGGGGAAGCGTGTCGGTTTCGGCTCGGCGGCGAGGGTGAAGCCCGGCGCAGCGGCGAGCAGTTCCTCGACCGCCACATTCAGCTCCAGCGTCGCTAGCGCGGCACCGACGCACGAATGCGTGCCCCGCCCGAACGCCAGCGACTCCTTCATGTTTGGGCGCCCCATGCGGAATTCATGCGGGCATTCGAACACATCCTCGTCACGATTGGCCGAGGCATAGACGAGAGCGATCGGCTCGCCCGCAGGAATGGTGCGCCCACGGATCGTCACGTCGGTAACGGCGGTGCGCGCGAACCCGCGATAGGGCGTGTAGAGCCTTAGGAACTCCTCGACCGCAGCCGGGACCAGCGACGGGTCGGCGCGCAACTGCGCCTGCAACGCGCGGTCGCGACCCAGATGCACCGCGATCGACCCGATCATCACGCTCGGCGCGATGATGCCGACCACCAGTACCTGGCGGATCGTCCCGACGATCATCTCCTCGGGCAGCGGTTCGCCATCGACGCGGGTGGCGAGCAGCGCGCTCGTCACATCTTCGTCCACCGGCAGCGGCGCGGCCTTGCGATCGGCGACGATGCCGCGCGCCATGTCGTAGAGCAGCAGGCTCGATTCCTTGGTCGCGTCGACATCGTTCGACTGGACCGCGATATTGTAGCGCTGACCCACGCGGGTCAGCTCCGCAACCGCATCGGGCGTCAGGTTCATCCAGTTGGCGAACACCGCGATCGGCATGTGCGCCGAATAATCGGCGACCACATCGCCCCCGCCCTTCGCCACCATCTGGCCAAGCAAATCCCGACAAATTCGCCGCACGACCGGCTCCAGCTTCGCGACCTTGCGCTCGGTCAGCAGGGGCGCGATCGCGCGGCGATAGGGGGTGTGCTCCGGAGGATCGAGGTGCAGCGGCGGGCGGCGCCCGGTAAATGCCACCTTGGGGACGACATTCTGCTGCGAGGTAATAAAGGTCTGCCAGTCCACAGCCGCGGCGGACACATCGTCATGCTTCATCAGCGCCCAGAAGCCGCCCCAGGCATCGCTGTGTGCGACCGGGCATTGCGCCCGCAGCCGGGCATAATCGGCATTGGGGCTGTCGAATGTTTCGGGCGCAAGGGGATCGAAGTCATGCGTCATAACAGTTTTGATACGGATCAATGCAAGCGCTTGCAAGAACCTTTTGGTGATTTTGACATTTGGTTGTGTAGGAATGCCGCCATGGCAGCGCGAAACCCACGACTGGACGATGTTGCGGCGCTGGCGGGTGTCTCCGCCGCAACCGTCTCCCGCTATCTCAACAGTCCGGAGGTGGTCGCCGCCGCAACAGGCGCGCGCATCCGCGAGGCGATCGAACAGACCGGCTATGTCCAGAATCTGGCCGCGACCGCGCTTGCCAGCAACCGCAGCCGCCTGATCGCGGTGCTGGTGCCCGACATCGCCCAGTCGATCTTCAACGATACGGTCGAGGCGATGATCGACGAGCTGGCGACCGACGGCAACAGCGTGATGCTCTCGCTCACCGGGCCGGACAATCACCGGCTTGTGCGGGAGATCAACATGGCGCTGGCGCGGCGCGTCGATGCGATCATCCTGACCGGCATCGTGTCGGAGCCGGAGACGCGGGCGCGCCTGCGTTCATCAGGGATCACGGTGGTGGAAACCTGGGGCCTTCCCGAAGACCCGATCGATATCGCGGTCGGCTTTTCGCACCGCGAAGCCGGCGAAGAACTGGCGCGATTCCTGCGCCAGCGCGGCTATCGGCGTCCGCATCTCGTGGTGCCGAAATCGACCCGTTCGGAACGGCGCGCAGGGGGCTTCATCGCCCGCTGGATGCACGATGGCGGCCCCGAGCCGACGCGATTCGACGTCAATGTCCCCAGCCATTTCGGGCAAGGCCGACTCTCCTATCGCGCGCTCGCCGACCTGCCCGAACGACCCGACATCGTCGTGTGCGGGTCCGACTGGATCGCCCAGGGGTTGATCGTCGAGGCGCAGGCGGCGGGGATTCGCGTTCCCGATCAGCTCGCCGTCACCGGCTTTGGCAATTTGCGCATGGCGGGCGACATGCGCCCCACGATCACCTCGGTCGATGTCGACGGCGCCCGAATCGCGCGCGAGGTGATGCGCGTTCTGCGCGGTCGCGCGGCGGGGGCGGACGTCGAAACACGCGTCGATGTCGGTTTTCGGGTCATCGCGAGAGAGAGCGCATGAAAGGGCTTGCATCGCCCGGCACCCCCGTTAGCTTTATCCCATAACCAAATGGGAGACGGACGATGCGGACGGGTTTGATCGCGCTTGGACTGGTGCTGCTGTCGGGGAGCGCGATGGCGCAGGTGGCGCAGGCGCCGGACCCGGAGGCTGCACGCCGCTTCGCCGAGTTGCGCGCGGCGGACGCCAAACGTCCCGACACGCCCGGAACCGGGCCGTTCGCGGCAATCAAGGAGGTCGATCCCGCCCTCCCCGATCATGTCGTCTATCGCCCTGCTGACCTGTCGAAGCTGGGCGGGAAGAGGCTCGGCGTCGTGGTCTGGGGCAATGGCGGGTGCGCCGACGACGGGGCGAGCGCCCGCTTCCACCTCGCCGAAATCGCTTCGCATGGCTATCTGGTCGTCGCACCGGGCAAGGTTCGCAGCGGACCCGGCGCCGTCCCCCGCCCGGCCGGATCGGAACCCCGCGGTCCCGATCCGGTGACCGGTCGCCTGCCCGCTCCAGCGACAACAACGCAGGATGTGGTGAAGGGCCTCGACTGGGCGCTCGCCGAAAATGCGCGCGACGGCAGCCGTTACAAGGGGCTGATCGATCCGGCACAGGCCGCGATCGCCGGGCATAGCTGTGGCGGATTGCAGGCGATCGAGGGCAGCGCGGACAAGCGGTTCCGCACGGTGATCGTCCACAATAGCGGCGTGTTCAACGACGGGAAGCAGGCGATCACCGGCATGACGGTGGATAAATCGATGCTGAAGGCGCTGCACACCCCCACCCTTTATGTGCTGGGCGGCAAGGGCGATATCGCCTGGCCCAACGGCACCGACGATGTTGCCCGGATCGACCATGTCCCGGTCGTGCTGGTCGATGGCGATGTCGGCCATGGCGGCACCTTCCGCGAGGAGAATGGCGGCGATGTCGCGCGCTTTTCGGTCGCCTGGCTCAACTGGCAGCTGCGCGGCGATGCCGAGGCGGGGAAGATGTTCGCGGGCGCGGATTGCGAGCTGTGCAAGGACCCGAAGTGGAAGATCGAGCGCAAGGGGATTTGATCGCAGTGCGTGATGCGTCTGTTCCTCCCCTGCCTCGCAGGGGAGGTGGCAGCGCGAAGCGCTGACGGAGGGGCCGCCCTCGCAGAGGGCGGATTTTTGCCGAGCTGTTCACGGCCGTCTGCGCGGCGCCCCTCCACCACCCGCTTCGCGGGCGGTCCCCCTCCCCGGAGCAAGATCAGGGGAGGAATGTGCGGCGTAGACCGGCAACTATGGTCAGCGGCATTTCCCGCCGCGCCAGCACGGACGCAGCATCGGCGCGGGCTGGTGCGGGACGAATGCCGCAGGGGCCTGCGGCCACTTCCCGCTATCCAGCCGCGCGTCGAGATAGCGGATCGTCGCCAGCACGGTCGGCGTGTCGAAGGTGCAATGGCCCGCCGCGTTGACATACAGGCTCTTAACATCGCCCCGCGCGGCTTCGACATAGCCGCGCTGCATCGCCGGCGCGGTCAGGCCGTCGCCGATCGTCTGCACCGCCACCAGCGGCACCCGCGGTCGGGCATTGGGCGTGTAGTTGGCGCGCATATAGGCGACGGCCTTGGGGTCCGCCGCGATCCGTTCGCCCGCGTTGAGTGCCGCGAGATCCTCCTCGAGCTTCAGCCCCGCCGCCCGATACATCGCCTCGACCATCGCCCGCCGCCCGGACCGGTCGAGCTGCGCGCGATAGTCGATGCCCGTGTTCCACGAAAACGCCCCGCCAGCACGCGCTTCCTGATCCGTGCGCGGCAGGAACACGCCCATGACGAAGGAGCGCGCAATCTCCTCCGCCTGCGCCGCATAGTCGCTCGCGCCGGGCTGGGGTCGGTCGCGGCTCGTCCAGCCCGGAATCCCGGCCAGCACGCCCGCCAGCGCGACCCGCGCGCGGCCCTGTGGCGTTTTGACCGCGTCCGCCAGCGCGTCGCCGACCCGCTTGCCATTGGCGCGATCGTCATCGATTCGGGTCACACGGACGCCCGCGTCGGGCGCAACCAGCGTGCGGAAGGCATAGGCGCCGTCGAGCGCCATGTTCATCATGCCCAGCGACCCGCCGATCGAAGCGCACATCGGCGCCGCCCCGTCGATGCCGCTGCCCTTCATCTCGGCGAGCGCGGTGCTGACCAGTCCGCCCATCGAGCTGCCCCAGGCGATGACGCGCTTCGGCTTGCCATGCTTCGCGGCGAAGGCGGCGATGGTCGCGCGCTGCGCAGGGACCGCCTGTTCAAGCGCCCAGCCGCCGCTGCCGTAATTGGACCCGGCGATCGCATAGCCCGCATCGAGCAGCGCTTGGCGATGCGGCTTTGGCGCTGCTGCGGGGTCGCCCGGAACCGGTGAATAACCGCGGCTGTACAGCAGCAGCGTCCCGTTCCAGTTCGCCGGAACCTCGGCGTCCCAGCGCGCGCCACCGGGAAGCGTATCCGAGGCGATCGGCTGGGGTCGCACCGGCGACGCGCATCCCCACACCGCGACTGCCATCGCCGTAACCGCCCAAATCGCGCCGCGCCGCATTGCCTCTCTCCTTTTTGCTTGCAATCGCGATAAAGCCGATGAAAGCGTTTGCAAAGAATGTTTTGTAATAAAGCAATCTCCCAGGCCGTCGCGGACCATTTCGCCGCCGCGAGCCTCGACGCGCTCCCGCCCGCGACGCTCCAGGCGACCCGCCGCGCACTGCTCGACGCGCTCGGCGTCACGCTCGGCGCTACCGGGCTGGGCGAAGATGCGGCGCCCTATCGCGCCCATGCCTTGGCCACTCCCGGCCCTTCGCGCCTGATTGGCTTTGACGCGACGAGCACCCCCGCGCTCGCGGCGCTCGCCAATGGCGCGCTCGCCCATGCGCTCGATTTCGGCGACACATTCGATGCGGGACCCGCACATCCCAACGCCGCTTTGGTCCCTGCCCTGCTCGCCCTGGCGGATGCCAACGCGGACGCGAAGTTCGGCAGCTTCCTGACCGCCATGGCGCTGGGCAGCGATTTCGCCTGCCGCCTGTCGCTCGCCCCGCCCCGCCCGTTCGAGGAGGGCGGCTGGTACCCGCCGCCACTGGTCAATCTGATCGCTACGGCCGCCGCCTGTGCGCGCTTCCTCGACCTCGACGCCGACAGGATCCGCCATGCCATGGGCCTCGCGCTGGTGCAGGGAAGTTTCCCGAGCGAGATCAAATATGACGCCACATCGCCGATGCGCGGCGTGCGCGAGGGGCTGGTGGCGCGCGCAGCGGTCGAGGCGGCATTGCTCACCAAGGCGGGCGCGCGCGCGTTTGCCGAACCGCTGGAGGGCCGCGCGGGCTTCTTCGCCATCTATGGCGGCGGCCCGCCCCGCGGCGCGCTGCTCGACGGGCTTGGCACGCAGTTTCTGGGCGATCGCGTCAGCTTCAAGCCCTGGCCCGCCTGTCGCGGCACGCATCCCTATATCGAGGCGGCATTGGCGCTGCGAGACCGGGTCGACCCGGCGCGCGTGGTGCGGATCGAGGCCGAGACCGGGCCGATTCAGGAGATGCTGATCCGCCCCCAGCCGGTAAAGGCCGCACCGGCACGCGCGATCGAGGCGAAATTCTCGATCCCCTATACCGTTGCGGCGGCGCTGATCGACGGCGCGGTGACGCTCGACAGTTTCGCGACGGGACGGATCGCCGATCCGGCGACGCGCACGCTGGCACACAAGGTGGTCGAGCGACGCAATCCCGACTGGGGCCGTGGCGAGGCGGCGAGCGGGTCGCTGACCGTCACGCTCGAGGACGGCGCAGTATTGACCCACCGGGTGATGCAGGCGGCAGGGCATCCAGATCGGCCAATGGACGATAGGTCGCTCATCGCCAAATTCGTCGATTGCGCCGCCCATGCGGCGCGCCCAATCGCATCCGCCTCGGCAGGAGAGTTGGCAGCCCGCGTCCTTGCATTCCCGGCCGATGCGTCCGCCCGCGATTTGATCGATCAACCCGCTTGCGCGGCCATAATTTAGGTTATATAGCATAACAATATAGAGGAGAGGTTCATGGCTACGATCGCACCGCCGGCTCCCGGCGCCACCTTTACCCGCATGAATCCGGTGACCGGAGCGGTCGCCACCGAGGCAAGGGCGTTCAATGTCGCCGATGCCGATGCCGCCGTCGAAGCCGCCGCCGCCGCCTTCCCGGCATGGTCGGCGCTCGGCCCCAATGCCCGCCGCGCGGCGCTGAACAAGGCTGCCGATGCGCTTGCGGCGAAGGCCGACCAGTTCGTCGATGCGATGATGGGCGAAATCGGCGCGACCGAGGGCTGGGCGCGGTTCAACCTGATGTTAGCTGTCGGCATGGTGCGCGAGGCCGCGGCGCTGACCACCCAGATCGGCGGCGAGGTGATCCCGTCGGACAAACCCGGCTGTATCGCGATGGCGCTGCGCGAACCGGTCGGCGTGATGCTGGGCATCGCGCCGTGGAACGCGCCGATCATTCTGGGCGTGCGCGCGGTCGCGGTGCCGCTGGCGTGCGGCAATACCGTGGTGCTCAAGGCGAGCGAGCAATGCCCGCGCACCCACAGCCTGATCGCCGAAGCGTTTGACGAAGCGCTGCCCAAGGGCGCGGTCAGCATCGTCACCAATGCCCCGCAGGACGCCGCCGAGATCGTCGGCGCGCTGATCGACAACCCGCATGTGCGCCGCATCAACTTCACCGGATCGACCGCGGTTGGCCGGATCATCGCCAAGCGCGCGGCGGAGCATCTGAAGCCCGTTCTGCTCGAACTGGGCGGCAAGGCGCCGCTGATCGTGCTGGAAGACGCGGACCTGGATGAGGCGGTCAAGGCCGCGGCGTTCGGCGCGTTCATGAATCAGGGCCAGATCTGCATGTCGACCGAGCGGATCATCGTCGTCGAGGCCGTCGCCGATGCGTTCGTCGAGAAGTTTGCGGCAAAGGTCGGAACGATGGCGGTCGGCGATCCCCGCGAGGGCAAGACCCCGCTGGGCGCGGTGGTGGATCAGAAGACCGTCGATCACTGCAAATCGCTCATCGCCGATGCGGTCTCGCACGGAGCGGTGCAGGTCAATGGCGGCGACGCCAATGGCGTGCTGATGCCCGCGCATGTCATCGATCACGTGACCCCGGAGATGAAGCTGTTCCGCGACGAGAGCTTCGGTCCGGTCGTCGGCGTGATCCGGGCGCGCGACGAGGCTCATGCGGTCGAGCTGGCCAATGACACCGAATATGGGCTGTCGGCATCGGTCTTTACCCGCGACACCGCGCGCGGCCTCAAGGTCGCGCGGCAGGTCAAGTCGGGCATCTGCCACGTCAACGGCCCGACCGTGCATGACGAGGCGCAGATGCCGTTCGGCGGGGTCAAGGCGTCGGGCTATGGCAAGTTCGGCGGCAAGGCCGGAATCGACAGCTTCACCGAACTGCGCTGGATCACGATCGAGACCGAGCCGGGCCATTATCCGATCTGAGATCAAAGCCGTCGCCCCGGCGAAAGCTGGGGCCTCCAGCCGTGATCGTACGGCTTGCGGCATGAGATCCCAGCTTTCGCTGGGATGACGAACAGGGAAAGAGAGAAGTAGATGACCGAACTGAGCACCAACGGCGTCGTCGCCTATACGATCGAAAACGGCATCGCCTGGGTCAAGTATAACCGCCCGGACAAGCGCAACGCGCAGAGCCCGACGCTGAACCGCGACATGATGGAGGTGCTCGACGCGCTCGAATTCCGCGACGATGTCGGGGTGCTGGTGCTGACCGGCGAGGGTGAGGCGTTCTGCGCCGGCATGGACCTCAAGGAATATTTCCGCGAGACCGAGGCGCAGGGCCTGGGCGCGACGCGGCGGGTGCAGCGCGAAGCCTATGGTTGGTGGCGCCGCCTGCGCTGGTACCAGAAGCCGACGATCGCGATGGTCAATGGCTGGTGCTTTGGCGGGGCATACGGCCCGCTATTCGCCTGCGATCTCGCCTTTGCCGCCGATGAGGCGCAGTTCGGGCTGAG
The DNA here is from genome assembly GCF_007833215.1 of Sphingomonas suaedae. Lineage (NCBI taxonomy): Bacteria > Pseudomonadati > Pseudomonadota > Alphaproteobacteria > Sphingomonadales > Sphingomonadaceae > Sphingomonas > Sphingomonas suaedae. Next base: position 1,306,276 of record NZ_CP042239.1, read on the forward strand.
CGAGATCAACTGGGGCATCCTGCCCGGCGGCGGCGCGACCAAGGTGGCGACCGAGCTGCTCCCGTTCCGCAAGGCGATGTATCACGCGATGATGGGCGAGAATATCGACGGCAAGACTGCCGCCGATTGGGGGCTGGTCAATGAATCGCTCCCGCTCGCCCAGCTCAAGGAGCGGGTGACCGAAGTCGCCAATGTGCTGCTGAAGAAGAACCCGGTGGCGCTCAAGGCGACCAAGGACGCGGTGCGCCGGGTCGGCATCATGAGCTATGACGATGCCGAGGATTATCTGATCCGCGCGCAGGAAGCGGCCAACAGCTATGACAATGACGGCCGCAAGGAAGGCATCAAGCAGTTCATCGACGAGAAGAGCTACAAGCCGGGCCTGGGCGCGTATGACAAGGATCGCGTGAAGGTTTGAGCCTATTCCTCCCCCAGCTTGCTGGGGGAGGTGGCATCGCGCAGCGATGACGGAGGGGCCGCCGACGCAGTCGGCGGGAAACCTCTCAAAGCGAACCCGCCGTCTGCGCGGCGGCCCCTCCACCCCCCGCTTCGCGGGCGGTCCCCCTCCCCTGAGACAAGCTCAGGGGAGGAATCAGGATAGCGTAACAATGCCCGACCTTTCCCGCCTGCTCTCCCCGCGTTCGGTCGTGATCGTAGGTGCTTCCCCTACGCCCGGTGCGCTGGGCAATTCGGTGCTCAAGAACCTCGAGCGGCACGGCTATGCGGGCAACATCCACCTCATCAATCCCAAGCGCGACACGATCGACGGGCGGCCATGCCTGAAGTCGATCGACGAACTGCCGCAAGGGGTCGATGCGGCGGTGCTGGCCATCCCGGGTCCGGCGGTACTGCCCGCCGTTCAGGCGCTCGCCGCGCGCGGCGTCGGCGCAGCGATCATCTTCTCGGCCGGCTTTGCCGAGGGCGGCGAGGAAGGGCTGGCCGCGCAGGCCGAGGTCGCGCGGATCGCGCACGAGCACGGGATGGTGGTCGAGGGGCCGAACTGCCTGGGCATGGTCAACTATGCCGCGGGCGTGCCGCTGACGTTCGTCGAAACGCCGGTGCTGGACCTGACCGGCAAGCCTGCGGTCGGCATCGTCAGCCAGTCGGGCGCGATGGCGGTCGTGCTGGGCACGACGCTGATGGCCAAGGGGCTGGGTCTCACCGTGTCGGTGTCGACCGGCAACGAGGCCGCATCGGGCGTCGAGGATTATGTCGAGCATCTGCTGAACGACCCGGCCACTCCCGCGATCGCGATGATCGTGGAGCAATTCCGCAAGCCCGCCCGCTTCCTCGCGCTCGCCGAACAGGCACGCGCGGCAGGCAAGCATATCGTCCTGCTCCACCCCGGCACGTCGAGCGCGGCCCGCGAAAGCGCAGCGACGCATACCGGCGCGATGGCGGGCGACTGGCAGTTGATGAAGGCCAAGGTCGAGCGCGCCGGCGTGGTGCTGGTCGACAGCCTCGAAGCGCTGGGCGATGTGGTCGAGCTGGCGGTGCGCGCCAAGCCGGTGCGGCGCGGCGGCACGGCGGTGCTGACGGAGAGCGGGGCGTTCAAGGCGCTGACACTGGATCTCGCCGAGACGATCGGCCTCGACCTGCCCGCGATGGACGGCGCGACAGCGGAGGCGATGCGCGCGTCGATCCCCGATTTCATCCCGGTGTCGAACCCGATGGATCTGACCGCGCAGGCGCTGGTCGATCCGGACCTGTACCGCCGCACGCTGATCCCGTTGCTGGCGGATGACAACTATGCCGCGCTGGTGTTCGGCATTATCCAGACCGACCCAGCGACCTGCGCGCGCAAATTCCCCGCAATCATCGATGCGGTAAAGGCGCTCGACCCGCACAAGCCGGTGATCTTCGCTGGCATTGACGACGGAGCCGAGGTCCCTGCGGAGTATATCGAGGGTCTGCGCGCGATCGGCGTACCCTATTTCCCGTCGCCCGACCGCGCATTCCGCGCGTTACGGCACCTTGGCAAGCTGGCGGAGCGCGATTTTGCAACGGCGGATGCGGATCCGGTCGCGCTCGACCTGCCGTCGGGCGTGATCCCCGAATATCGCGCAAAGCAACTGCTCGCACCGGTAGGCATCCCCTTCCCCGCCGGCGGTTTCGCCACCACCGTCGCAGAAGCGAAGTCCATTGCCGCGCGCGTCGGCTATCCGGTCGCGATCAAGGCGCAGTCGGCGGATCTAAGCCACAAGAGTGACGCAGGCGGCGTCATCCTCAACATCGCCGACGATCCCGCACTCGATGCGGCATGGGATCGGCTGTTCGCCAATGTCGCCGCCTATGACGCCGCGATCGCGCTCGACGGCGCGCAGGTCGAGGCGATGGGAAAGCGCGGGGTCGAGCTGATTATCGGCGCGCGCAACGACCCCGAATGGGGGCCGGTAATCCTGGCAGGATTCGGCGGAGTGACGGCCGAATTGCTGCACGACGTCCGGCTGCTGCCGCATGACCTCACGCCTGGCGCCATCGTCGCCGAACTGCGCGCGCTCAAGCAGGGCGCGCTGCTCGACGGCTATCGCGGCTCGCCCGCGCTGGATGTCGATGCGGTGGCGGCGCTGATCGCTGGCCTCGGCCGCGTGCTGGCGGGCACCCCGTCGATCCGCGAAATCGATCTCAACCCGGTGGTGGTCTATCCAAGGGGCGAAGGCGTCGTCGCACTCGATGCGCTGATTCTGGCGCAGTGATCTACCGACCCCCCGCGCGCCGATCCTAGAGTCGTTTCAGCAGAGCTGAATCGGCACCGGCCCGCTCCCCCACGGGGTCCCCGCAAAGTCGTACTTTGCGGGGCTAGCCCCACCCGGCCACCCACAAGGTACACTCAATGGGTGGCCGGGTGGGGGAGCGGGCCGGTGCCGCATAACTGAAAAACGATCCTAGGCGATCGCCGGGTCGCGCCGCTCGATCCGGGACAAAAGGTCGAGCAGCATCGCCCGTTCCTCATCGCTGAACCCCGCGAGCATCTGCTGCTCATGCGCCTCGATCTTGGCGAGGCAATCGGTCAGCATCGCCCGCCCGCTATCGGTGATGGTCAGCGAAAAGGCGCGGCGATCGGCCGGATCGACCACGCGCGCGATCAGCTTCATATCGACCAGTTCGTTGATGAGCGACACCATGTTCGCGCGCTTGATACCCAGCACCCGTCCGACCGCGCCCTGGTTGATGCCCGGACTGCCCGACACCACGGCCAAGATGCCGACCAGAACCTGACGCATCCCGGTTCCGTCCATGGCGTTGGCGAAATCGGCGGCGAACGCCCCGAAGGCACGCCTCAGATGATAACCGACCAGCGGGCCGAGCGGACCCACATTCTCCTGTTCCCCTGCCATGGTTCAGCGAGAGCACGATTTCAGCGACTTCGTCAATGCGGCAAGGGTTGAAGCGCCTGCATCAGCGCTTCAAGGAGAGGGCTCGATACATGGAGGCAATATGAAGCGTCGTCTGGGAAGTTCGAGTGTCAATCCCGTCGGGCTGGGTTGCATGTCGCTCAGCCACGCCTATGGCGCCCCGCCCGCGCGTGCGGACGCGGTGCGGCTGCTCAATCAGGCGCTCGATCTCGGCTATGACCATCTCGACACCGCGTCGCTCTATGGCGGCGGCGCCAACGAAACGTTGATCGGCGAAGCCATCGCCCACCGCCGCAATGCCTTTTTCCTCGCATCCAAATGCGGCATGTCGATCGTCGATGGGAAGCGCGTGATCGACGGCCGCCCCGAAACGCTGCGCGCGCAGATCGACATCAGCCTGGAGCGCCTGCGCACCGACCGCGTCGATCTCTATTATCTCCACCGCTGGGACAAGTCGGTGCCGATCGAGGAGTCCGTCGGCGAGCTCGCGCGGATGGTCGAGGCGGGCAAGGTGCGGGCGATCGGCCTCAGCGAAGTCTCCGCCGCCACGCTGCGTCGCGCCCATGCCGTGCATCCGATCGCTGCGGTCCAGAATGAATATTCGCTCTGGTCGCGCAATGCCGAGCTCGGCATCCTCGACGCAACGCGCGAACTGGGCGCGACGCTGGTCGCTTTCTCCCCGGTTGGGCGCGGCTTTCTCGCCGGCGGCGTGGCTTCGCCCGACAGCCTGCTGGAGAAAGATATCCGCCGGTCGATGCCGCGCTTTCAGCCGAAGAATTTCGCCCGCAATCTCGAGTTGTTCGCACAGTTAAAGACCATAGCGGCGACACTCGAAGTCACCCCGGCCCAGCTTTGCCTGCAATGGCTGTTCGCGCGCGGCGAGCATGTCGTCGCGATCCCCGGAACCACCTCCCCGGAGCATCTGGCGGAAAATATCGGCACCCCGACGGCCCCGCTTTCCGATAGCGTGGTGGAACAGCTGGACCGCCTGTTCGATCCCGGCGCAATCGCCGGCCCCCGCTATCCCGCCGCGACGCAGGCCGAGATCGATACCGAGGAGTTTTGAGGGTCGGCGATCATCGCGATGGCTGGGGCGGCTGGATTCGAACCAGCGCATGGCGGTACCAAAAACCGCTGCCTTACCGCTTGGCTACGCCCCAACAGTCGCGGAAGCGACGCCCTTAGAGTGCCGCGCCGCATGTGAAAAGAGGGTTTAGTGGATCCCGCCGCTACGCGGGCCTGTGCCGCCGCACTCAACCAAACCGATGCACCCAGCCATGCGGATCGGGCGCCTCGCCGCGCTGGATCGCGGTCAGCCGTGCCTTCAGCGCTTCGGTGATCTGCCCCGGCCCGCCGCTGCCGATGGTGAACGCGCCGTCGCGGCTCTTCACCGTGCCGACCGGCGTCACCACCGCCGCGGTACCGCAGGCGAAGGTCTCGACCAGTCTGCCGCTCTTGGCATCGGCCTCCCACTGGTCGATCGCATAGGCTTGCTCGCGCACGGTGATCCCCTGCTCCCGGGCGAGCGAGATGATCGACTCGCGCGTAATCCCGGGCAGGATCGTGCCGGTCAGCGGCGGGGTGACGATGCTGCCATCGTCGAACACGAAGAACAGGTTCATGCCGCCCAGTTCCTCGACCCAGCGGCGCTCGGCCGCGTCGAGGAACACGACCTGGTCGCATCCTTCCCTGATCGCCTCCGCCTGTGCGACCAGGCTGGCGGCATAGTTTCCGCCGCACTTGGCGGCACCGGTGCCGCCCGGCGCGGCACGCGTATAGTGATCGGACACCCAGATCGTCACCGCCTTTGCCCCGCCCTTGAAATAGGCGCCGGCGGGCGATGCGATGACGAGGTAGAGATATTCGCTGGCCGGCTTCACGCCCAGGAACACCTCGCTCGCGAACATGAACGGGCGCAGATACAGCGATCCGCCTTCCAGGTCGGGGATCCAGTTCGCATCGGCCTTTACCAGCGCTTCGATCGATCCGATGAACAGGTCGTCGGGCAGTTCGGGCATCGCCATACGCTGTGCGGACTCGCGAAAGCGGCGGGCATTCTCTTCGGGCCGAAACAGCGCAATGCCGCCATCGGCGAGTCGATACGCCTTCAGCCCCTCGAAAATCTCTTGCGCATAATGCAGCACGGCGGTGGCGGGATCGAGCATCAGCGGCCCGCGCGCGGTGATCTTCGCGTCGTGCCAGCCTTTCGCATCAGACCAGCGGATCATCGCCATATGATCGGTGAACAGCTTGCCGAAACCGGGGTCGGCCAACAGACGTGTGCGCTCGTTCGCCGCGACAGGAGCCGGGTTGGCTTCAACGTAAAACGTCGGACTGCTCACATCAATCTCCTGAATCTATCGTTGCGCACGCCTAAGGCCGATGGCAAAACAGGTCAACATGGCTGTCCCAACTGCGTCCCCGCTGTTCCTGCGCGAAGCCGAAATCCGGCGCGGCGTGGAGCTGCTCTATTTCGGCTACAGCCATCTGACGCGCTCGATCGACGAGGGGCTGGCGGCGCAGGGTCTCGGCCGGGCGCATCACCGGTCGCTCTATTTCATCGCGCGTCAGCCCGACATTACGGTGGGCGAGCTGATCGCGCTGCTCGCGATCACCAAACAGTCGCTGGGCCGGGTGCTGGGCGATCTCGCCGAACGCGGGCTGATCGAGACACGCCCGGGCCGCGAGGATCGCCGCCAGCGCCTGTTGCGATTGACGCCGGAGGGCGCAAGGCTGGAGGCCGAACTGTTCGACGCGCTGCGCGACAAGATGGCGGCGGCGTACAGCTCCGCCGGTCAGGGCGCGGTTGGTGGCTTCTGGGCCGTGCTCGAAGGGCTGGTTCCCGAGGCGGAACGCAAGCGCATCTCCGATCTCGGTAAATGAAAAGGCCCTCTCCGCGCAGGAGAGGGCCGATCGGCTTCAGGCGACCTTGAACCCTTCCTTGTTCATCGCCTTGGTCAGCGTGGCGTTCTTCTCGTCGGACAGGCTGGCGCGCAGCTGCGGGAACAGCCGCTCCTCCTCGTCCGCCATATGCTCTTCCAGTTCAGCGCGCAGTTTCGCGATCGTCGCCAGGAATTGCGGGCTCGCGGCGGGCATGTTTTCCAGCTCGTAGAGATGCTGCTTCACATAGCCATGCTCCTTGTTGAGCTCATCGGCCGCCTCGACCTTCCCCGCTTCGCGCAGCGCTGGATAGATCACATTCTCTTCCTCGATCGCATGCTTGGCGAGCGCGTGCTTGAGCTGCATCAACAGCATCTTGCGCCGCGCCGTCGCGCTGTCGTCGGTCGCCTGGATCGTGTCGAGCAGCTTGAGCGTCGCCTGATGCTCGGCGATCAGACCGTCCATCCAGTCGCCGGCGAGCACGGTCGGCGACTGGACCGCCGCCTTGCGCCCCAGCATCGCCAATACGCCCAGTGCCGCCCCGGCTGCCGTGGCGCCCGCAATCTTGCCGAAGCTGCCGCCCCAGCCACCTTCTTCCTTGAACCGGCCCTTGCTATCGCGGGGCTGATTGTCTGCTTGCGTCGCTCTGCTCTGTGCCTTGGTCGCCATCATCGCCTCCATGAAAGGAATATCTGGCGCGACAACGTTCGGGCGAGGCAGGGCGTTCCCGCTCAGCGACGCGCGGCGGCTGCCGCCATTTCGATGTTGTGGCGCGCAGACGCGGCAAGCGTTTCGGTCAGCAGCCGCACAAGTGCATCCCCATCATCCAGAACATCCAGTCCCTTGCGCGTCGATCCGCCGGGGCTGGCCACCTGATTGGCCAACGCTGCGGGCGAGTCCCCTGCCCCGGCTGCGAGAAGCGCTCCACCCTCGACCGTCGCGCGCGCCAGCCGCAACGCCTGGTCCGCCGGAATGCCGATCGCCGCGCCCGCCGCCGCCAGCGCATCAATGAAGCGATAGACGAAGGCAGGCCCGCTCCCCGCCAGCGCGGTCACCGCGTCGAAGCGATCGGCATCGACCCATTCGACAAGGCCGAGCGGCGCCATCAGCGTCTGCGCGGCGGCGCGGGCGGCGGCATCCGCGCTGTCGGACTGCAGCGCCACAACGCCCTTGCCGATTTCCACCGGCAGGTTGGGCATCGCCCGCACGATCGCCCGCGCATCGAACCGTGCGGCCAGCGCCGCCTCCTCGACGCCCGCCAGAATCGAGACGAGCAACGGTACGCCTGCAATCCGCGTCGCGACCTGTCCGGCAATCCCGTCCAGTTGCTGTGGCTTCACCCCCAGCATCACTGCGTCGGGCAAAGCCCCCTCGGGCAGCGCCCGCCCCTGCGTCGCACCCTCGGGCAGGTCCTGCTCCCGGCGATTGAGCACGAACACATCCGCCCCGCGCACCGCCCCCGCCGCGATCCACCGCCGCAGCATTGCGCCGGCCATAGTGCCGCAGCCGATCAGCCAGAGGGTTTTCGGGGCCGTCATCACGCTTACGCTCCGTTCGTCATCGCTCGACGGGTTTCGACCCGCATGTCGTCCCACGAAGAAGAAGCCGGGCCGACGGTCAAGTCCGAAACACTCCGCTCGGTTGCGCGCAGGTCAGGCTCCGCGTGCCTCGAACACCGCCCGCTGGGCCTCGAAGGCACGCTGGAACGCCGGCCGGGCCTCGGCCCTGGCAATATAGGCCGCCACGCTGGGATGCGCCTCGAGCAGTCCCGATCCGCTTAACCGACGCATGACATCCACGACCATCAGATCGCCTGCGCTGAACGCTCCATCCAGCCACTCCGAACCGCCCAGATGTGCCGCCAGTTCGTCCAGCCGCCGGTGGATCCGCTCGTCGAGCATCGGCATACGCTCGGCGAACCAGGGCTTGTCCCGCTCCAACATCGCCGCCATCGATCGCTCGACGATTGGCGGCTCGATCGTACTCACCGCCGCGAACATCCAGCTCAGCGCGCGGGCGCGCGCCGCCGTGCCGACAGGTAACAGGCCGGGGTGCCGCTGGGCGAGATGCAGGATGATCGCCCCGGTCTCGAACACCGCCACGTCATCGACTTCGAGCGTCGGAATCTGGCCGAAGGGCTGCAATTCGCGATGCCCAGGTTCCTTCAGTGCCGCAAAGGAAAGCAGCCGCACTTGATAGGCCTGCCCCAGCTCTTCGAGCGCCCAGCGAACGCGAAAATCGCGTGCCAACCCTCTACCGCGGTCGGGAGCGCTCGCGAATGCGGTGATGATCGGATCCATTGTCGTGCAGTCACTATGGCCTTCGGCCGGAGGATCAGTACAGGAAATCGGTATAGACCCCCGTCACGCCCCAGTCAGCCAAGATTCTCGCGCGCTCCGGATCGTTGACGGTATGCACGTAAAGCGGCACCTGACGCCGCCGGAATAATGCGATGGCCGCCGGGGACGCGCGCGCATCGTGAATCGTCACCGCAACGCCATTTGCGCGCGCGAATTCGGCGACCTCCTGTAGCGGAATTCCGATGTCGCGATACAAGGTATAGATGACCCGCCCAAAGCCCAGGCGACGCACTGCGGCGAGTTCGCCCCGGGAATAGATTTGCGGAATGATCTGTTCCTGGCGAATGCCCAGCGCAAGGAGCGTCCGCAGCGTCGTCAGATTGTCTCCCTTCGCATCGGTCACGATCGACACCGCCGGATGCGCCTTTAGCCATGCCGCCAGATGGGCCGCATCCAGCGGGGTCAGCCCGCCTCGCATCCGCTCCGCTATGAACTCGGAATGGCTTGGCGCGGCGACCCCTATGAGCGGGCGCAGGAACAACCCCGGCAACGATGCCGGATGGAGTTCGCGATAGGTCTCGTCCCAGTCATGGGCGGCAATCAGGTGGCCGTCACGCGTCTCGTGAAGATCGATCTCGATCGCGCGATGCCCGCGTGCGACCGCGAGATCGAGCGCCTCAACTGAATTGCTGTAGGTTGCGACCGGGAGCCCGGCGCCGGCATGGCTGATCAGATCGATTGGCAGGTTCAGATCGACAGCCTGTCCACCCAGAGTGAGCGAAGGGCGTTCGATCCACCATTGAAACAGCGCGAGAAGGCCGAACAGGAGCAGCAACGAAAATGCAAGCCACTGCTTCCGCCAGCGGCGGCGAGTGACCTCTCCGTGAACCGTTTCGCCTCCCGGTCCCGGTGCTTCGTCGTGACGATCCTGAGCGGCGCTGGTCATGGGACCCCAGCTAACCGCTCGCTTTTAAGAACGCGTTAGAGTCCTAAGCCTCGCCCTGCGTCTCGATCAGCGCTGCGGCGATCGCCTCGCGCGGAGTCTTGCCGCCCCACAGCACGAACTGGAACACCGGGTAGAAGCGCTCGCATTCGTCGATCGCGCTTTCGACCAGCAATTCGGTATGCTGCAGCGTGATCGATCCGCCATCCTCGCCCGGGATCATCGCCGCGTGGCGATAGAGCAGGATTCCGCTCGACGACCAGAGCTCGAAATGGCCGACCCACAACTGTTCGTTGACCAGCGCGATCGTCTCGTAAATGTCGCTGCGCCGCTCGTCCGCGACGCGCACGTCGGGGAAGGCGAGGAACTGGAGCACGCCATCATCCTCGCGCCAGATCGCGCGCAACTCATATTCGGTCCAGCTGCCCTTGACGCGCGCGACGACCTCATCGTCCTCGCGCGTATGGCTCCAGCCATGCGCCGCGTAATAGCTTTCCAGCATGTCGATCGGCGCGGCATCGTCGTCGCGCTCATATTCGCTCTCGTCGAGCATTCCGGTCGTCCTCCGCCCGGCCCTTGCCTGGCGCATGGGTGCCAAGCGACGCCGCAGCGCACAAGCCGCTTAACGTTAATGCGGTCGAAATAGATGTGGAAAAAGCGCGATTCAGGTGCCCGGAGCACTCTTTTTCGGCTTTGTCGCCTTCGCAGCTGCGGGCTGAGCGGGGACCGCCCCGGCGAGCTTCGCCTCCAGCGCCTCGATCCGCGTGCGCAGCGCGTCATTCTCGTCGCGCGCCGCAGCAGCCATCGCCTTCACCGCCTCGAACTCGTCCCGCGCGACGAAATCCATCCCGCCGACAAAGGTCTTGAACCGCTCGCGCGCCGCCGCCTCGCCCTCACGGGCCATGCCCGCCATGGTGCCGGCCGCGCCGTTCAGAACCTTTACGAAATCGTCGAAAATGCGGTTGTCGCTCTGCATGTTGTGCTCCTCAGATACTCATCTGGGGCGCCGACTGCGCCGGGACAAGGGTCTCCGCATTGGGATTGAGCTGGTCGATCTGATAGCAGAGATATCCCGCGAAGCAGAGCCAGGCGAGATAAGGCAGCATCAGGATCGCCGCGCCGGTGCGGATCCGCCCGAACGCAATGGTCGTCGCGAGAGCCAGCACCAGGATCACGCCGATCAGCACGAACGCCCAGAACACCTGATGCGCGCCGAAGAACAGCGGCGACCAGACGAGGTTCGCGGCCATCTGCACCGCGAACAGCACCAGCGCCGGGCCGCGCAGCTTCGATCCGCGCGCGTTGATGATCATCGCCAGCGCCAGGCCCATCAGGACATAGATCGTCGTCCACGCCACCGGAAACGCCCAGTCGGGCGGGGTCAGCTCGGGCTTCTCCAGCATCTGGTACCAGACATTCTCGGACCCGGTCGGCGCAATGCGTGCCGAGGTGAAGCCAAGCAACAGGATGAACGGAACGGTCACCACCGCCCATCTCAGGAACGCCAACCGCAACTGCCCCTTGGACGCAATTTCCATCGCCGCTCCTCAATCCGTTTCCGGCCCGTTTCCGGCGGTCACTCCGCCGGTTGCGGCGCCCCCATGGCCGCTTCGAGTTCGCGGCTCACCGCTTGGGGCGAACCGGTCCACTTGGCAAGCCTACTATACAGGATCGGGATCAGGAACAATGTGATGAACGTCGCCAGCATCACCCCGAACACGATCACCACGCCGATCGCCGAGCGCGCGCCCGCCCCCGCCCCGCTCGCCAGCATCAGCGGCACCGCGCCCGCCGCCGTCGCGATCGACGTCATCAGGATCGCGCGCAGGCGGCGGGCGGAGGCGATGCGGATCGCCTCGGCAATGCTCTTCCCCTCGTCGCGCAGCTGATTGGCGAATTCGACGATCAGGATGCCGTTCTTCGCCGCGAGCCCGACGAGCATGACGATACCGATCTGACTGTAGAGGTTGAGCGTCTTGCCGAAAAAGAACAGGCCGAGCAGCCCGCCCGCCACCGCCAGCGGCACGGTCATGATGATTACGCCGGGATGGACGAAGCTCTCGAACTGCGCCGCCAGGATCAGATACACGACCAGGATCGTCAGGCCGAAGACCAGCAGGATCGACCCGCCGGTTTCCTTGAACGCCTGGCTCTCGCCGCGATAGCCCACCGCCACGACTTCGGGCGCCTGCGCCGCCTGTTCCTCGAGGAAGGTCAGCGCCTCGCCCAGCGAATAGCCCGGCGCGATCCCGCCAGACAGCGTGATCGCGCGCAGCTTGTTGTAGCGGCCGAGGTCGCGCGGGCCGGACGCCTCGCGCGTCGTCACCAGGTTCGACAGCGGGATCAGCGATCCGTCGCGCGCGCGGACATGGATCTGGGCGAGGTTCGCGAGCGTCGAGCGCCCGTCATCGTCCGCCTGCACGATCACGCGATATTCCTCGCCCCGATCGACATAGGTGGAGACGCGGCGTGAGCCCAACAGCGTCTGCAACGCCTGACTCACATCATCCACCGACACGCCCAGATCGCCCGCGCGCGTCGTATCGACATCGATGCGAAGCTGCGGCTTGGTTTCCTTGTAATCGGAATCGAGGTTGATGATCCCCGGATTATCCGCCGCCGCCGCGAGGATACGGTCACGCGCGGCGACCAGCCCCTCATAGGTCGGCCCCGCCAGCACGAAATTGATCGGCTGTCCGCGTCCGCGCGACAGTGCTGACCGCACCTGCGCATTGCCGCGCACCGCAGGTTCGTCGGCAAGGATGCGGTTGACCTGCGCGGCGATGTCCTGCGTCGTCGCCTCGCGCTCCTCCCATGGCTTGAGAAAGAAGATGAACAATCCGCTGTTGAAATCGTCGCCGCCGCCGAAATTGCCCGGCGCGCGGGTGATGATCGTCCGCACCACGCCCTCGTCCAGCAGCGGGAGCAGCTTGCTCTCGGTCGACGCGATATAGCGTTCCATCTGTTCGTAGCTGGTGCCTTCGGGCGCGCTGATCGTGACCTGCGCGATGCCCTGATCCTCGGCGGGAACGAGTTCGGCCTGAAGCGTCGCAAAACTCGCGCCCGCAGCAGTCAGGAATGCGAGCACGCCGATCAGCGGGATCAGCGGCTTGTCGATCGCCTTGCTCAGCCAGCGCGCGTAAAAATTTTCGAGCCGCTGGAACCTGTCGTCGATCCATCCGGTGAAGCGCCCGCGCTCCTGCTTGCGCAGCATCTTCGAGCACAGCATCGGCGTCAGGCTGAGCGCGAGGAAGCCGGAAAAGGCGATCGCACCGATCATCGCGACGGCGAGTTCGCGGAACAGCAGCCCCGTCTGTCCGGCAAGGAAGCAGATCGGCACGAACACCGCGCACACCACCATCGTGGTCGACATGACCGCAAATCCAACCTGCCGCGTCCCCTGGAACGCGGCAACAAGCGGGGTCTCGCCTTCCTCGATCCGGTGATAGACATTTTCGAGCACCACGATCGCGTCGTCGACGACGAGGCCGATCGCCAGCACCAGCGCGAGCAGCGTCAGCAGGTTGATCGAAAAGCCGGCAAGCCACAGCACGGCGAACGCGCCGAGCAGACAGATCGGCACCGTCACCGCGGGAATCAGCGTCGCGCGCCACGAGCCGAGGAACAGGAAGATCACCAGCACCACCAGTACCGCCGCCTCGGCCAGCGTCTGCCACACCTTCTCGATTGCCCGGTCGATGAACAGCGAATCATCCGATCCGACCTCGATCGTCATGCCATCGGGCAACTGATCGGCCATTTCGGCAGCGACCTGCTTGGCGCGCGCAGCGACCTCCAGAGTGTTGGCGCCCGATTGCCGCACGATGCCCAGCGCGACGCCGGACTCACCATTGGTACGGAAGGAATTATAGGGGTTTTCCGCGCCGGTCTCGACCCGCGCCACATCGCCCAGCCGCACCAGATAGCCGTCGGACCCGCGCCCCACCACCAGATTGCGGAAGCTCTCGGGGCTCGCAAAGGGGCGATCGACGCGCAACGTGCGGTTCTGCTGCTGTGATTCAAGCCGCCCGGCGGGCAGTTCGACATTCTGCGAGCGCAGCGCGGTTTCGACATCCGCCGGAGTAAGCTGCAACGCCGCCAGCTTGGTCGCATCCAGCCACACCCGCATCGACGGTCGCGAATCGCCGCCGATGAACACGCGCGCCACACCGTCCAATGTGCTGAACCGGTCGACCAGATTGCGGTCGACATAATCGGACAGCTGCAGGTTGGACCAGCCGGGGCGGGAGATCACAAGGAACAGGATCGGCGACGCATCGGCGTCGACCTTGCGCACTTCGGGCGCGATCGCTTCCTCGGGCAGATCCTCGACCACGCTGCCCACCCGGTCGCGTACATCGTTCGCCGCCGCGTCGATGTCGCGTCCGGGGCGGAATTCGATCGAGATATCCGAGACGCCGTCGCGCGAGCGCGAGGTGATCGTCTGGATGCCCTCGATGCCCGACAGCGCCTCCTCGATCGGCTGGGTGATCCGCGCCTCGATCACTGTCGCTGCGGCGCCGGTATAGGCGGTCTCGACCGAGACGATTGGGGGATCGGTGTCCGGATATTCGCGTACCGACAGGCTCAGAAACCCGACCACGCCAACGATCGTCAGCAGGATCGCCATCACCGCCGCAAAGACGGGCCGGCGGACGGAAACATCCGAAAGCAGCATCAGCCCGCCTTGCCGCCGGTCTTGGCCGCGGCCTTGGGCGTCGCGTTGCCGGAGCCGCCGGTGCGGATCTCCTGACCATCGGCGATCTTGACCACGCCCTCGGTCACCACCCGCGTCCCCGGGGCCAGCCCATCGACGATCTCGACCATGCCGTTCTGGCGCAGTCCGGTGCGGACCTGCACGCGCTTCGCCTTGCCGTCCTGCGCGGTGAAGACAAAGCTGCGCTCGCCCTCACCCACGACCGCCAGTTCGGGAACGGCGAGCGAGGTGCGCGCCTCCGCTTCGATCGCGACCGTCAGCAACATGCCGGGTTTCAGCTTGCGGTCGCCATTGGCGAGTATCGCCCGCACCGTTGCTGCGCGCGTTTGTGGGTTCAGCACCGGATCGATCGTCGCGATGGTGCCGCGGAACGGCTGATCGGGATAAGCGGCGGCGGTGGCGACGATTGCCTGCCCCGGCTTGATCTGACCGAGCAGCGTCTCCGGCACCGCAAAGTCGAGCTTGATCCGGCTGACATCGCTGACCGTCGCGATCTCGGTTCCGGCGCTCACCACCGCGCCTGCGGAAATATTGCGCAGCGATACCCAGCCGCCGAACGGGGCGCGGATCACCCGGTCGCCGATCGACGCGCGCGCCTCGGCCGCCTGGCCGGTTGCCTGGCTCGCGAGCGCCTGTTGCGCATCGACAGCACTGCGGGTGGCAAAGCCCCGCTCGCGCAGCTGCTCCAGCCGATCGAGCTGTTGCTGCGCCTCGCGCGCGCGGGCATTGGCCTGGGCGAGCTGCGCGCTCTCCTGCCCCTGCGCGAGCACCGCGATCACCTGCCCCTTGCTGACATAGGCGCCATCCTCGAAATTGAGGCGCAGAATGCGCTCGGTGACGGGCGCGGTCAGAGTCACCTGCTCGTTCGCCCGCGCGGTGCCCACCGCGTCGATCCGTTCGACGAAACGGGTCGGCTGCACCGCCGCCAGCGTGACGAGCGGCGCCTCGCGGCCCTTTTTCTGCGCGGCATCGCCGCCGCCGCACGCCGCAAGCATCACGGCCGAAACCGCCAAAGTGAAAATCATTCGCATGTGGATCAACGCGCTACGGATACCCGGGGGAAAGGACAAGCATTCCAACCAATTTGTCGCAAAAGTGTGTCAAACGATGTTGCAAGCGCGAAGAAACCCTTGGTTTCCGAAAACATGCTTGCGCTTCAGTCTCCTGCAAAACCGAAAGGCGAAACCCCCGCCTCGCGCTCGTTGATCAGCATCGCGCGACCGGTCGGCGGCGCGCTGCGCTGCGGGCATTCGCGGGTGCAGGCGCGGCAGCCCAGACCCACCGGAATCGCCTCCCCCCCGAAATCGAGGCCGCGCGCCGCTGCCAGCCCGGTCGCGGCCTGCGCCGCCAGCCCCAGCGTGACGACAAAGCGCGCCCGCACTGCGCCCGCCCAGCCACCCGGCGGCGCGACGCAGCGCGAACTGGTGAACCAGCGTGACCCGTCCTCCAGTTCGACCAGCTGCACGATCCGCTCGTCGGGCCGCGCGAACGCCGCATAGGCATCGAGCAACGGACAGGGCACTGCGGATTCGACCAATGGCGACCCGCTCGCCCCGGCAAAGCGCTTCGATACCTGCCCCGCTCGATCGACCCGCAGCATGAAGAACGGCAGCCCCCGCGCGCCCACCCGCTGGAGCGTCGTCAGGCGATGCGCCACCTGTTCCGCGCTCGCGCCAAAGCGGCGGCGCAGCAGTTCCAGGTCATAGCCCGTCGCCTCGCACGCGCGCAGGAAGCGGGCATAGGGCATCATCACCGCCGCAGCGAAATAGCCTGACAGGTGACGGCGATAGAGCCGCTCCGCCACGCGGTCGGCAAAACCCGCCCCGCGCACCAGCGCCTCGATCTCGCCGCGCGCCTCGCTAGCAAGCTGGCGGGCGAGCGCGAATACGCGGCTCGGCGGATCGAGTGCCTCGGACAGCTGCAATTGCCGGGCATGGAGGTCCAGCCGCACGCGAAGCCCCGACAGCACCTCGATCGGCAGCACCCGGATCGCCAGCTGATGTTTGACGCGCAGCCGCTCGGCCATCGCACCGAACGGGTCGCTCGATGCGATGCGCAGTTCGTCCGCGAGCGTCTCGGCCGCCGCGTCCAGATCGGCGAAATGGTTGCGCCACCGCTCCACTTCGCGCCGCACGGCCGTGCCGGGGTCCTCGCCCTCCCCCGCCGCCGCGACGCCACCGGTCCCGATCCGGTCATAGGCGCGCGCGAACGCCTCCGCCCCGCCGGGCGCGCCCGCCAGCCATTCGGTCAGTTCGGTCCGGTCGATCTCGATATCGGCGAACAGCGGATCAGCCAGCCGTCGCCGCATCGCCTCCTCGCCTCCGCCCGGCTCTCCGGCGGACAGGCTGCGCGGGTCGAAGTCGAACGTTTCGGCCAGCGCCAGCATCAACGTCGCCGACAAGGGCCGCTGGTTGCGCTCGACCAGGTTGAGATAGCTCGCCGAAATGCCCAGCATCTCGGCCATCGCCGCCTGGGTCAGCCCCTGCCCGCGCCGCAACCGCCGCACAGCATGTCCCGCGAACAATTTGCGCTCCGCCATGTCCTACAGCCCTCGTTCCCGATATGTGCGAACTATTCGTTGTGTCAATTATTTACATACCATCCAACGCGCTGTCACCCGTGATCTACACCATGACCAGGCTGACAACGGATCAAAATTGTCAGGATCGCTATTCGAGAGTCATACAGAATGCACGATGATTTACAGGAGCAAGCCCATGAAGACCCCCGAACCCGCGACCGCCCGCCCGGTCTTCTCGACCGCCGACTTCGCCCTGCTCAAGGAGGCGGTTGCCGATTACACCCGCAAGATCGCCGACGATCCCCGGTCGGTTCAGTTCGCCAACCTCTATCACCGCCTCGGCCGCCTCGGCTGACGCGGTCCCGCCTTCCTGGGGAGGAACGATGCCCGCCGGACCGGTTCCGGCGGGCATTTGCGTCCGTCATTTCACGCTGCTAATCCCTCGATTCGAAAACAGGGTATGGAGCAGGATCGCCAGATATGAGCATCGACGCCGAGACGTTCGACGCATTGATCGACATGGTACGCCGCTTCGTCGCCGAACGGCTGCGCCCGCTCGAGGCGGAGGTCGAGGAGGCCGACGCGATCCCGCAGCATATCGTCGACGAAATGAAGGCAATGGGCTTGTTCGGTCTGTCGATCGCCGAGGACTATGGCGGGCTTGGCCTGACGATGGTTGAGGAATGTCGCGTCGCGCTCGAACTCGGGCGCACCACCCCGGCCTTCCGCTCGACCTTCGGCACTAATGTCGGAATCGGCAGCCAGGGCCTGGTCATGGCCGGGACCCCCGAGCAAAAGGCAGAGTGGCTGCCGAAAATCGCGAGCGGCGAGATCGTCACCAGCTTTGCGCTGACCGAACCCGATGTTGGCAGCGACAGCGGCGCGGTAAAGACCCGCGCAGTGCGTGATGGCGACGTCTATCGCCTCTCCGGTACCAAACGCTACATCACCAACGCCGACAAGGCGTCACTGTTCACCGTTATGGCCCGCACCGGCGACGAACCCGGCGCGCGCGGCGTCTCCGCCTTCCTCGTCCCCCGCGGCCTGCCCGGCGTCACCATCGGGGAACCCGAGAAGAAAATGGGGCAAAAGGGCGCGAAGGTCGCCGACGTCAACTTCGACGATGTCCCCGTCCCCGCCGCCAATCGGCTGGGCGCAGAGGGCGAAGGCTTCAAGATCGCGATGCGCGTCCTCGACCGCGGCCGCCTACACATCAGCGCGGTCAGCGTAGGTGTCGCCGAACGCCTCATCGCCGACTGCGTCGCCTATGCCAGCGAGCGCAAGCAATTCGGCAAACCGATCGCCGAGCATCAACTGATCCAGGCGATGATCGCCGACAGCAAGACCGAGGCGCTGGCCGCCCGCGCGCTGGTACTCGAAACCGCCGCCGCGAAAGATGCCGGCAAGGATGTCGTGATGGAAAGCGCTGCGGCGAAGTTGTTCGCCACCGAAATGGTCGGCCGCGTCGCCGACCGCGCGGTGCAGATTTTCGGCGGCGCAGGCTATATCGCCGATTACGGGATCGAGCGGCTCTACCGCGACGTCCGCCTGTTCCGCATCTACGAAGGCACCAGCGAGATCCAGAAGCTGATTATCGCGAGAGAAACGTTGAAGCGCGGCGGCTGAGCAAAGGGAGATTGAGATGGACACCAGCAAATTCTTCGACCTCACCGGCAAGACCGCCCTCGTCACCGGCGGCAGCCGCGGCATCGGCAAGATGATCGCCGAAGGCTTCATCGCCCAGGGCGCCAAGGTCTATATCTCCTCGCGCAAGGCTCCGGCCTGTGAGGAGACCGCAGCCGAACTCGGCCCGAACTGCATCCCCCTCCCGATGGACGTGTCGACCGTCGAGGGGTGCAAGGCACTCGCCGCCGCCATGGCCGAGCGGGAGGACCATCTCGACATCCTCGTCAACAATGCCGGTGCGGCCTGGGGCGTCGAGTTCACCGAATTCCCCGAGAGCGGCTGGGACAAGGTCATGGACCTCAACGTCAAATCGCCCTTCTTCCTGACGCAGGCGCTGCACGATTTGCTCAAGGCGCGGGCGAGCCATGAAGCGCCGTCAAAAGTGATCAACATCACCTCGATCGACGGGCTGCGGCTCAATCCCTGGGAAACCTACAGCTATCACGCATCGAAAGCGGCGCTGATCTACCTCACCAAGCGGATGGCCGCGCGGCTGATCCGCGACGGGATCATCGTCACCAGCCTTGCCCCCGGCGCCTTTGCCAGCGAGATGAACCGCGCCGCCCGCGACCACGGGGACGAAGTGGCCAAGCGCATCCCCATGCGCCGCATCGGCACGCCGGAGGACATGGCCGGTGCCGCGATCTTCCTCGCCAGCCGCGCGAGCGACTATGTCGTTGGCGACACGCTGGTGGTCGATGGCGGGCTGGTCAACGCGTCGCTTGGGATCAGCATCGACGCTTAGCTGGCGTCCTCGACCTGGCCAGCGATCTGGATGTCCTTGCCCAGCAGGGTGCGGACATAGATGCGCTGCACCAGAACGTAGATCACGACGGTCAGCGGGGCGGCAAGAAGAACGCCGAGAAAGCCGAACAGCAGCCCCGCCGCGACCACCGCGAACAGCAGGATCGCAGGAGGTACGTCGACCGCCTGCTTCTGGATCATCGGCTGCAGGAAATTGCCCTGAATCTGCTGAATGACCAGGAACAGCACGACAGTCCACAACGCGGTGATCGGAGATACTGTGAAGGCGAGCAGGACCGCAGGTACCCCGGCGATGATCGGGCCGATCATCGGAATCACATCGAGCAGCCCCGCGATCAGGCCCAGCCCGCCTGACGCCGGCACGCCGAGCAACGCAAGCCCCGCCCAGGTAAAGGCCGCGACCACCAGCGACGAGACCGCCTGTCCGACCATCCAGCCGCGCAGGCCCCGCGACGCATCGTCCAGCGCCGCCGCGATGGTCGGCTCGGCACGGCGGGGCATCAGCAGCAACAGCCCGCGGCGATACACCGCCGGATCGCTGGCAAGGAAGATCGCGGCCACGAACACCAGGACGAGGTTGGCGATTCCGTTGGTCGCCGTCAGGACATAGCCGCCGGCCTGGCTGGCGAGGCGCGACACGTCGCTGCTCCCCTGCTCGACCATGTCGCGTACCGACTCGCTCAATCCCGCGCGTTCCAGAAAGGCCCGGACCTGATCGATCGCCGGCGGAATGCTCTCCCGGATCGTGTCGAACTCCCCGGCAAGTTGCGAGCCGAACAACGTGAACGCACCGCCGAACACCCCGAGGATCAGGAGGACGGAGATTCCCAGCGCCGGGCCGCGTCCGATACCGGTCCACCGGCCGACCGCCTGAGTGATCACACCGAAAATCGCCGCCAATACCAGCGATGCGAAGACCAGCATGAGAAAGCCAGACAGTTCGAGCAGCATCCAGGCAAAGCCGATGATCGCGAGGATCGTGACGGTGATCGTGGCAACCCGCCCGACGGTCGGAAAGGCGCTGCTAGTCGGGTCGGAGGGGGTCGTCATGCGGTGAGGTCTCCAGGCACTGCGCGCGGGTCGTGGCAACGGGCGTACGCCCTGCTTCCGTGACCCTACCGCGCAACGCGTCGCGTCGCCAGCGGGTCCGTGAGCAGCCCGCCATGCGTTGCCGAGGGTCGATATGCGCCATCAGCGCCGTTGACGGGGCGCTCGCGGACCGCTTTCAAGCGGCTATGACTTTTCCCCCGCTCGCCCCGTCCCGCCGTAGCTTTCTCGCTGGCACGCTCGCCCTCGCCAGCAGCCCGGCGATGGCCGTGACCCGCGAGACCGATCGCCTGATTGCCGGCACCTATGCCAGCGGCAAGGGACCGGGACTGGTTCCAATGATCGCCACTTCCGATGGTTGGGCGGCAGGAACTCCAATAGGCGCGATCCGCAACACTTCGTTCGGCGTGGCATCGCAAGACGGGCGGGTGCGCTATCTGCTCGACGAGCAAAAGGAAGGCGCGCTCGGCATCTATGATCGGGAGATGAAGGCGCTCGGCACTTTTCCGACGCTCGGCGCGGACCCATGCCATGCCGCGCTCAGCCCCGACGGCGACGCACTCGCCGTGGCCAATTATTCAAGTGGCAGCATCACCCTGTGGCGCCTTGATCGCAGGACTGGGCTGCCGATCGGCGAAGCGCAGACGATCCTCCACTCGGGCAGCGGTCCCAACCAGCCCCGGCAAGGCGAGCCGCACGCCCATTGGGTTGGGTTCGCTCAGGGTGGGCGATTGCTGCACGCGGTCGATCTCGGCGCGGATGCGGTGTTCGCCCATCGCGTCGATCTTGCATCGCGGCGCGTCACGGCGAGCATGGTCGCCTATCGCGCCACGCCCGGGTCGGGGCCGCGCCACCTCGCCTGGCACCCGCGCCTCCCGGTCGCCTATCTGCTGGCCGAACTGGCGAATACGGTCACCGTCCTGAGCGCAAATCCAGACGGCGGCTTTATGGCGGGCGAGACCCTCTCAACCCTGCCCGCCGGGTTCGACGATGCCTCGTCCGGCGCCCATATCGCGGTCAACCGCGCAGGAACGCGACTCTATCTGTCCAACCGCGGACATGACAGCATCGCGGTGTTCGCGATTGCGCGCGACGGCGACCTGACACTGCTCCAGCATGTCCATTGCGGCGGGCACTGGCCGCGCCTGTTCTTGCTGCGCGAAGATCGCCGGGAAATACTCGTCGCCAACGAGCGATCGGGGAATGTCGCGGTCCTGCGCATCCTGTCCGACGGCCGGCTCGGCGATCCGGCGCGCGGGGTCGCGATACCGGGCGTCGTCTTCCTGTCCGAGTGAGAGGCGCGCGCCGCGCGACCGATCGCGTTGCCGGCGCCAAACAGTCGCTACTGGACGACCGCCACCGCGATCGCCGATGCCTGACCCGGCCGGTGATAGATGCGGTGGGTCTGCTTGCGGAAATCCGTCGCCTTGGCGCGCAGGATGTTCGGCACATAGGTTTGCGGGTTGCGGCCGATCAGCGGGAACCAGCTGCTCTGCACCTGCACCCCGATCCGATGCCCCTTCGCAAAACGATGCGATGCGGAATGCAGGTCGATGCGATAGTCCAGCACCGCGTTCGGCCTGATCGCCTCAGGGCGTTCGTAGCTCTTGCGAAACCGCCCGCGGAACACGTCGTTGGCGATCATCCGCTGCCGCCCGCGCAATTCCGCCGGCACGCGCTCCCCGGTCGGATAGATATCGACCAGTTTCACCACCCAGTCGGCATCCGATCCGGTGGTGCTGGCGAACAACGTCGCCGCGACATCGCCCGATATGGTGACGTCCTGCGTCAGCGGATCGCTTTGCCAGAACAGCACGTCCTTGCGCCGGGTAAAGGGTGCCTGGTCGTCGGCCAGCCAGGTCGACCAGGTCGATCCCTCCGCCATGAACGGTTTGATCGACGCGCGATCGCGATACGGCACGGGGTCGGCCGGATCGGAGACGAAGCTGTCGGCCGCCGCCTCGCCCCCTCGCGGCGGCTCAAACGACAGCTTTCCGCCGGCGCGCAGATAGAGGTTGCGCACAGTCGTGCTGCGCCGCGTCGGCCAGCTGTCGAGCCGCTGCCAGCGATTGCTGCCGGTCTGGAAGATCAGCGCTTCGGGCTGGTTCAGCGTCCCCTGCCCCTTGAGCCAGTAGCGGAACCAGGGAAGCTCGACTTCCTTGCGGAACCAGTTGCCCGTCGCATCGCCCAGGTCGAACGGTCCATAGGACTTGCCCGCGCTGCGCCAGCCGCCATGATTCCACGGTCCGACGACGAGATAGTTCAGCCCCTTGGCGTCGCCCTTTTCCTGCTCCTTATAGATCGACAGCGGCCCGTAGAAATCCTCCTGATCATACCATCCGGCGACGATCAGGTTGGGCGTGGCCACGGTGGCGGGCATGTTATTCGTGGTCCGCTGCGCCTTCCAATAGGCGTCATAGCTCGGGTGCTTCACGAAATTCTGCCAGCTTGGCATGGTGGACCCGAGATGCTGCTGGTCCAGCGTGGCCAGATCCTGCTGCTTCAGATACCAGGCAAAGGCATCCTTCTCGCCGCCGAAATCGAACCGCTTCATCGTCCGACCGTCGGTTTCCAGCGCGCTGACCCAGCTCCACGCATAGTCCAGCCGGAACGCGCCATTGTGGAGGAAGTCGTCGCCGATGAACATGTCGTTGGGCGACGCCTGCGACGACACCGCCTTCAGCGCGGGGTGCGGCCCGATCGTCGCCTGCGCCGCGGTCCAGCCGCCATAGGATACGCCGATCACCCCGGCCTTGCCGTTGTTGGCGGGCAGGTTCTTCACCAGCCAGTCGATCGTATCATAGGTGTCGGTGGACTCGTCCACGCCACGCTTGTCCGGATTGCTGGGGCGCAGATTGACGAACGTCCCCTCCGATCCCAGACGCCCGCGAATGTCCTGAAGGACGAAGATGAACCGATCGTCCGCCAGCTCCTTGTAGGATGCGGTCAGCATGTTGGTGACCTGCGCCTTGCCGAACCCATAGGGCGAGCGGCTCAGCAGGATCGGCAGCGGCGTATCGATCGTCTTCGGCCGCCACACCTGCACGTGCAGCTTCATGCCGTCGCGCATCGGGATCATCACGTCCTCGCCGACATAATCGCCGATCGTGGCACCGGCCGGAACCTGATCGGTCAGATCGACGGCCTGTGTCACCGGCGGCGTGCTGCGCGCGACGACCGACCCGCCCATCGTGACCGCCAGCGCGATCGCCGCGAGGATGTTCAAATTGTCGCGCGCCAGTCGCTTCAGCATCTGAACATCCCCATTTTCATTGGCTTGCTGCCGGATCGTTTAAATCGTTATCGCGCAATCCCCCCGGCAGCCAGCACCGCCAGCGTCACCAGGTCGCCGGCACTACTGGTCATCGGCGCAACCTGCACCGGCTTTTCCATGCCGACCAGCATCGGACCGATCATGCTGTCGCCACCCAGTTCGCGCAGCAGCTTTGCCGAGATATGCGCGGACTGGAGGCCCGGCATGATCAGGATGTTGGCGGGACCGGAGAGGCGGGCAAAGGGATAGTTGGCAAGCTGGCGCGGATTGAGCGCGACATCGGGTGCCATTTCGCCTTCATACTCGAAGCCCACGCCGCGTGCGTCGAGCACCTTCACCGCATCCCGGATATTCTCGAGGAACGCGCCCTTGGGATTGCCGAAGGTCGAGTAGCTCAGGAACGCGACGCGCGGCTCATGGCCCATGCGCCGGGCTACCTGCGCGGTCTGCTCGGCAATGTCGGCCAGTTCCTCGGCGCTGGGCCGTTCGTTCACCGTGGTGTCCGCGATGAACACCGTGTGCGACTGGCCGACCATGATGTGCACGCCGAACGCGGTACGCCCCTCGCTGACGTCGATCACGCGGCGCACCTCGCGCATCGTTTGCGAATAGGTGCGCGTGACGCCGGTGATCATCGCATCGCCCTCGCCCAGCTGCAGCAACAGCGAGCCGAAGATGTTGCGATCCTGATTGACCATTCGCTCGCAATCGCGGCGCAGATAGCCGCGGCGCTGGAGCCGCTGGTATAGGAAATCGACCATCGCCGGGACCAGCGGCGAGTTGCGGCTATTGTGCAGTTCGAAACTGTCGGGATCGCTGACGCCCAGCGCACGCAGCCGCTCCGGCACGTCGTCGCGACCGACCAGCACCGGCGTGCCGTATCCACCGTCGCGGAATGCGATGGCGGCGCGCAGCACGACTTCCTCTTCGCCCTCGGCGAAAATCACCCGCTTCGGATGCGCGCGGGCGCCTTCATAGGCGAGGGTCAGCACCGACGTGGTCGGGTTGAGGCGACCGCGCAGCTGGTGGCGATATGCCGCCATGTCGAGGATCGGCTTGGTCGCGACTCCCGAATCCATCGCCGCCTTGGCGACGGCCATCGACACGACTTCCATCAGGCGCGGGTCGAACGGCGCGGGAATGATATATTCGGGACCGAAACTGTGCGCCTTGCCATAGGCGAGCGCTACTTCCTCGGGCACCTGCTCGCGCGCCAGTTCGGCGATCGCCTGGGCTGCGGCGATCTTCATCTCTTCGTTCACCGCGGTCGCGCGCACGTCGAGCGCGCCGCGGAATATGAACGGGAAGCCGAGCACGTTGTTTACCTGATTGGGATAGTCCGACCGGCCGGTCGCAACGATCGCGTCGGGACGCACGCCCTTTGCAAGTTCGGGCCGGATCTCGGGCTCGGGATTGGCCATCGCGAAGATGATCGGTGCGGGGGCCATGTCCTTGACCATCTCGGGCTTGAGCGCGCCGGCGGCGGAGAGGCCCAGGAAGATGTCGGCGCCGACCAGCGCTTCGGTCAGCGTCGTACGGTCGGTGGCAACCGCGTGCGCCGACTGCCATTGGTTCACGCCCTCGCGATCCGGGGTGATCACGCCCTTGCGGTCGCACATCAAGACATTGTCGTGCCGCACGCCCATGGCCTTGATCAGCTCGGTGCAGGCGATCGCCGCCGCGCCCGCGCCATTCACCACCACCTTGATGTCGGCAAGGCTGCGGCCGGTCAGCAGACAGGCGTTGATAAGGCCGGCGGCGGTGATGATTGCGGTGCCGTGCTGGTCGTCATGGAAGACGGGAATGTTCATCCGCTCGCGCAGCGTCTGCTCGATGATGAAGCATTCCGGCGCCTTGATATCCTCAAGGTTGATGCCGCCGAAGCTGGGCTCCATCAGCTCGACCGCATCGATGAAGCGATCGACATCCTCGGTCTTCAGCTCGAGATCGATCGAATCGACGTCGGCAAACCGCTTGAAGAGCACCGCCTTGCCCTCCATCACCGGCTTGGACGCCAACGCACCCAGATTGCCCATCCCCAGAATGGCAGTCCCGTTCGAGATGACCGCCACAAGATTGCCCTTGGCGGTATAATCATAGGCAGTGGCGGGATCGTCGGCGATCGCCTGCACCGGCACCGCGACCCCGGGCGAATAGGCAAGCGCCAGGTCGCGCTGCGTCGTCAGCGGTTTGGACGCGATGATCTCGATTTTGCCGGGGCGCCCCTCCGAGTGGAATAGCAATGCCTCGCGCTCGGAAAACTGGACGTTGGACTCTTCGCTCATTCTTCTCTCCCGGTCGCCCCCTTTAGGGTCGAGCGCGCGCATTTTGCAACGCGCGTCGACGGTGACGCCCACGATCGCGTTTCGACCATTGCCCGCCGGCTCGCGCATGGATTGTGCGAAGTCTCACACAGTCCGTTCATCCACACGAATCATTTGGGCGACGACGCTCCGCCCATTGTCGCATGTCGGATGGTGAGCTACCCGGCGGCAATGGCCGACGCCGCTCCCACCCCGATGATGGCGCAGTACCTCGCCCTCAAGGCGGAGGCGCAGGATTGCCTGCTCTTCTACCGCATGGGCGACTTCTTCGAATTGTTCTTCGATGATGCGAAGATCGCGAGCGCCGTGCTGGACATCGCGCTGACGGCGCGGGGCGAACATGCGGGCGAGAAAATCCCGATGTGCGGCGTTCCCGCGCATTCCGCGGAGGGATATCTGGCACGGCTCATCAAGGCGGGACATCGCGTCGCCATCGCCGAACAGACCGAGACGCCCGAACAGGCAAAGAAGCGCGGCGGATCCAAGGCGTTGGTCGCGCGCGCGATCATTCGCGTCGTCACTGCCGGGACGCTGACCGAGGAGGCGCTGCTCGACAGCCGCGCCGCCAATTGGTGCGTCGCGATCGGCGAGGCGGGTGGTGAAGTCGCGGTGGCGGCCGCAGACATCTCCACCGGGCGGTTCGAGATTCTCGAGTGCAGCGCCGACGCGCTGGGCGCCGCCATCGCGCGGCTCAATCCGGCTGAAGTGGTGACCGCCGAACAGGGCGAGGCGGCAATGCTGGCGACCACGGCGCGCCCGCGCGGCGAGTTCGACAGCGCGCGCGGCGAAGCCCGGCTGAAGCAGCAATTCGGCGTGGCGACGCTCGACGGCTTCGGGTCGTTCAGTCGCGCCGCGCTCTCGGCGGCAGGTGGATTGCTCGCCTATCTCGAGCATACCGCCAAGGGATCGCTTCCGTTCCTGCGCCCGCCGCGCATCACCCGGTCCGACGCCTGTATGGCGATCGATGCCGCGACGCGCGAGAGCCTGGAGCTGACGCAAGGTCAGTCTGGCACGCGCAGGGGAAGTCTGCTCGACGCTGTGGACCGCACCGTCACCGGCGGCGGTGCCCGGCTGTTGGGACAGGATATCGCCGCCCCGCTGATGGATCGCGACGCGATCGATGCGCGGCTCGATCTGGTGCAGCATTTCCATGACGAGCCCGGGCTGCGGGACGAAATTCGCAGCGTTTTGCGCGCGCTGCCCGATATCGGTCGGGCGCTGGGGCGCATCGCCGCTGGCCGGGGATCGCCACGCGATCTGGGCCAGCTGCGTGACGGGCTGGACGGCGCCTGGCGGCTGGGCGAGCGGCTCGACGGAATCGCGACGCCGCCAGCGCTGTTGGCCGACCTGATCCCCCAGATGCGCGGCCATGGGGCGCTGATCGACCTGCTCCAGCGTGCACTGGTCCCCTCCCCGCCCATCGATGCCAATGGCGGCGGGTATATCGCCGAGGGCTATGACGCCGCACTCGACGATTTGCGGGACGCAGGCGCGGGCGGACGGAGGGCCATTGCGGCGCTTGAGGCCGATTATCGGGGGCGCACAGGGGTGAGCGCGCTCAAGATCAAACATAATGGCGTGCTCGGCTATCATATCGAGGTTGCGGCGAAACATGCCGACGATCTCATGCGCCCCGAAAGCGGCTTTACCCACCGCCAGACACTCGCGGGGGTGGTCCGCTTCAACGCGCCCGAGCTTCACGAAGTTGCGCTCAAGGTCACCCAGGCAGGCGCCCATGCGCTTGCGGCCGAGGCTGCGCATCTCGAAGACCTCACCGCCGCGGCACTCGACCGCCGGGAAGCGATCGCTGCGACCGCAGACGCGCTCGCCCGGCTCGATGTCGCGGCGGGGCTGGCGGAGCGCGCGGCGGAAGGCGGATGGGCGCGACCGGCGCTGGTCGATCACCCCTGTTTCGAGATCGAGGGTGGACGGCATCCGGTGGTCGAAACCGCGCTGGCGAAGAGCGGCGAACGGTTCGTCGCAAACGACTGCATCCTGTCCGAAGCCAACCGGCTTTGGCTGGTCACCGGGCCGAATATGGGCGGCAAATCGACCTTTCTGCGCCAGAACGCGCTGATCGCCGTACTAGCACAGGCTGGCGCCTATGTCCCCGCAACGCGAGCAAAGTTGGGACTGGTCGACCGGCTCTTCAGCCGCGTCGGCGCGTCGGACAATCTCGCGCGCGGCCGCTCTACCTTCATGGTGGAGATGGTCGAAACCGCCGCGATCCTGGCGCAGGCGACGCCGCGCAGCTTCGTCATTCTGGACGAGGTCGGACGCGGCACCTCGACCTATGACGGCCTCGCCATCGCCTGGGCGGTGGTCGAAGCCATTCACGAGGATAATCGCTGCCGCTGCCTGTTCGCGACCCATTATCACGAGCTGACGCGGCTGGCGGAGCGCTGCGAGGCGCTGTCGCTCCACCATGTGCGGGCGCGCGAGTGGAAGGGCGATCTGGTCCTGCTGCACGAGGTGGCGGAAGGACCGGCCGATCGTAGCTATGGCCTTGCCGTCGCGCGGTTAGCGGGGCTGCCCCCCGTTACGATCGCGCGGGCCAAGGCGGTGCTCGCCAAGCTGGAAGCCGGGCGGGAGAAGACGGGCGGGATCGCCGCAGGATTGGACGATCTGCCGCTGTTCGCAGCGATGGAGGCCGTAGCGGAAGAGCCCGTCGATACATTGCGCGCCGAACTCTCTTCGCTCGATATCGACGCGATGAGTCCGCGCGAGGCGCTCGACGCGCTGTATCGGCTCAAGACATTGGTGGACGAGTGATGCGGGAATCAGGGTTCGTAGGGCTGATCCAGGTCGTCTTTCGCTGCGCCCAGGCCGGGTTCGGCTCAACCCGGGCATGGGCGGTGGTGGCGACCATGCTGCTGCTCGTCGCGCTTCCCGTCGCATTGGTCGCAGGGTTGATCTGGCTGCTCGTCTGAACCTGGCTCAATAGGGCGGATCGCGGCGTGCGCGTTGCGCCTTTGCCGCCTCGACCCACCACAGCAAATCATCGGCGAAGCGCGGGAATGCGCGCTCAAGCGCGGCGCCGCCCTCCCCCTGCGGCTGATCGTCCGCATCGAGCGTCTTGCCGATCTGCCCAACCGTGAGCGTCGAGGAGGTGACAACCATTCCCATTTCGGTGAGCGTCGGGTGCCACATCGAATTGCTGCGCGCGCCCGCCAACCGCCCCGCCGAATAGCTGGCGATCGCCGCGGGCCGCCAGAACCATTCCTCCAGGAAATGGTCGGTCAGATTCTTGAGGCCGGGCTGCATCCCCCAATTATATTCGCCGGTAACGAACAGGAATCCGTCGGCCGCGACGATCTTGCGCGCCAGAGTCTCCATCGCTTCGGGCGCCTCGCCTTTGGGATATTCCTTGTACATCCGGTCGAGCATGGGGAGGCCGACCGCCTTGGCGTCGATCAGTTCGGTGTCGCAGCCGCGCTCGTTCAGCCGCGCGGTCACCCAGCGGGCGAGGCGGATGCCCATCCGGTCCCGGCGATAGGAGCCATAGAAAACGAGAATCGTGTCGGACATCGGCGGCACCCCTTTTGCTCGACTTGGCGTTGCACTCATGGATAATCGGCGCGGGGGGAAATTGCATGAGCGAATTCGAGTTCATCTTTGCACTGTTCGGGCTGCTGCTCGGCCTCTCGATCGTCGAGGTGCTGGGCGGCCTCGCCCGCGCGATCGAGGCGCGGCTGCGGCCCAGCTCATCCGTGCGGATCGGGTGGCTCACGCCATTGCTGGGCATTTTCGTTCTGCTCGATCTCCTGTCCTTCTGGCAGGCGGCCTGGGTTACGCGGGATGCGGTCGGGGTTTCGGGCCATTCGCTGATGGCGGTTACGATTTTCGCGAGCGCCTATTATCTGGCGGCGCATCTCGTCTTTCCCCGCGAACCCGCCGAACATACCGATCTGGACAACCACTATTTTCGTGTGCGGCGGATCGTACTGGGCGCGATGCTGGCGCTGCTGATCTGCCAACTCGGCTATTACGCCACCCTTCCTGAGCTCGCTATCGTAATTAGCCGACCATTGTCGGTAACGCTGACCGCAATTCTCGCCGGGCTAATGATCGCGGCGATGCTGGTGCGCGGGCGGCGAGCGAATATGGTGGTGATGGCGGCGCTCGTGGCGCGCTATCTCATCGTCTATCTGCTCTGAAATGAAAGAGGCCACCGGGGCCATCCCTGGCACCCGGTGACCTCCGACATGGTCAGCGGCCGGAGAGCTCCAGCCCGGGAGACCATGCGGACCACGTGTCGCATCTGCGGTGCCGTTGATTGGAGGAGGATACCTCCCGAGCACCATTCGGATGGAGGGCTTCCATCCGACGCAGACGCTTAGCGGCGCGTCTCCCGAACGAACTGAACCGACCTCACTGCTGAACCATGAGACATCGGATCACCTCCTTTCGCTTTGTTGAAACACCGTACCTCAGCCTGGGTACGAGGGCGAATGTGAATCAATGTGGGAAGCAGAACAAGGCTTGTAATGTAATTAAATTTGCGCGATTCTTGTCTTTCCGGCGTGATGAATCCGAAGGGTTCAGCGGCGGCAATCCTCAGTCACCCGCTGCACCTCTGCCCAGGTCGGAACGACCAGGGGCGCGAGCGGCGGCATCTCCACCACGAACCGGCCACGGCTGTAGCCGATCGCATCCAGTATCGGATCGTTCACCGCCAGCGCGACCGCCATATAGGGCTGGGCGCCACCGGCAGGACGCGCGGTGTGCGCGCGGGCGGTGGTCGAGGTGCGGATCGTCATCGGCCCCGGCGTGGCGCCGCGGCGGGAAAGATAGACCTGGCGGGTGAGCCGGTCGCAGCGCAGCGTCAGTTCCGCATCGCTTTCGCGCGCCCCGAACAAGGCGATCGTCCCCTGCCCGTCCTGACGATACACCCAGGTTCCGCGCGCCACCGGCCAGTCCCGCCAGTCGCCGCCGAATGCGGGCGGAGGCGGTGTCGCCGGAGCCGGAGCCGGCGTCGGCGCGGGCACCGTAGCCGGGGGCGCTGGAGCAGGCCCCGGGGCGGGCGGGATGACGGAGGCGCAGGCAGCGAGAACCGCGAGCGAAGCGAGGGCAAGAAAAGAACGCATGTCGCGCCTTATGGGCGAAGCGAGAGAACGGCTCAACCGCCCGTCGCCGGTTCAGGCTGCACGCGGGACGATGCGATCGAGTTCACCGTTCAAGGCGCGCTTGGCTTCAAGGAGTTCGTACCGGTCCTGGAGGCGCAGAAAAAAACCTTCGGACATGCCGAAATAGCGCCCGAGCCGAAGATCTAATTCGGCATCGACAGGACGTTGGCCGTCGATCACCGCCTGCACACGGCCCGCGTCGATCGCGATCGCCTCCGCCAGCGCCTCGACAGTCAAGTTCATCGGTTCCAAGAACTCGGATGCTAGCAGGTATCCGGCATGGTCGTTCTCCAGCCAGTCGCCGTCAGTGATAGTCGACGATTTCGACATCGTACGCGTCTCCGTCCTTCCAGACGAAGCATATACGCCATTGTGCGTTAATTGAAATGCTGTGCTGCCCCGCGCGGTCCCGATCGAGCGCGTGCAGGCGATTGCTGGGTGGGTTCCGCAGATCATCGAGGTTGGTGGCCGCATCAAGGAACCTCATCCGATTCAACGCCCTGCGCTGGATGTCCGATGGCAGCCTGCGACTGCGTTCGCCGAGCCAGATGCGTTCGGTTTCCGGTTCTGTGAACGAGCGGATCATTTCGTTGTAGCCAGCAAAATATCAAGGCGCGTGAAATCTCGATCGTTCGGACGTTTCGCGTGCCAGAAACGCAGGCCATTAACGTTAGTGCCGCTGATAGCGCTAGCTGCCGCAGACGGGCTGGAGTGCTCGCGCCCATCCTCGTCTATCCAACGCCCCTCTCGGATATAGGCGCGGTGTTCTTCGCCCTTGTAGACAGCGCGCAGTTGCGTGCCCTCGACAAGTTCTCCGTCCCGCAGGGCGAATCCCTTATGCTTTCCTGATAGAGGCACGGGCGCATCGGCGTGTTGTTGGTGGGTGGCGGGCTTGAGATTTAAGAGGTCGCGCAAAACATCGTTATAGCTATGCCCCTCGTGCGCTCGCCTGATGGTGAGCTCCTTCCAAACCTCGAAGTCTATCTCAATCTGCTGCATCGATCGGTCTCCGCAATTGCGCGCAATAGTGCTAATAGCACTAATCGTCAATAGAGACCGTAGATAGCTACAGCTTCCCCCCGCCCCACTTGCGCTGCACCTTGCCGAAGCGGCCCTTGCGCGTCCCCGGTTTGCCTTCGTTGCTGCGGCCCATCACCGGCGCCTTGTGCTCGCCGGCGGGGAGGCCCAGTTCTTCGGCTTCCAGCGCGCGGATCTCGTCGCGCAGGCGGCCGGCTTCCTCGAACTCCAGGTTCGCGGCGGCATTGCGCATCTTCTTTTCGAGTTCTTCGATGTACGCGCGCAGGTTGTGGCCGACCATGTGCGCCGGGCCATCCTCGATCTCGACAGTCACCTGATCCTTCGACGCGACATGGGCGATGATGTCGCCGATATTGCGCTTGATCGTGGTCGGGGTGATGCCGTGTTCGCGGTTATACGCCTCCTGCTTCTCGCGGCGCCGACTGGTTTCGTTGAGCGCGCGCTCCATGCTGCCGGTGATGCGGTCGGCATAGAGGATGACGCGCCCATCGACGTTGCGCGCGGCGCGGCCGATCGTCTGGATCAGCGAGGTTTCCGAACGCAGGAAGCCTTCCTTGTCCGCGTCGAGGATCGCGACCAGGCCGCATTCAGGAATATCAAGGCCTTCGCGCAGCAGGTTGATACCGATCAGCACGTCGTACACGCCCATGCGCAGGTCTCGAATCAGCTCGATCCGCTCCAGTGTCTCGACGTCCGAGTGCATGTAGCGGACCTTGATCCCCGCTTCGTGCATATATTCGGTGAGGTCTTCGGCCATCCGCTTGGTGAGGGTCGTCACCAGCGTGCGGTAGCCCAGCTCGGCGGTCTTGCGGCACTCAACGATCAGGTCCTGGACCTGCTCCTCGACCGGCTTGATCTCGACCGGCGGGTCGATCAGGCCGGTGGGGCGGATCACCTGTTCGCTGAACACGCCGCCGGTCTGCTCCATCTCCCACCCGCCCGGCGTCGCCGAAACGCTGACGGTCTGTGGGCGCATCGCATCCCATTCGTTGAAGCGCAGCGGCCGGTTGTCGATGCAGCTCGGCAGGCGGAAGCCATATTCGGCTAGCGTGATCTTGCGGCGATGATCGCCGCGCGCCATCGCGCCGATCTGCGGCACGGTCTGATGGCTTTCGTCGACGAACAGCAGCGCGTTTTCGGGGAGATATTCAAACAAAGTCGGCGGCGGCTCGCCGGGCAGGCGCCCGGTGAGGAAGCGACTGTAATTCTCGATTCCCGCGCAGCTGCCGGTGGCGGCGATCATCTCGAGGTCGAAATTGGTGCGCTGCTCCAGCCGCTGCGCCTCGAGCAGCTTGCCCTCGGCGTGCAGTTCCTTCAGCCGCTCGGCGAGCTCGTGCTTGATCGCCTCCATCGCCTGTTTGAGCGTCGGCCCCGGAGTGACGTGGTGCGAGTTGGCGTAGACGCGGATGCTGTCGAGACTCGCGACCTTTGAGCCGGTCAGCGGATCGAATTCGGTAATCTCCTCGATATCGTCGCCGAAGAAGCTGATCCGCCAGGCGGTGTCTTCATAGTGCGACGGGAAGATTTCGAGGCTGTCCCCGCGCACCCGGAAATTGCCGCGGGCGAAGGCGGCGTCGTTGCGCTTGTACTGCAGCGCGACGAGCTTGCGGATGATCTCACGCTGATCGGCGACCTGGCACTTTTTGAGGTCGAAGATCATCGCCGAATAGGTTTCGACCGAGCCGATGCCGTAAAGGCAGGACACCGAGGCGACGATGATGACATCGTCGCGTTCGAGCAGCGACCGGGTGGCCGAGTGGCGCATCCGGTCGATCGCCTCGTTCACCGAGCTTTCCTTCTCGATATAGGTGTCGGACCGCGGGACATACGCCTCGGGCTGGTAATAGTCGTAATAGCTGACGAAATATTCGACCGCATTCTCGGGGAAGAAGCTCTTGAACTCGCCATAGAGCTGCGCGGCGAGGATCTTGTTGGGGGCGAGGATCAGCGCCGGGCGCTGAAGATTGTTGATGACGCTCGCCATCGTGAAGGTCTTGCCCGAGCCGGTGACGCCGAGCAGCACCTGATCGCGCTCCCCCGCCAAGGCCGCTTCGGTGAGTTCGGCGATCGCCGTCGGCTGGTCGCCGGCGGGGGAATAGTCACTGACCAGCTTGAACGGCCGCCCCCCCTCGCTCTTTTCGGGGCGGTTCGGGCGGTGGGGAACGAAGCCGGGGCCGGTTTCGGGCTCGGCAAGGCTGGTGCGGATCTGGATCGCCATTGGGGGAATATGGGGCCTTCAAATAGGGGTGCAAATGGGGGAAGCTGTCAGTCGTTCCGACGAACCTGACAAAAACGAGGGGGTTCCACGATGGTCCCCCAGAGGACAGCGGTAGGGACGCGTCGGGAACGTGACAGCAACGCGCCGGTGACACGACAGTAGAGCGCCGGGTACGCGACACCGATGCGACCGTTGCGCGACATGATTTGGCTGGAACGCGACGCGGGTGCGACACTGAGGCGTCGGATACGCGCCGCTGACAAGTGACTGACGTTGGAAGCGTAATGCATGGGTGGACCTCCGTAGCGCGAAGATAGCATAATGGGGTGAACAAAAAAAGAACGTACTGGCGCGCTTTGGAGCCTACCGGCTCCGAAGGATCCGGATTTGAAGACGATGTAATTACATTAGGGCGCTGGAATCTCGGGGCCTCGGAGTTATAAACGATGGATGGCTGATGATCCCTTCGATCCGTTCAAAGAACAGAAAAGACTGAAACGTCTCATCGACGATGCGATGGGCGGTTCCGCTCGACGATTTATCGAGGAGGAGCAAAAGCGCCGAAGGCTCTTAGATCAAGCGATGGGAGGATCGATTCAGAGAATTCTAGAGGAAGAGCAGAAGCGATTGAAGCTCTTGGACCAGTCGACGATTAGCAAGGCCGCGCAGGAGGCGATGACCGCCCAAGAGAATTTCAAACGGGCCTTCATGCCTTATAATATCGGTGCAATTCAGCAATATATCCAAGCTGAAGATATACGCCGGAAATCATTCGACGTAGGAAGTTTGGCTTCGGCAAAGGCGTTCCAGGACAATATTTCTTCGGCTATGGCCACATTGGATGAGCCATACAGCGAGTTTTCGAAGCATATGCGAGAACTGGGCGTTTTCGACCGGATCGCGGAGCAGCAATCCGCCCTCTTGAGGGCCAGCGCAGGCATCAATTCTCACATTGAAGCAGCCAGCAAAGCGATGCGCGGCGCCATCCCCAGTATCCGCGAAATTTCCGCTTCACTGGGCGTCCAATCTACCCTCGCTCAGCAAATGCGCCGAATGTCCGAGCAATTCTCGCAACTTGACGAAGTAATGCTGACAAGTGGCATCCGAGAAAGTGCTGTTTGGGAGGCGATGCGCGACACCTATGGTTTCGGTAACCAGACGTCGGTGTCCCAAGCATTTTTGGAAATCAGCACGAAGCTCGATCAACCAAGCGGCGACGGCAAATCGTTTGGGATATATGATGCATGGCAACTCGTACAATTCCTCTGGTTTGTGTTTAGTGCTTACGCAATGATCGCCGGGTGGGGCGACTATACCGAACAGGATCGCGCTGGGGACGAAGCGACGGCGAATGCGGTCGAACGCATCGAAATTCGTCAGCGCATGAGTGATGTTGAGACCGCCATTGCGAAAGCGTCAGCGCTCGCCGAGATGACCCGTATCAATGCGTTGCCCAGAGCCTTCGTCCCAGAAGCCGCTAACGTTCGCGCAGCACCTGAGCAGAAAGCCAAGCGTATTGCGCGTTTAAGTGCCAACACAATGTTAGCCATCGAGGAGAAGAACGGGCGCTGGCTGCGTGTCATTTATGCCGACACATTCACCGAAGAACTCGCAGAGGGATGGGTTTGGGGAGGCTCGGTCGAGCTTCTAGCGGACGACTGAGGCGCCCCCTGCACCTCGTCTGTTGCGGTTTGCCGCGCGCCGGTTCAGCCTTGGCCGGAAACTGAGAGGAGACCTTTCATGCGCATCCCCGCCATCGCCCCTTTCGCCGCCCTCGCCCTCGCCGCCTGTGGCGGGGACGATGTGTCCGTCACAAATGCCTCGCCCGAGGAGGTCGCCAAGAAGGTCGATGAGGCGGGTGGCGCGCGGTT
The DNA here is from genome assembly GCF_007833215.1 of Sphingomonas suaedae. NCBI lineage: Bacteria > Pseudomonadati > Pseudomonadota > Alphaproteobacteria > Sphingomonadales > Sphingomonadaceae > Sphingomonas > Sphingomonas suaedae. The sequence goes on from NZ_CP042239.1 coordinate 1,342,342, forward strand.
CAATCCGGGGGAGTGGGAGACGACCGTGGAGACGGTGTCGGTGGATATTCCGGGCCTGGCCCCGCAGATGAAGGAGCAGATGATTCAGCTGATGCTCAACAAGAAGCAGGTCGGGAGGAACTGCGTCGCGCCAGAACAGGCCAAGTCGCCACCCGCCGAGGTGCTGGCGAACAGCCAAGGCCGCTGTACCTATGAAAAGTTCACCATGGCCGGCGGCAAGATCGACGGGACGCTGCTGTGCGATGCCGAGGGCGGCAAGATGACGATGCGGATGACCGGCAGCTTCACCCGCGACAGCTTCGAAATCGAGAACGACATGGAGACGACCATGCCGGGCGGCGCGCAGGTGATGAAGATCAAGGCGAAGACGAGCGGCAAAAGGCTGGGCGACTGCCCGGCGGGGAAAGCGTAGGGGGTTTACCCGTTAGATCCTCCCCTGCCCCGCAGGGGAGGTGGCAGCGCGTAGCGCTGGCGGAGGGGCCGCCGTCGCAGACGGCGGTATTTTGTCGAGCTGGGTTCGGCCGTCTGCGCGGCCGCCCCTCCACCACCCGCTTCGCGGGCGGTCCCCCTCCCCTGAGCAAAGCTCAGGGGAGGAATTAAGCGCCCTAAACTACCCGGCGATAGGCGACGCGCCACATGGCGTAGGCGATGCCCGCGGATACCCCGGCCAGCAGGCCGCTGGTCGCAAGCGCGCTCGCCCAGCGGAACAGCCAGGTGCGCGTGTCGCTGATCGGCGCATCGATTAGCCCGAAGCCATAGGTCTGGCCCGCAACGAATACCACCAGCGCCACCAGCGCCCCGAGCGCAGCCGCGTGCCAGGCGCGGCGATAGCCAGCGAGATGCAGGATCAGCCAGAGCGGCGCGCCGACCGCAGTGATGCCGAGCGTCGTAAAGACGGTGCCGAGCACCCATGAGGCGAATAGCGACAGCGGCTCGCGCTGCCCCGCCGCGACGACGAGAAGCAGGACGACAACGCCGCCCAGTGCGCCGCCCAGCGCAAGCGCGAGGCCCGCACGATCGAGCGTCGTATCATAATGCGGCGCGGATGCGCGCATCGCGTGATCAGTCACCAGAAACCCCTCCCCGGTGCGCAGGGCTTACCATCGTCGGGCTGTGCGGCTCAAGCGCTCAACTTGCGGAAACTACCTAAACAGGGACAGCTTGCCGTGTGTGCGCCTTTCCAGCACGCTCGCGCACCACATCGACCAAGGGGATTCGCATGTATCGTCCGCTTCTTTTCGCCGCGACCGCCGCTCTGACGATCACCGCGCCGCTCGCCGCACAGCAGACTCCCCAAACTCCCCCCGCCCCGCCCGTCGCCGCCAAGAAGCCGCATCAGGTGAAGGCGCCGTTCGGCGCGGTGCGCGAGGACGACTATTACTGGCTTCGCGACGATACGCGGAAGAACCCCGAGATGCTCGCCTATCTCAAGGCCGAGAATGCCTATGCCGATGCGGTGATGGCACCGACCAAGCCGATGCAGGAAGCGCTGTTCAAGGAGATCACCGGTCGGATCAAGCAGGACGACAGCAGCGTCCCCTATCTCGACAATGGCTATTATTATTACACCCGCTACGAGGTTGGCGGCAGCTATCCGATCGTCGCGCGACGCAAGGGCAGCATGGATGCGCCCGAAGAGATCCTCCTCAACCAGCCCGAAATGGCCAAGGGCGCCAATTTCTTCCAGATCGGCGGTAGCGGGGTGAGCCCCGACAACCGCCTGCTCGCCTATGCAGAGGACAAGGTGGGTCGGCGGCAGTTCGTGCTGAAGGTCAAGGACCTGACCACCGGCAAGACGCTGGAGGACGCGATCCCCAATGTCCAGGCGGGTTTTGCCTGGGCGGGCGATAACAAGACGATCTTCTATATCGAAAAGGACCCGGTCACCTTGCTGGGCAAGCGGGTCAAGGCGCATGTGCTGGGCACCCCGGCGACCGCCGACCGGCTGGTCTATGAGGAAAAGGACGACACCTACTCGCTCGGCATCGGGACGACGAGCTCGGAGAAGTTCATCTGTATCTATTCCGGCAAGACGGTCAGCGACGAACAGCGCTGTGCGCCAGTCGCCAACCCGACCAGCTTTGCCGTAATCGCGCCGCGCGAGCGCGACTTCCTGTATGGCGCGGACCATGTCGGTGACCGCTGGATCATCCGCACCAACTGGAATGCGCCCAATTATCGGCTGATGACCGTCGCCGACAGCGCGACGGGTGCGGGCAAGGCGGCGTGGAAGGATGTCGTGCCGCACAGCGCGCAGGTGTTCATCGCGGGCGTGCAGCCGTTCGATAACTATCTCGCGATCGAGGAGCGGTCGGGCGGCAACAAGCGGCTGCGGCTGCTGGACAATGACGGCTCGTCGCGCTTTGTCGAGGCGGATGAGCCGGCCTACTCCATGGGGCTGAGCATCAATGCCGAGACCGCGACCGACTGGGTCCGCTATACCTATAATTCGCTGACCACGCCCGCGACGGTGATCGAGGCGAACATGAAGACCGGGGAGCGACGGACGCTTAAGGTCACGCCGGTGCCGGGCTATGACGCGAGCAAATATGTGACCGAGCGCCTGTGGGCGACCGCGCGCGACGGGACGAAGGTGCCGGTGAGCCTGGTCTATGCCAAGGGGTTCAAGAAGGACGGCACCGCGCCGCTGTTTCAATATGCCTATGGTAGCTATGGCTATTCGACCGATCCAGGCTTTTCGCCGATGCTGCCGAGCCTGCTCGACCGGGGCATGGTCTATGCCATCGCGCATATCCGTGGCGGGCAGGAACTGGGCCGCGCCTGGTATGATCAGGGGCGGATGTTCAACAAGAAGAACAGCTTCACCGACTTCATCGATGTGACGCGCTATCTGGTCGATCAGGGCTATGCGAAGAAGGGCCGCGTCGCGGCGATGGGTGGCAGCGCGGGTGGACTGTTGATGGGCGCGGTCACCAATATGGCGCCGCAGGATTATGCCGCGATCGTCAGCCTGGTGCCGTTCGTCGATGTCGTGACGACGATGCTCGACCCCACCATCCCGCTGACCACCGGCGAATATGACGAATGGGGCAATCCGGAGACCAAGGCGAGCTATGACTATATGCTCAGCTACTCGCCCTATGACCAGTTGAAGCGCGGGGCCTATCCGGCAATCTTCGTCGGCACCGGGCTGTGGGACAGCCAGGTGCAATATTATGAGCCGGCCAAATATGTGGCAAAACTGCGCACGTTGAAGACCGATTCCAACCCGCTGATCTTCCGCATCAATATGGAGGCCGGGCATGGCGGCAAGTCGGGCCGGTTCGAGCGGTTCAAGGAGCAGTCGGAATATCTGGCGTTCGCGCTCGACCAGTTGAAGGTGAAGTGATCGGGCGGTAGCGAAGCGCCATGGATACGCTGCCTGCTACCGACGCCGAAGCCAAAGCCGAACTGGAGCGGCTGGCCGCCGAGATCGCGCGCCACAACCGCCTCTATCATACCGAGGATTCGCCGGAGATCAGCGACGCAGCCTATGACGCGCTGATGCGGCGCAACGCGGCGATCGAGGCGGCGTTTCCGGCGCTGGTGCGGGCGGATTCGCCGTCGCGGCAGGTGGGCGCGGCGCCCGCGGGGCATCTGGCGAAGGTCACCCATGCCCAGCCGATGATGAGCCTCGACAACGCCTTTTCGGACGAGGAGGTGATCGAGTTTGTCGGACGGGTGCGCCGATTCCTGAAGCTGGACGAGGACGTGGCGGTCACGCTGACCGCAGAGCCGAAGATCGACGGCCTGTCCTGCTCGCTGCGGTACGAGAAGCGCCGCCTTGTGCTGGCGGCGACGCGCGGCGACGGGCGGGTGGGCGAGAATGTGACCGCGAATGCGCTGACGATTGCGGATATCCCGACCGAACTGCCCGCCGACGCCCCCGATGTGTTCGAGGTGCGCGGTGAGGTCTATATGGCCAAGGACGACTTCCTGGCACTCAACGCCCGGCTGCTCGCCGAGGCGGAGGAGACTGGCAAGGAAGCGCGCCAGTTCGCCAATCCGCGCAATGCCGCTGCGGGGTCGCTGCGCCAGAAGGACGCGGCGGTGACGCAGGCACGACCGTTGCGGTTCCTGGCGCATGGCTGGGGCGAGGTGTCGGGCCTTCCCGGCGAGACCCAGGGTGAGGTCGTGGCGGCGATCACGTCGTGGGGCTTTCCGGTTTCCGACATGTTCTGCATCGCCGATACGCCCGAGATCGCGTTGACCGTGTATCGCCAAATCGAGAAGGGTCGCGCCGACCTGCCCTTCGACATCGACGGCGTGGTCTACAAGGTGGATCGGCTCGACTGGCAGGAGCGGCTGGGAAGCGTGGGGCGCGCGCCGCGCTGGGCGATTGCGCACAAATTCCCCGCCGAGCGCGCGGAGACGACTCTGAACGCCATCGATATCCAGGTCGGCCGCACCGGCAAGCTGACCCCCGTCGCGCGGCTGGAGCCGGTGACGGTGGGCGGGGTCACCGTGACCAATGCGACGCTGCACAATGCCGACGAGATCGCGCGGCTGGCCGTGCGGCCCGGCGACCGGGTGGTGGTGCAGCGCGCGGGCGATGTGATCCCGCAGATCGTCGAGAATCTGACCCCGGACGCGAAGCGCGACCGCTGGACTTTTCCCGATCACTGCCCGGAATGCGGATCCGAAGCGGTCGCCGAGGAGGGCGAGGTCGATGTCCGCTGCACCGGCGGGCTGATCTGCCCGGCGCAGCGGCTGGAGCGGCTCAAGCATTTCGTCAGCCGGGGCGCGCTGGATATCGAGGGGCTGGGCGAAAAGACGATCGCCGAGTTTCTGGACCTGGGCTGGATCGCGGAACCCGCCGATATCTTCCGCGTGTCACGCCATCGCGACGCGCTGTTGGCGCGTGAGGGGTGGAAGGAGAAGTCGGTCGACAATCTGCTCGCGGCGATCGAGGCGAAGCGCGCGCCGGATGCTGCGCGATTGCTGTTCGGGCTGGGCATCCGGCATATCGGCGCGATCACCGCGCGCGACCTGATGAAGCGGCTGGAGACCCTCCCCGCCCTCGCCGCGCTGGCGGACGAGATCATCGCGCTGCGCGATGCCACGCCCCCCGCGATCGGCGAAACCGATGCGAAGCACCGCACCCGGCTGGACAAGGCGATCGCCGAACATATCGGCATCGAGAATGTGGGCGCTGCGGTGGGCCATGCCCTCGCCGATTTCTTCCACGAGCCGCACAATCGCAGCGTGTGGGACGACCTGTTGGAACAGGTCAGCCCGCCGCCCTATGTCGTCGAGGCGCGCGCGTCCGAGGTCAGCGGCAAGACGGTGGTGTTTACCGGCACCCTGGAGACGGTGAGTCGCGACGAAGCAAAGGCCCAGGCCGAGTCGCTGGGCGCCCGAGTCGCGGGTTCGGTGTCCGCAAAAACCGATCTGGTCGTCGCCGGACCGGGCGCCGGATCGAAGCTGAAAAAGGCTGCCGAGCTTGGAATCCAGGTGATCGACGAAGGGAAATGGGCGGAAATCGTGGCGTCCGCCGGGTGATGCTTTTTTGCAACGCACAATGGACTTGATACGATTGTAACAATACCGCAAAGAACTCTCCCCATGGGCAGCCGAGACGGTGAAACACACCGCTTGCGCAGGCTTTGAAAAGCCCATCCTATCAGGGGACCAAAATGCGAAACCATCTGCTTATCGGCGCGGCTGTTGCTGCGCTCTCGTTTCCGGCTGCGGCATTCGCCCAGTCCACCGGCTCGGTCGATTTCGACGAGGGCGAAATCGTCATCACCGGCTCGGCCGAAACCGGCGTCGGCGGCGTCAACATTCCGGACTCGCCCAAGGCGAAGGTCGAGATCAGCCGTGAACTGATGCTGCGCCAGACCCCCGGCCAGACCGTCAACGAGATGATCAACCTGGTCCCGGGCGTCAGCTTCACCAACAACGACCCGTTCGGCTCGCTGGGTGGCTCGTTCACGATCCGCGGCTTCTCTTCGGATCGCATCTCGCAGACCGTTGACGGCATTCCGCTCAACGATTCGGGCAACTATGCGCTGTACACCAACCAGCAGCAGGACCCGGAAACGCTGGAATCGGTCAACGTCAACCTGGGTTCGACCGATGTCGACAGCCCGACCGCTTCGGCCGTCGGCGGCACCATCAACATCCGCACCCGGATGCCCAGCGACGATCTCGGCGCGATGGCCGTCGTGAGCTATGGCAACATCATCGCACGCGGCAACCCGGGCGACCGCCCCTATCATCGCGGCTTCGTGATGCTCGACACCGGCACGTTCACCAGCTTTGGCACGAAGGCCTGGTTCTCGGCGTCGCGCGCGACGAATGAGAGCACCTATTCCAACTATGGTGGCGTCGACAAGCAGCAGTATAACGGCAAAATCTATCAGCCGATCGGCACCAATGGCGACTTCATCGCCATCTCGGGCCACTATAACGAGAACCGCAACAACTTTAACGGTTCGCCTTACAACAACGTCACGATCGGAAATAATGGCGGCCTTGCTCCGGAAGACCGCTTCTACGAGATCGCCTATCCGTGCAACACGGACACGCCCGAGGCTGGCGTCGCCGACACGCCGAATGGCTGCGGCAACGAGTTCGAGCGCCGGTTCAACCCGTCGAACACGGGCAACATCCGCATCAACTCGCGCTTCACCCTGTCGGACGGCCTGATCCTGACCGTCGATCCGAGCTTCCAATATGTGAAGGCGAATGGCGGCGGTCTGACCGTCGGCTATGAAAGCCCGACGGCCCGCACCCTCGGCGGCACGCCGCTCTATGGCTATATCGGCAACCGCTATGCGTTCGGTCGCGACCTCAACGGCGACGGCGATCTGCTTGATCAGGTTCGCGTCTCCTCGCCCAGCCAGACCCAGACGCGCCGTTATGGCGTGATCGCCAACCTCTCCTACGAGCTGGACGAGAGCAACCGCATCCGCCTGTCGTACACGTTCGACCGCGCGCGTCATCGCCAGACCGGCCAGTCGGGCTTCGTCCTGTCGAACGGCGAAGTCGATGATGTCTTCCCGGTCAACAATCCGATCACGACCGCCGACGGCGTGGAACTGAACGATCGTAACCGCCTGTCTTATGCGACGCTGCACCAGATCGCCGGTGAGTATCGCGGCAGCTTCATGGAAGAGGCGCTTTCGGTCCAGATCGGCGGTCGCCTGCCGTTCTTTACCCGCGATCTCAACCAGTATTGCTTCACGACCTCGGCCGGTGGTTTCGTCGACTGCCTCACCGACCCGAGCCGCGAAGCCGCCTATGCGACGGCCAACCCGACCTTCGCTCCGCCGCAGTCGCGCAAGCTGGACTATAACAAGTTCCTGCCGAACCTCGGCTTCACCTATCGCATCGTCGAGCCGGTGAGCGTGTTCGCCAGCTACGCCAAGAACCTTTCGGTTCCGGGCACGGACGTCCTGTACGGCGCGCTCTACTTCGACGAGGGCGATCCCCAGGCGAAGCCGGCCGCCGAGACCTCGGACAGCTTCGACGCGGGCGTCCGCTATCAGTCGGGCATCGTCCAGGCGCAGCTGACCGGTTGGTACACCAAGTACACCAACCGCCTTGCCAGCGCCTATGACCCCGATTGCGATTGCTCGGTCACCCGCAACCTGGGCGAAGTCACCAAGTGGGGCATCGACGGCAGCATCTCCGCACGGCCGATCCCGGAAGTACTGGTCTATCTCTTCGGTTCGGTCCTGAATTCGGAGATCAAGGACGATGTCCAGACCGGCGCCACCAGCTTCGCCGCGACTGCAGGCAAGCGTGAGGGGGGTGCGCCGAAGCACAGCTTCGGTGCGCGCGTTCAGGGTTCGCTGGGCGATTTCGACATCGGAATGCAGGTCAAGCGCACCGGTTCGCGTTTCCTGAACGACATCAACACCGTGACCCTGCCGGGCTACACGGTGGCCGATCTCGATATCCGCTACTCGCTCGCCAGCGCGGGCCTGGAGCGCAGCTACTTCCAGCTGAACATCACCAACCTGTTCGACGAATCCTATATCGGTTCGGCATCGTCGGGCCTGACCACGACCTCGACCTTCGTGAACATCGGTTCGCCGCGCGCGATCGTCGGTTCGCTGGTCGTCGGTTTCTGATCGACCTCGACACCCCCGTAAGGGGGTAAGGAAAGGCCGCCGTCCCAGGCAACCGGGGCGGCGGTTTTCTTTTGGGCGGAGCAGGTTAAGCTGGCCGGCAAATGGGGGAAGCGCATGTCGCCATTCGAGCTGGTCTTTGCGGTGTTCGGCCTACTGCTCGGCCTTGCCATTGCGGAGGTACTGGGCGGCTTTTCACGGACGCTCAAGCTCAAGCGCGGCAGCCGGGCGATCAAGGTGGGGTGGCTGACGCCGTTGCTGGGCGTGCTGGTCGTGCTCGACCTCACCTCATTCTGGTTGATGGCATGGGAGGCGCGCGACCAGATCGCGGCCAACTACATCACATTGGTCTATGTGCTGGCGCTGGTCGGCGTCTATTATCTGGCCGCGACGCTGATCTTTCCGGACGAACCGGAGGAATGGCCCGATTTCAACCATTGGTACGACAAGCAGAACCATCTTGTGATCGGCGGGCTGCTGACCGCCAATATCGGCGCATGGATCGGCCAGATCGCGCTGGAGTTTGCCGCCCCGGTTGAGGCGGCGGCCGAGAGCGAGGCGACGCTGACCACGACCGATCTGGCCTATATGGGCAGCGCGCTGGCGCTCATCATTCTGTTGATCGCACTGCTGCGGGTGAAATCGCGGGGGTGGAATATCGCGATGCTGAGCGCGGCGATCGTGATGCTGCTGGCCACCGGCATCCTGGACGCCTGGGTCGTGGCGTAGCCGACCGGATCAGCCGATCACTTCGGCAACGGCGGCACGGGCGATCGCGGCGGCGCGGAGATCGTCCGCAGTGCGGCGGGCGAGAAAGGTAAGCGGCGGACGCATCGTCGCGCGGCCATGGGGTACAGTTTGTAACGTCTTGTTGAAAATGGACTTCACTGGGTTTCCTGTCTGGGGATTACGGCAGCCTCGCGCTGGGCGCGGGCGGTTTCGGTGCGTTCCTGTCGGTCCGCCATGGCAAGCCAGGCGGCCTCGGCACGCAGATTGCGGTCGCGGACATTTTCAAGCGTCGCCGAGTCCGCATCGGCACGGCATTTCGCCGCATGTTGACGATAGGTGAGCGTCTGGGTGGCCATGGGCATTCCCCTTTTGCTGCAAATGGGTGGACGGCGCGCCGAAACGCGCCGCCCCAAACAATCGACCTAAATCGATCAGTCAGCCGACTGGAGGTTCACCGCGGCCATCTTGCCGCGCTTGTCCTGCTCCAGCTCGTAGCTGACGCGCTGGTCCTGGTTCAACGTCGCCATGCCGGCGCGCTCGACCGCAGTGATGTGGACGAAGGCATCGTTGCCGCCATTGTCCGGTGCGATGAAGCCATAGCCCTTGTCGGCATTGAAGAATTTTACGGTGCCGGTGATGCTCATGATCATTTCCTTCTATTGTCGGCGCGCCCCGTGTGGGCGGACCTCGCGCTGCGGAGGCAGGGAAAGAAGGAAGAAGGGGCCGCAAAGCACCGAAGACCGTCGATTTGCGACTGTAGCAGCCCCTATATGCGTGCATTCCCCCGAATTTACAAGAGCGCGCCCAGGAAGAGGGAGAGGCCAGCCCCTGCCCCGCCCCGATCGCGACGCCGGATCTTCAGGATCGGCCCAGCCCGCGCCGCCGGGTCAAGGACGTGTGACGGGCGCCGCCGTGTCGGTTTCGCTGCCGGCGACCAGCGTCGGTCGTTCCAGCGCAGGGGCGAGCGCCGCGCGGTCCGCCGCGGTCATCTCCGCATCCATATCCGGTCGGAAATGGGGCGCGGCGCGGTCGTCGGGGCCGGGATGGTCGTCGCGCTCGAGGTCGGGCGCGGGGTGGCCCGACGCGGGGGCATCGGCATCGCGGCGGGTGAAGAAGATCGCAGCCGCAGCGGCGGCTCCGGCGGCGAGCGCCCCGGCCAGAGGCCATGCATTGCGGCGAAGCGCCCCGGCGACGGCGGTGGTCGCTCCGCCCTTCCCGACCGTTTCCTGCGTCTTCGCCGAAGCCTTGCGCGCGCGGGATTTGCGCGGGGCGGATGGCCGGGTGCCGGATCTGGACTTGGGCGATGCGGTGCGGGTGGCCATGGTCGATCTCGCTGAACTGACGGGGGAATGATGCAAGAACAGCGCGGAGACCGTTCGGGTTCCGGATGCGGCGCGGGTGCGGCAGGGAACAAGCCGGGACGCGGGGACTTGATGGGGCATGTTCTTCGATACCGGATATGAGCTGCTGCGGGTCATCGTCATCACGCTGTCCGCCTATGCGATCCTGATCGTCGTGCTGCGCGCGGCGGGCAAGCGTGCGCTGGCGAAGCTCAATGCGTTCGACCTGGTGGTGACGGTGGCGCTGGGGTCGACGCTGGCGACGGTGTTGCTGAGCAAGGACGTCGCGCTGGCCGAGGGGGCGCTGGCCTTTGCGATGCTGGCGGGGCTGCAATATGCGGTGGCGCGGGCGTCGATCCGCTGGCGGTGGTTTCGCAATGCGGTGCGGGCCGAGCCGCGACTGTTGCTGAAGGATGGCGTGTTGCGACCCGAGGCGATGGCGGCGGAACGGGTGACCGCGGACGAGGTCGCCGCCGCGCTGCGCCAGCAAGGCATCGGACGGATCGCGGACGCGGCCGCGGTGGTGCTGGAGACCGACGGGAGCCTGAGCGTGATCGCCGCGAGCGCCGGTCGCGTGGCGGAGCTGGATGTGCTGGAGGGTGTGGCGCGATGATCGACGATGCGGGGCTGTTGCAGCTCGTCCACTGGATCACCCGCTGGGTCGAGCTGGCGGGGATCGCGGTGATCCTGGCCGGCGCGATCTGGGCCGCGCTGCGCTTTGCCCGCGATGTCGCCCGACACGGCCAGACCGACAGCTATCGCGCGCTGCGCTCCAATCTGGGCCGGTCGATCCTGCTGGGGCTGGAACTGCTGGTCGCGGCGGACATCATCAACACGGTCGCGGTCGAACCAAGCCTGGAGAGCGTCGCGGTGCTGGCGGGGATCGTCGCGATCCGCACCTTCCTGAGCTTTTCGCTCGAACTGGAGATCGAGGGGAAATGGCCGTGGCAGCGGGCGGAGGGCGGCTGAACGCCGACAGGCGTCCGACGAAACTGACGAAAAACGAGGCTGTGGCGGCGATGCGGACGCCAACGCGACCGCAATGCGCCGGGCACGCGACGGGAAGACGACGCCGACGCGCCACCCGAGCGCCAGTGTCGCGACCCCTGCGCGACGCGGGCGCGGCGGCGACGCGACAGCTTCGCGACACCCATACGCCATTGATGCGACACCGACAGGACGCCATCGCGACACCCTGACACCATCGCGTCGCCCGCGACGCGGCATGGATGTGGCTGCGCATGTGCCGGGCGGGACGCGCGTCGAGGCGGCGGGGGCAGAGACGATGTACGGGAGCACTGGGTGCGGGGGCACTGGGGGTCCTTTCGCGACGGAGAGGACCATCCAGATATGCCGGGAGGGGGATTGTAGGAAAGCGAATTTTCCAGCGCCCCTTGCCGGACGATCACGCTTCGGGGCGGGTGCGGCGATCGGGACAGGGTTGGCACGAACCGGAAGGTCAGCGCGGGCGGTGCTCGGTCCCCTCCCCCGCCGTGATGAAGATCGCGGTGGCGGTGGTGCCGGGGGGCACGTCGGCGGTGTGCCAGACGCCGGGCGGGTTGATGGCATAGTCGCCGGGGGTGAGGGTTGCGCGGGTGGTGGTGGTGCCGTCGGGCAGTTCCTGAACCAGCGTCATTTCCCCCGCGGTGCAGATGACCAGCTCCGCGCCGTGCGGATGGACTTCCCAGGAGGCCCAGCTTTCGGTGAAGCTGTATTGCGAGACGAGGCGCCCCTCGATCCCGTCGGCGGCGTGGCGCTGGCCGTATCCCTCGTACCATTCCATGCCGTCGAAGGGCGGTTCGACGGTGGCGGTGGCGTTGAGGCCGAGATGGGCGAATTGGGTGTCGAGGCGGGGCATGGGGGGCGCTCTAGCGAACTTTGGTATGAATGTTTCAAGCTACACAGCCACAATCAAAGCTCATTCCCGTGGCTCATCGAACAAGGCCGCCTCCGGATTTTTAGGCAAATCTCGCGCCATCGTATCAATATCGCCTGGCGACAGAATAGGCGCAGATCTCATTCGATCTTTTGCATTACTCGCCTTAAAATCGATTTCAGTGAACTTATCCTGAAGCTTTCTCATGAAAGCATATGACCCAATGTCTATCGAATACGCACTGTAGCTACCCGGATTCCCGGACTTGTGAGTAAGAGCCGTTGCGCAATTATGTATGATCCTATAATCTAGCAACCTATGAATTACAGCCCTCCAGACATCGTTCTCCTGCATTTCCTTTTCACTAACGAGGAATACGTTAACCTTCTTGGAGAGACAAAACGTTCTGATCAAATATATCGCACGAAGTAAGGCGCCTTGCTCATCATCTTGAGCGTCGTGCTTTAACTCTTCAATGCGGCGTTCCCAATTTTTCTTACTGAGCGCCCTGACCTCATCTTTCCCAATCTGGCTACCGGCTTCAATGTCGGTCTCGGACAGAATTTCTAGAAACAGAGACAGGACGTCACGAGGAACACCGCCGCCGGCCATCACCAACCGGCTGAAGCCCTCACCTTTAAAAAGCGACCAAAGCTGATCCTCGGACAAATCAGCCCGCTGTCCGAAATTTTTTAAAATCTTCCAATTCTGATTCTCGGTCCGGTCGAAATCGCTGAATGTATAATCGATATTTATTGCCTGATAGTCGTGTCGCTCTTGAGCTCCGATAGGCTGACCCTGCCGATCAACGAATAGCACCGAAGCATGCCTCAACGTCGCTATTTTAAAGTATATAGGAGAATCTTTGCACAACCTATGCAGATAATCTACAACGAAGGCTTGGTCTGTCCTTCTAAGATGATAAAGATCATCAACTTGAATGAAGATTATTTTAGCTCTAGAGGAGCTTGATAAAAATTCCGCTATATCTCGCTTTAGCTTTGGAAGCCACAGCTCAAGCTTCTGCAACTTATCACGATATAACTTATAGGTTTTTTCAATCTCATCGCGGCGAACTTGCGACGATTGCGCTCCTGCAGAGATTTTCACCTGATCGCCGCCAATGGCCGCATTGAGGTTTACACCATCAGTGGCCGACGTTGATTCTAGCTGGCGAATGTCCTCTTCGACCTGATCCTGCTCAGCTTGTATGGCGTCCAATTTACTGAGTATATCGTCTACAGAATCTCGAATCTTCTTGCTACGCCCGAACCAACCAGTAGCGTGAGACCGTATTTCCGAAAAAAGTGACCGCAAAATCTCGATGAGAACGTTAGGGAAAGAGTGCTGCTTAAAAACTTCGCAATTTAAATATACAACTGCCACGCCCTCGGCGGTCTCTTTCCTTGATGAATGGAGCAGCAATGTCTTTCCGCATCCGCGACGCGCAAAAATTGCGTGATTCTGCTTAGCAGCAGCGTCGATAACGTTATGGGCAACGTCAACGTATTCTATGCTCTCAGTATCAAGCTGCACGCGGACGTTTTCTTGGATAGCTCTCCGTAGCTTTCTAACCTGATCTTTCGACAGACTCATCGCGATGCCCCAATTTTTCAATCTTCACTGTGTGATTGGGCCTGAGGGTTGTCAACTCACGGTTACATCATTTCGGATTTAGACACCGTTCTGAATGGACGTGACTCAAACTTCCTTAGATTGACCGCGCATCCAGCAACCGTCCAGTCGGTTGCGCGCCGCTGGAACCTTCATTGACCAAAGCTCGACAGCTACACTTTTAGCCTAGCGCCTAGCTAATATTATCGCCTATTCGATCAAGCCGCTCAATCAGGCCTAGCAGAGAGTCGGCAATGTCTTCGAGAGCTTCTACTTGCCTCTCCTCCAGCGACAAACTGGGTCGCCGTTTGTGCCTCGCTTGAATCTCTTTGACTTCATGTTCGTCCATATTCGTGCCCTCCCGATTACGTCGCCCTACTCCGCCGCCACCTCAACCCGCGCCTTCACCCCGCCCCGCTCCAGCAACGGCGCAAGATACTTCCCAGTGTAGCTGCGCGGTTCCTTCGCCACCTTTTCCGGCGTGCCTTCGGCGACGATCTCGCCGCCCTTGACGCCGCCTTCGGGGCCGAGGTCGAGAATCCAGTCGGCGGTCTTGATCACGTCGAGATTATGCTCGATCACCACCACGGTGTTGCCCTGTTCGACCAGCGCGTGGAGGACCTCCAGCAGCTTGCGGACGTCCTCGAAATGCAGGCCCGTCGTGGGTTCGTCGAGGATGTAGAGCGTCTGGCCGGTGGCGCGGCGGGAGAGTTCCTTGGCGAGCTTGACGCGCTGCGCCTCGCCGCCGGACAGGGTCGTGGCCTGTTGCCCGACCTTGATATAGCCGAGGCCCACCTCCGCGAGCATCGCCATCTTGTCGCGGATCGGGGGGACGGCCTTGAAGAACTCCACCGCATCCTCGACCGTCATGTCGAGCACGTCGGCGATGCTGCGCCCCTTGAACTTCACCTCCAGCGTCTCGCGGTTGTAGCGCTGGCCGTGGCATACGTCGCAGGTGACGTAGACGTCGGGGAGGAAGTGCATCTCGATCTTGAGCACGCCGTCGCCCTGGCACGCCTCGCACCGGCCGCCCTTGACGTTGAAGCTGAACCGGCCGGGCTTGTAGCCGCGCGCCTGCGCCTCCGGTAGCCCGGCGAACCAGTCGCGGATGTTGGTGAAGGCGCCCGTGTAAGTGGCCGGGTTCGAGCGCGGGGTGCGGCCGATCGGCGACTGATCGATGTCGATCACCTTGTCGAGATGGTCGAGGCCGGTGATCTTCTCATGCTTGCCGGCGAGGACGCGGGCGCCGTTGAGCGCGCGCGCGGCGGCGGCGTAGAGCGTGTCGATGGTGAAGCTCGACTTGCCCGATCCGGACACGCCGGTGATGCAGGTGAAGGTGCCGAGCGGGATGCTCGCGGTAACGCCGGTGAGGTTGTTGGCGGTGGCGTTGTGGACGGTGAGCTTCTTCCCATTGCCCTTGCGCCGCTTGTTCGGGACCGCGACTTCGCGGCGGCCGGAGAGATAGTCGGCGGTGACGCTGTCGGTGCTGGCGAGCACCTGTTCGAGCGTGCCCTGCGCCACGACCTCGCCGCCATGCACGCCGGCGCCCGGCCCCATGTCGATGACATAGTCGGCGCTGCGGATCGCATCCTCGTCATGCTCGACCACCAGCACGGTGTTGCCGAGATCGCGCAGGCGACGCAGCGTGACGAGCAGCATGTCGTTGTCGCGCTGGTGCAGGCCGATGCTGGGCTCGTCGAGGACGTAGAGGACGCCGGAGAGGCCCGAGCCGATCTGCGACGCGAGGCGGATGCGCTGGCTCTCGCCGCCCGACAGCGTGCCGCTGGTGCGATCGAGGTTGAGATAATCGAGCCCGACATTGTTGAGGAAGCCGAGGCGTTCGTCGATTTCCTTGAGGATCGCGCGGGCGATTTCCTGCTGCTGCGGGGTGAGCGCGTCGGGCAGCGTCTTGAAGAAGGGGACCGCGTCGGCGACCGACAGGCGGGTGACGCTGGAGATGTCGCGCATCGCCACCTTGACCGCCAGCGCCTCGGGCTTGAGGCGGGCGCCGTGGCAGGTTTCGCACGGGTGCGCGGCCTGGTACTTGCTCAGCTCTTCGCGCATCCACGCGCTTTCGGTCTGGAGCATCCGGCGGTTGAGGTTGCCGATGACGCCCTCGAACGGCTTCTTCACGTCGTAGCTTTTGCGACCGTCGACGAAGGTGAGCGTGACCGGCTTGCCGCGGCTGCCGTGGAGGATGAGATAGTGGACCTCCTCGGGCAGGTCCTTCCACGGGGTGTCGAGGCTGAAGCCGAACTCGCGCGCGAGGCTGCCGAGGACTTGCATGTAATAGGGGCTGGGCGGGTTGGACTTGGCCCAGGGGACGACCGCGCCCTTCTTGATGCTGAGATCGTGGTTGGGGACGACGAGGTCTTCGTCGAAGATCTGCTTTTCGCCGAGGCCGTCGCATGCCGGGCAGGCGCCCTGCGGGGCGTTGAAGGAGAACAGGCGCGGCTCGATCTCGGCGATGGTGAAGCCGCTGACCGGACAGGCGAAGCGTTCGGAGAAGACGATGCGGTTGTCGGGGATGCCGGTGTTTTTCATGCCGCCCTTCGTCACCCCAGCGGAAGCTGGGGTCTCTGGCGGCATCGCGCCTTCGCTGGAGGCCCCAGCTTTCGCTGGGGCGACGTCGTGGGTGAACGCCTGTGGGGCTTCGCGAACCGCACTGCCCCTCTCCCCGACCCTCTCCCCTGAAGGGGAGAGGGAGCTTACCGTGGTATCCACCAGGTCGACGTACGCCAGGCCATCCGCCAGTTTCAGCGCGGTTTCGAAGCTCTCCGCGAGCCGCGTGGCGATGTCGTCGCGGACGACGAGGCGGTCGATCACCACCTCGATGTCGTGCTTGTACTTCTTGTCGAGCGCGGGGGCGTCCTCGATCAGCCAGGTTTCGCCATCGATGCGGACGCGCTGGAAGCCGGCCTTCTGCCATTCGGCCAGCTCCTTGCGATACTCGCCCTTGCGGCCGCGCACGACCGGGGCGAGCAGCAGCAGGCGCGTCCCCTCGGGCAGCGCGAGGACGCGGTCGACCATCTGGCTGACGGTCTGCGCGGCGATCGGCAGGCCGGTCGCGGGGCTGTAGGGGATGCCGATGCGCGCCCAGAGCAGGCGCATGTAATCATAGATCTCGGTCACCGTCGCGACGGTCGAGCGCGGGTTGCGGCTGGTGGTCTTCTGCTCGATGCTGATCGCGGGCGAGAGGCCGTCGATATGCTCGACATCGGGCTTCTGCATCATCTCGAGGAACTGGCGCGCATAGGCGCTCAAGGACTCGACATAGCGGCGCTGCCCCTCGGCATAGATGGTGTCGAAGGCGAGGCTCGACTTCCCCGAGCCTGACAGGCCGGTGATGACGGTCAGCGTATCGCGCGGAATGTCGATGTCCACGCCCTTGAGATTATGCTCGCGCGCGCCACGTACGGAAATGTGAGTCAAAGCCATGGGGCTGGTTTGTTCCAGATTTGTTCGATAGGTGCAAGGTGACAGCTCGCTTAGATGGCGGCTGCAAAACAAGGGACAAGGGCCGAGTGGGTACGGATACGCCGGAAAGCATCGACGCGGCGGTGCTCGCCTTTTGCGCGACGATCGCGCCGGGGATGCCCGAATATGTCGATGTCGTCCCCGGCGAGGGCGCGCAGATCGCCTATTGTTTCGACAATGCCGCGGCGGCGGTGAAGCGGCATGGCGGGTCGGTCGCCTATGGCTGGATCATCTGGCGCTGGCCGGGCCGCTATCTGGAGGCGGAGCACCACGCCGTGTGTCGCCGCGCCGACGGGACGCTGCACGATGTGACGCCGATGCTGTACGGGCAGACGCGCATCCTGTTCCTGAGCGATCCGGGCGCGGTGTTCGATCCGACGCGCTTTCGCCCCAACCGACTGATGGCCGAACCGGGCAACGCGGTCGCGGAAGACTATGTCGCGCTGTCGATCCAGCGGGCCGATATCCTCAACGCCTATGGCGAACCGGGGATGGACCATGCGCTGACGCCGCAGGACCAGGCGCGGCTGGACGCGATCAACCCGCGCTGGATGGCGCTGTATCGCGAGCTGGAGCGGGGGTGAGGGTGAAAGCGCTTTGCGGGGAAGGGGTTGGGGATTAGCGTAGCAGGAGGGGGAACGATGCCAGTTACACAAGCACTTCAAGCCTTCGCACAGCGGATTCGCGACGTTCGGCGCGCAAATGCCGAGGTGCCGGAGACCGGGCTCGCGCCGGCATTTCAGGCACTGATCGAGACGCTGTTGCCGTTGCTGCCTGCCGCACCCGCGCTGACCGTCGTGCCGGAGTTTCGCAATCCCGGCGTCGGACGTCCTGACATCGCGCTGGTTCGGCCGGGTGCCCCTGCCCGTGCATTCATCGAGCTGAAGGCCCCCGATCAGCCGGGCGACCCCACTCGCTGGAGAGGGCATAACAAGGCACAGTTTCAGCGGTTCGGCGAACTGCCGAGCTGGGGCATCAGCAATTTCAGCGAGTTCCGACTGTTCGAACGGGACGCGGAGGTCGGCTTCGCAATCGTCGTTCCCGCCCGTGCGCTGCGCCCCGATACGGCGGACGCGGAGGCGAACCGGCTGATCGCGAACGAAAATCCCGATGCGTTTCTGAACCTGCTGACCCGAGTCTGCGCAGCCGATGCGCCTGCCGCGCGCGATGCGGAGCATCTGGCGCAGTTGCTGGCCCATTCAGCGCGGCTGGTGCGCGGGATCGTGCAGGACCGGCTGGCCGAACTCCACGCCGAGCAGAACGACCGGGCCGCGCTGATGCAGGTGCGGAAAGAATTTCGGGACGTGCTCTATGCCCACCCGGAGGCGGGCGGTTATTCCGCGAATGATTTCGACACGCTGTTTTCCGCTGCGTTTGCCCAGACGCTGGCGTTCGGATTGCTGCTGGTGCGCGAAGGAACGGACGGGCCGGTCGATCACCGCGCGTGGGAACGGATGCCGGAGGAACATCCGCTGATGCGCACCGCGCTGCGCGTCCTTTCGATGGAAGAAGTGGTTCAGGACGTCGGCATCGGCTTCGATGTCATGCTGGACACGGTGAACAGCTTCGCCGCGGAAATTCTGGCGATCCGGCCCGACGGGCGTGACCCGATCCTGTATTTCTACGAAGACTTTCTGGAGACGTTCGATCCGGCGGCGCGCGAGCGTTATGGCGTCTATTACACCCCGATCGAGGTGGTGCGGTACATGGCCGGGGCGCTCGACCGGGCGCTGCGCGAGAATCTGAACACGCAGGGGTTGCAAGACCCGAATGTCACGATCCTGGACCCGGCGACGGGGACCGGCACCTTCCTGTTGGGCATTGCCGAGCGGGTGCGCAACCAGGTGGAAGCCGCCAACGGGCCGGTCGAGGCGCGGATGGCGCTGCGCGATCTGGCGCGGCGGATGTTTGGGTTCGAGTTGCTGGTCGGCCCGTATGCGGTGGCGCATTACCGGTTGCACCATGCATTGCGGGCGCGGCGCGAGGGCGATGAGGGGGAACCGCTGGAGCTACCGCGGCTGGGCGTTTACCTGACCGATACGCTGGCGCAGCCGGGTGCGGCGGCACCGGCCGGTCCGCTGGGGTTCGTGTCGGACGGCATTGCGGATGAGCGGCACGCCGCCGACGAGGTGAAGGCGCGTGAGCCGATCCTGGCGATCATCGGCAATCCGCCGTACAAGCGGCTGGAGGAAGGCGAGAACGAAACGCTGGTCGGCCGCTGGATGGACGATCTGTGGGACGATTTGAAGCGGCCGGTGCGCGACGCGGGACAGGGCAACCAGCTCAATACCTTCCCCGAATTCTCGGTCGCCTTCTGGCGTTGGGCGATCTGGAAATTGTTCGAGGCCGAGAATGCGCCGCAGCGCGGGGTGATCGCGTTCATCACCAATCGCAAATTCCTGACCGGGTGGCCCTATGCTGGCCTGCGCAAGATGATGCGCGAGAAGTTCGACCGGATCGAGGTGATCGACCTGCGCGGCGATGTGCGCGCCGGGCCACGCGGCGACGTGGCGAGCGATCAGGGCGTATTCAATATCATGGTCGGCACCGCGATCACGCTGGCGATTGCGGATGGCAGCAAGGCCGAAGGCGAACTGGCGGAGGTCCGGTATTTCGATAGTTGGTCGGATGACCTTTTCTCGCGGCGAGCGAAGTTAGTGCGCCTCGCTGTCCATTCGGAAGCGGGGACTTTCGAAGCGGCCGAAGGCGTAGAAAACGATCTTCTGGAATCGTTTCGACCCTTACCGTTTACTGATTTCAACGGCGTGCATCTCAAACAAGTATTTGCCTACACCCGAGGGGGCATTCAAACCAAACGTGACTCATTCATTTATGCTACATCCGCTCATGCGCTCACCGCACAGATTCGCCGGTTTTTAGCTGCTCCTCACGGCGAGGCACGCGCGATGTTTCACGATAGTCGCGATAAGAAGTCTGCCCAAGCCCGGCTCATCCCGTTCAATGAAACGAACATTCGGAGCGTCTCTTATCGGCCCTTGGATCACCGCGTGCTCTACAATCACTCCGCCTATGGCGATTTTCTGAGACCTGAACTTCAGCAAGTTTGGGGGCACAACAACGTCTGCCTTTACTCGCTAAAATCGAATACCGGTGCCGGCCCTGCCGTGTGGTGTCACGGCCTACTGCCTGATTACCACTCCATCAAAGGCAGCAATGGCGGCTACGCCTTCCCGCTCTACGACCGGCGCTCTGGCCCCGATGCCACCAACCTCAACCCGGCACTGATCGAGGGACTTTCGCTCGCCTATGGTCGACCGGTCACTGCACCGGATGTGTTCGACGCGATCCTGTGCCTGTTGTCCGCCACCAGCTACACTCACCGCTTCGCCGAAGACCTGGAGGACACCTTCCCGCATGTCGCCTTTCCGGCGGACCATGAAGTGTTCACCCGCGCAGTGGCGATCGGCTGCGACATTCGCGAGATCGAGACCTTTGCGCGTCTTCCTGAAATCCCGCAGGGGCTGTGCGCCATCGCGAGCGAGCCGACCGGCGCGGTCGCCAGCGGCGTGGCCGCCGGCTATGCCGATGGCGCGATCACGCTGTGCGAGAATGGCAGCGGCAGGATCACCGGCATCCCCGAACCCGTTTGGCGTTTTGCCGTGAGCGGTTATCGCGTGCTGCCGCGCTGGATCGAAGGGCGCGAAGGCGTTGCCGCCGATCTGGCGTTCGTCCGGGAGCTGCGCGATGTGGCGGCACGGATCGCCGCACTTCTCCACAGTTTCGACGCAGCCGACCTTGTGCTGGCCGACACGCTGGCGGATAGTCTGACGCGTGAGGAACTGGGGCTGGACGATGCCGCCCCGGACCAAGATGAGGACGCATGACCGACACGCCCGATCTGTTTGGCCATACGCCCGCCCAGGGAAGCCTGTTCGGCGAGGGCGATGGCAAGATGACGGCATCCGCCCGGGAGCCGCAGATGCCGACCCCGGAACTGGCACGGGCGCGGCTGCATCGCTTTCTGGAAACCGCGCGGGCGGCTGAAACGATGCCGTGGGATGCGCGGCGTGCGCGGGTGGTCCAGATCATCTTTCCGCAGATGGCGCGCTGGCTGCCCGAGGATGAAGCCGATCAGCTTTGCATGGAGTTCATGCGCGAGGTTGAGCGATTGAAGGCCGCCTGACCGCCCCACCCTTTCCGACGCTTTCAGACACACGCTTCTCCCCCGAAAATCATGCAGTTGCCGTTCATACGGAATCCGCGATGATGCGAGCATGATTTCGGGAGAGGGCATGTGAGCGACACGCGGCGGATAATGGGGGCGAGCCTGGCGGCGTTGGGGCTGGCGCTGGTGGGGGGATGTACCGCCGAGGGGCCGAGCGCGGGCTATGGGCCCCCGCCCGTCGATCCGGCGCCGGTCTATGACGCGCGCCCCGCCGCAGCTCCGCCGGTGGCGAGCGGGGCGTATCGGGCGCCCTCCCCCGCCCCTGCTCCCGCTGCCCCCGCTTCCTATGCCGCGCCGGTGCCCGCACAGTCCGGCTGGCAGGCGCAGGCGGCGGATTATTACTGGATCGACACCGCCGATGGGCTGCTGGAGGCGATCGGGGATGCGCCGCCGGACTTCGTGTTCGACTTCGATCGCGACGAAGCCTGGGGATGGTCGACCGAGACCGGCCATCTGGTGCTGGCCGAAGCGCTGGGCGACGGATCGATCCGCTATTTCTATTATGAGCCCGATGCGGACGCGCCGTTCCTGGTGCAGGAGGCGCGGCTGTCCTTCGCCTATGCGCGTCAGCGGCTGGCAGCGGTGTATGACAGTGGCGGCGCGGTGCTATCCCCGGCCGAAGCCGATCTGCACGACGATCTGGCGGGCGACCTCTATGCGCGCGGCGTCGCGATGCGCGAGGCGGCGGACGGCGAGGATCAATGGGATGCGGTCGATGCCGGATGGTGGGCCGGGCAGATCGCGACGGTGGTCGACCTGCGGCTGCGCTGGGAAAGCGGGCGATCGCGGCACCCGGGCTGGCAGCGGTGGCGCAGCGGCGCCGAAGCGGCGCGTTGGCGCAACCGGCTGGGCAATGAGCGGATACGGCGACGGATGGACGGCGACCGGTTCCGCGACTGGCAGCGCGGCGGGTTCCGCGGACCGCCGCCCGCGATCGGGGTGCAGCGGCCGGGCAGGCCTGCGCTGGGTGTGCGCCCGCCGCGCCGCGATGGCGCGGGCGGTCGGCCTGGAGCAGGACGTCCGGGAGCCGGGCGTCCGGGAGCAGAACGGCCCGAGGGTGGACGGCCGGGAGCCGGGCGCCCGGGGGCCGGACGGCCCGAGGGTGGTCGTCCGGGCCCGGGGCGGCCAGATACCGGAAGGCCGGATGGCGATCGACCGGGAACTGGGCAACCCGGTGCCGGAAGGCCCGGTTCCGGACGCCCGCCGGTGACGCGACCGGGCGAAGGTCCTGGCGCGGGAAGGCCCGGGGGCGCACGGCCCGACGCGCCGGTCGGCACTCCGCCCACGCGACCGCGTCCGCCGGTCACGACCCCGACCCCGCCGCCGGTTCAGGCACAGCCGCGCCCCACGCCACGACCCGACCGGCCGGGCGTTCCGGGGGGACCGGGACAGGTCGATCCTGACCGTCGTCCCCCCGGAAACGGACTGATCCGCGAGCGCGAGCCGCAGCGCCCGGTGGTGGTGCGGCCGCGCCCGCCAGTGACCCGGCCGACTCCGCAGCCGCCGATTGCCCAGCCGCAACCGCGTCCCCCTGTCGCGCAGCCGCGCCCTCAACCGCGTCCGCCCGTGGCGCAACCTCAGCCGCCAGTGGCGCAGCCCCAGCCTCAGCCCCAGCCACCTGTGGCGCAGCCTCGGCCCCAGCCGCGCCCTCCAGTAATGCAGCCGCGTCCGGCGCCAAGGCCGCCGGTTGTCCAGCAGCCCCGACCGCCGATCGCACAGCCGCGCCCGCAACCACGGCCCCAACCCCAGGTCCAACCCCCGCCGCGCCCCCAACCGCAGCCTCAGGCGGCGCCCCCGCCCCGTCCAGCCCCCTCTCCGAGCACATCAACGCAACGCCCGGTTCAACGGGAGTTGGAACGCCCCGATTGAAGCCGTTCAACCCGGCGTAAAGGGCAGGATACTGCGATAGTGCGCGATCGGCGGGGCGCCGGGAATGACGGCGCCCCGGCCGAGCAGAAAGATATGGCGGACGATCTCCGCCTGTTGCTCGATCCCGTAGCGGTCGAGGGTCCAGCCGGGCTTCAGCGCATAATCGTAGCGGCAAAAGGGGTGGCGGCGGAGCGGGAGGAAGATGCCCCGCTGATGCTGCCAGATATGGGTCATTTCGTGGATGAAATGCCCTTGCAGGCCGAGATGGGCATCGGCGAAGTCGTCGCGGTAATTGCCGCCAGCGGGGTGGAAATGGATGCAGCCGAGCGGTGCCATCGTCACGCGTTTCGGCTGGAAAAAGATCCATTTGCGGTTGGCGACGCGCGCGCTGGCGTAATCGATCGCATCGCCGAAGACGCTACGCGAAAGGGCGATCTCGCCGGGGGTAAGCGGGCGGCGGTGAGTCATGCGGCAGAGGTGGATGCGTACGCG
This sequence comes from Sphingomonas suaedae, assembly GCF_007833215.1. Classification (NCBI taxonomy): domain Bacteria; kingdom Pseudomonadati; phylum Pseudomonadota; class Alphaproteobacteria; order Sphingomonadales; family Sphingomonadaceae; genus Sphingomonas; species Sphingomonas suaedae. Next base: position 1,366,003 of record NZ_CP042239.1, read on the forward strand.
GCTTGTGTCTAGGGCTGGGTCGATGCTCATTCTGTTCAACAAGCCCTGGGGCGTGCTCTCGCAATTCACCGATGAGGGGAGCGGGCATCCGACGCTGGCCGACTATATCGATGTGCCGGGGGTCTATCCGGCGGGTCGGCTCGATCGCGACAGCGAGGGGCTGTTGCTGCTGACCGATGACGGGCGGTTGCAGGCGCGGATCGCGGACCCGCGGCACAAGGTCGCCAAGACCTATTGGGTGCAGGTCGAGGGCGAACCCGATGCGGCGGCGCTGGAGGCGCTGGCGCGCGGCGTGCGGCTGAAGGACGGGCTGACGCTGCCGGCGGAGGTCGAGCGGATCGACCCGCCCGATCTGTGGCCGCGCGACCCGCCGGTGCGGTTTCGCAAGAGCGTGCCGGATTGCTGGATTTCGCTCACGATCCGGGAGGGCCGCAACCGGCAGGTACGGCGGATGACCGCAGCGGTAGGGCATCCGACGCTGCGGCTGGTGCGCCAAAGGATTTTTGGGCGTGTGGGCGATTGGTCGCTGGACGGGGTGGCGCCGGGGAACTGGCGGGAAACATGATCTGGCGCAGTCCGCGCAAGTTGAATTCCGTTGCTCTTTTCGACAACGCGACGCTATTCTTTCGACCATGCAGTATCGACGCTATGGGTGGACGATCGCCAGAGTCCTGCTCGGCCTCTTCTTCATCCTCTCGACGATCATGATCCTGGTCCAGTTCGGGGGGCAACACCCGCCCGAAACAGTAGCTGCTGCCGCCCGCTTTACCGAGGCGTTGAACGAGTCCGGGTTCATGAACCCGGCATTGATCGTCGTTTTTCTGATCGGTGGCACTGCCATGCTGTTTGACCGATCGGCACCCATCGGGCTGATCCTGCTGGCGCCGCCCGTGCTGGTGATTGCGGGCTTTCACTGGTTTCTGACGCACAGCTATGTCTGGGGCACGATCTGGCCCGTCTGGCTCGCCATTCTCGCATGGCATTATCGTTCGGTATTTTCGCGATTATGGGAACCGCGCATAACCGCCGGGGGCGAACCCAGCGGCTGATCCACGACGCGTTGCCCTATTTCTCCTGCCCGGGCGCGCGGACTTCGGCCTCGAGCTCGATCGTCTGGCCGTTGGCGAAGGCAATGCGGAGCGGGACCTTGGTCCCGGCGCGGACGCTGGGAGAAATGTCGTAGAGCATGACGTGCTTGCCGCCCGGCTGGAACGCCACGGTGGCGCGCGCGGCGATCGGCACATCCTTGATCGGCGCCATCGTCATCATGCCGCCTTCATGCTTCATCTCGTGCAACTCGGTGCGCAGCGCGACGGGGCTGGACACGGCGAGCAGATTGGTCGCGTCCGCACCGCCCTTTACGGTGAAATAGGCAGCGCCCGGACGACCGGATACGGCAGGAAGCCGCACCCACGCATCCTCGACCCCAAGCTGCGCCTGCTCGCATCCGGCGAGCGTCACCGCCGCCGCCATCGCCATCATCGCAGACCGCATCGTCGAACTCCTCCTCCCGATTCGGGAACCTTATGGAAATTCCTAGGGTGGGCATGGGCTTGCGGCAAGGCGCGGCACTCCTATATCGCCCCTTGTGAAGGCCGCGTTGCCGCTTCAGGGGCGCGGTAACGCACTGGATTAACTTGATTTAGCACACGGGGGCCAATGAGGACTCATGGGTAAGGTTATCGGAATCGATCTCGGCACGACCAACAGCTGCGTGGCAGTGATGGAGGGCGGCAAGCCCAAGGTGATCGAGAATGCAGAGGGCGCGCGTACCACGCCGTCCATCGTCGCCTTCGCCAAGGACGGCGAGCGACTGATCGGCCAGCCGGCCAAGCGCCAGGCGGTCACCAACCCCGACAATACCGTCTTTGCGGTCAAGCGCCTGATCGGCCGCCGCTTTGACGATCCCATCACCAAGAAGGACACCGAGCTGGTCCCCTACACGATCGTGAAGGGTGCGAACGGCGACGCATGGGTCAAGGCGGGCGGCGAGGATTATTCGCCGAGCCAGATCAGCGCGTTCATCCTTCAGAAGATGAAGGAAACCGCCGAGAGCTATCTGGGCGAGACGGTAAGCCAGGCGGTCATCACCGTTCCTGCATATTTCAACGACGCACAGCGCCAGGCGACCAAGGACGCGGGCAAGATCGCGGGCCTCGAAGTGCTGCGCATCATCAACGAGCCGACCGCGGCAGCGCTGGCCTATGGCCTCGAGAAGACCGACGGCAAGACGATCGCGGTCTATGACCTTGGCGGCGGCACGTTCGACATCTCGATCCTCGAGATTGGCGACGGCGTGTTCGAGGTGAAGGCGACCAATGGCGACACCTTCCTGGGCGGCGAGGACTTCGACTCCAAGCTGGTCCAGTATTTCGCCGACGAGTTCAAGAAGACCGAGGGCATCGACCTGACCAAGGACAAGCTCGCGCTGCAGCGGCTCAAGGAAGCCGCCGAGAAGGCGAAGATCGAGCTGTCCTCGGCGCAGACGACCGAGGTCAACCTGCCCTTCATCACCGCGGACCAGAATGGTCCGAAGCATCTGGTCAAGACGCTTAGCCGCGCCGAGCTGGAGCGTTTGGTCGACGACCTGATCTCGCGCACGCTGGAGCCGTGCCGCAAGGCGCTGGCCGATGCGGGCGTGAAGGCCGCGCAGATCGACGAAGTGGTGCTGGTCGGCGGCATGACGCGGATGCCCAAGGTGCGCCAGATCGTGAAGGAGTTCTTCGGCAAGGAACCGCATACCGGCGTGAACCCCGATGAGGTGGTGGCGATCGGTGCGGCGATCCAGGCCGGCGTGCTGCAGGGCGACGTCAAGGACGTGCTGCTGCTCGACGTGACCCCGCTGAGCCTCGGCATCGAGACGCTGGGTGGCGTGTTCACCCGCATGATCGACCGCAACACCACGATCCCGACCAAGAAGAGCCAGGTCTATTCGACTGCCGATGACAATCAGCAGGCGGTGACGATCCGGGTGTTCCAGGGCGAGCGCGAAATGGCGGCGGATAACAAGATGCTGGGTCAGTTCGACCTCGTCGGCATCCCCCCTGCCCCGCGCGGCGTGCCGCAGATCGAGGTCGTGTTCGACATCGACGCCAACGGCATCGTCAACGTGTCCGCCAAGGACAAGGGCACGGGCAAGGAGCAGCAGATCCGTATCCAGGCCAGCGGTGGCCTGTCGGACAGCGACATCGACCAGATGGTGCGCGACGCCGAGCAGTTCGCCGAAGAGGACAAGAAGCGCCGTGCGGCGGCCGAGGCGAAGAACAACGCCGAAAGCCTGATCCACACCACCGAACGCCAGCTCGCCGAGAATGGCGACAAGGTCGACGACGCGCTGAAGGGCGAAATCCAGTCGGCGATCGACGCGGCCAAGGCGGCTGTCGAGAGCGGCGACGCGGATGCGATGAACGAGAAGAGCCAGGCGCTTGCCCAGGTCGCGATGAAGCTGGGCCAGGCGATCTATGAGAAGCAGCAGCAGTCCGAAGCCAGCCCGGCCGCGGACGGCGCGGCTGCGGGGAGTGAGGCTGGCGGCGAGGAAGTCGTCGATGCCGAATTCTCCGAGGTGGACGACAACAAGGCGTAATCACACCCCCTCCCTCTCCCCTTCAGGGGAGAGGGCCGGGGAGAGGGGGAGTGGGGCAATGCAGGATTCACCACTGCGATTACTGCCCCTCTCCCAACCAGTTCGGGGTGAACCGTGCCCCGCACGGTTCAGGATCGTCTGGGAGACGATCCGACCCCGAACTCCCCTGAAGGGGAGAGGGCTTTTTGAATGACCACCCAGACTGACTATTATGAACTGCTAGGCTGTTCGCGCGATGCGGATGACGCGACGATCAAGTCGGCGTTTCGCAAGCTCGCGATCCAGTGCCACCCCGACAAACATGGCGGGTGCAAGCAGCAGGAAGCCAAGTTCAAGGCAATCAACGAAGCCTATGACGTCCTGAAGGACCCGCAGAAGCGCGCGGCCTATGACCGGTTCGGCCATGCCGGGCCGCAGGGCATGGGTGGCGGCGGTCAGGGCTTTGACGGCTTTGCCGATATCTTCGAATCCATGTTTGGCGAGTTCATGGGCGGTGGCGGACGGGGCGGCCAGACCCGGCGCGGCGCGGACCTGCGCTATGACATGGAAATCACGCTGGAAGACGCCTTTCACGGCAAGCAGACCGACATCACCATCGACGTGTCTGGCCCGTGCGAGCCATGCGGAGGCACCGGCGCCTCGCCGGGGACGATGGCCAAGAGCTGTGCCACCTGTCGCGGCCATGGCAAGGTGCGCGCGCAGCAGGGCTTTTTCGTGGTCGAGCGGACCTGTCCCTCCTGCCATGGCGCGGGACAGACGATCGCCGATCCGTGCCGCAACTGTCGCGGCGAGGGGCGCGTCGACAAGACGGTGACGCTGGCGGTGAATGTGCCGCCCGGCGTGGACGAAGGCACGCGCATCCGCCTGTCCGGCCAGGGCGAGGCCGGCGCGCGCGGTGCCCCTCCGGGCGACCTCTATATCTTCATCCATATCCGGCCGCATTCGCTGTTCGAACGCGAAGGCACGACGCTGTTCGCGCGCGCGCCGATCAGCTTCACGACGGCTGCGCTGGGCGGCGAGATCGAAATTCCCGGACCTGATGGCGAGGTCCACCGCATCCCCCTCCATCCCGGCACCCAGAGCGGGCGCGAGGTGCGCCATCGCGGCGCGGGTATGCCCGTGCTGCAGGGCCGTGGACGCGGCGACCTGGTCGTGCGGATCGAGGTGGAAATCCCGACCAAACTGACCTGCGAGCAGCGCGAATTGCTCGAACAGTTCCGCGCGCTCGAAACGGGCGAGGAATGCCCGGTGTCGACAGGGTTCTTCGACAAGCTGAAAAAGGCGGTTGGCGGCTGAAGCGCCGTCTCTGCTGATGCTGGCAGCCACCACAACCGGCGTCGCGAGCCCGAACGCTGCGCAGGCCGTAGGCTGGGCTCCGCCTGAGCTGTTCCGGCAAAGGCCCGGGTCCAGTTGCGATGGATCTGGAGCGGCGGATTACACCTCGCGCTCCGTGATACTGGACCCCGGCCTTCGCCGGGGAACAGCGTGTGTCTCTGCCGGCGAACGCAGTTCAATACACCCCGAACAGCTTGGCGCTCGCCACCAGCAGGACGAGGCCGAGCGCGCGCAGGACCCATTTCTGGGGTAATTTGATGCCGAGCGTCGTGCCGATCAGGCCACCCGCGAGCACCGCGACCGCGTAGAGCGGGAGTTCGGGGGGCAGGCTGCCGACCGAGGCGAGATTGCCCGCAAGGCCCGAGGCGGAGTTGGCGAGGATGAACACCGCGACCACGCCCGATGCCGGCTTGGGCGCCGACCAGGCGAGGAACAGCAACAGCGGCGAGAGGAAGATGCCCCCACCTGTGCCGGTCAGGCCCGCAAGGAGGCCGAGGCCCGCACCCGCGAGGATGGCGAGCCAGATCGGAGGATCGTGCCATTCGCGCTCGGCCCTGAGTTCACGCGGCCAGAGCATCCGCGCGGCGGAAAAGAGCAGGACGGCACCCATGATCGGGCGATAGATTTCGGGGGGAACATGGATCGCCCCCCCGACGAACGCCGCGGGGAATCCTCCCGCCAGAAAGGGCCAGAGTGTCCGCCAGCGGAACAGCCCTGCGCGGGCATAACGGATAGAGCCGAGGCCAGCGACGATCAGGTTGAGTACCAGCGCGGTGGGCCGCATCGTCGCGGCGGGCACGCCGAACAACGCCATCAGCGCGATATAGGACGATGCGCCGCCATGCCCGACGCTGGAATAGAGCAATGCGCCGAAGAACATCGCGGCTGCGAGGGCGAGGTGGAGGGAGTCGACGGACATTGAGGACAGGCGGTAGCGACATCGCTCCAGTGGTCCAGCCTCATTTTGTCACCCCGGCCCTGGGCCGGGGTCCACCGGGGGGCAAGCGCGTAGCAGGAGGCTCGAACGCCGGAGGTGAAGCAGGGTGGACCCCGGAACAAATCCGGGGTGACAGTTGTGGGGGAGCGTATCGCCCCCTCTCCGCTTGCGGGGAGGGGGTTGGAGGGGCCTGGAACTTCAGGGCTTTCGCTTGTGGCAGAGTCCCCCTCTCCCCGGCCCTCTCCCCTGAAGGCGAGAGGGAGACGGAGGGTGTGCCTCTGCGCCGCCCTGAAACCAAAAGGGGGCCGACGTTTCCGTCAGCCCCCCGGTGTCGCCACCCGCTCGCTTGCCCATCCGGGAGACGGGCGCGCTGCGGCGGCGGCAGGCACGGTTCCGCTAACCGGCAAGGGATGCGGAGCCATGCGTTCCAGCGTCCGGCGTGCGGCCGCTGGCCGGTCACCGGGACGGGCGCGGCTCCGGAGAGCCGCCAACCCGCCTCGATGTCCTTGCGATCCTTCGCGCCTTGCGGCGTTCCGGTATCGCGGTCCGGTCATCACTGCGGCACGATCCCCAAGGGGTCGTTTCGCTCGATGGCCTCGCGCCGATCCTGTCGCCCCGAAGGGTTGACGGTGTTCGTCGCGGCTGTGGTTGCATCTTCCGAACATGCCCGAGGGCGATGCTCCTCCGCTGCAACCCGCTCCACCCGGTCCGAAGACGGGTTTTGCGTCCAAGGCTTCCGGTCCGAACCGCTGCCCGAAGGCATCGGCCCCTGCCCTTCCGCCCGTCATCCCCGGCGCTAGACCGGAGGATGCCGTCGGACGCCTGTCCGTTTCGTCGCCGCCAAACCGATGCGAACATCGAAATCGCGGTTTCCCGGGGTGGCGTCCCCGTCCCGTCCTGCGCGGTTTCCCGAAGGCACCATCGCAGGGGAGTCCGTGACAAGCAGTTGATTTCGCTTTGGTTTCCCGCTGCTTCCTCATCTGCCTGCCTGACGATGCTGTCACGACTTGCGAGTCGGACGAAGCGCTGAATGCACGTTACCATCTGTGGATAACGTGGATCGCGGGAGTGGTTTCAGCTTTCGGGCGGGGACCAGTCGGGCGGGGCCAGTTCGAACCCGGCAAAGTCGAAGCCGGGGACGACGATACAGCTGACCAATGCCCAGCCGCGATGCGCGTCCGCAGCCTGCCAGCGAGTCGCGGGAACGCGCGCCTGGGGCATGTAGCCAGCGGCGACGTCGCCGCCAAGCGGGATCGTGACTGGATTGGCGTCCGCCGCATCGCCAATCTTCAAATCGAGCGGCGCGCCGGCGTGCCACAGCCATAGTTCGTCGGCATCGACGCGGTGCCAGTGCGACTGCTGGCCCTGTTCGAGCAGGAACAGGATCGCGGTGCCGGGGGACCGCCCGCCTGCGACCAATGGCGGCGCGCGCCAGGTTTCCTTGTACCAGCCACCCTCCGGGTGCGGGGCGAGACCGAGCGTGGCGATGAGCGTTCGTGCTTCCTGCATCCAAGATGAACTGCACGAAATGTTCCGTTCATGAAACCCACGCCAGAAGCGCCGCGTTGGGGCGGGGTGTTCAGGAAGATGGAGTATGTACGATGCGTAACCTGATGCTGGCGCTTGGCGCCGCTTCGCTGGCCGTTCCCGCGACGGTGATGGTCCCCAATATGTCGAATGAGGCACAGGCGCAGAGCAAGAAGAAGCGCTACAGCTATCGTGAGTGGAAGGGCCGCGACGGACGCCGCTATTGCCGCAAGTCCGACGGAACGACCGGCCTGGTGGTCGGTGGCGTTGCCGGCGCCTTGGTCGGCCGGACGATCGACACCCGGGGCGACCGGACCGTGGGTACGCTGCTCGGCGCCGCAGCTGGCGCGGTCGCGGGGCGCGAGATCGAGCGCAGCGGGAGCAAGAAGCGCTGCCGCTAACATCGAGATAAAATCCAGAAAATTGGCGGGGCGCGGGATATTTCCGCGCCCCGTTTCGTTCGTGGAACATGTGTGGGGGGCGTCAATGGTTAGGGAGATGCCCAATGATTAATCCGATGAAGACGGGAGCGATCGCGCTCAGCGCCGCCGCGATGGCGATGACTGGCGCGTGCACTGGCTATGGCGCCGACCGTCCCGGCTATGCCAGCGGAGGCGATTACTGGGATGCGCCGCGCTATTATCGCGACGGCAATTATCAGGAGCGACGCCTGGGTCGCGGCGATCGCGTCTATGTCGGCCGCGACGGCCGCTATTACTGCAAACGCAGCGATGGCACCGCGGGTCTGATCATCGGCGGCCTGGCGGGCGGCGTGCTGGGCAACATCATCGCTCCGGGCGGATCGAAGACGCTCGGCACGGTCATCGGTGCCGCAGGCGGCGCGGTGGTCGGGTCGCAGGTCGACAAGGGCGAAGTGCGCTGCCGCTGATCCGCGTCGCGCAAAGCTAAGTTAACGCGAAAGGTGTAGTGCGCGGGCAATGCTTCGCGTGCTCACCCTTTCGTCGCTGTACCCGGACGCTTCGCGGCCCAATTTCGGGGTGTTCGTGGAGCGCCAGACATTGGGACTGGCGGCGCATCCCGATGTCGAGCTGAAACTGGTGGCGCCGATCGGCGTGCCCCCCTGGCCGCTGTCGCGCATGGGCCATTATGCCGCCCTGTCCGCCCTCCCCGCCCATGAGGTCTGGAAGGGCGTCGAAACGTGGCGACCGCGCTTTCCAAATCTCCCCGGAACCGGCGGGCGTTTTCATGCGCGGATGCTGACGCTACGCCTCAAGCCCTTGCTGCGCAGGATCCGCCGCGATTTCGCGTTCGATGTGATCGATGCGAGCTTTTTCTTTCCCGACGGCGTCGCGGCAGTCGCGTTGAGCCGTGCGTTCGGCGTGCCGGTGTCGATCAAGGCACGGGGCGCGGACATTCATCATTGGGGCCACAGCAGCGCGACGGGCGGACAGGTGATCGCGGCGGGCGTGGCGGCCGACGGACTGCTCGCCGTGTCGGACTCGATGCGCACCGATATGGTGGCACTGGGAATGGATGCGGCGAAGATCCGCGTCCACCGCACCGGCGTCGACCTCGACCGCTTTGCCCCGCGCGACCGGGCGGCGGCGAAGGCGGCGCTGGGCATCGCCGGCCCGCTGGTCGCCAGCGTCGGCGCGCTGATCCCGCGCAAGGGGCATGAGATCGTGATCGAGGCGATGGCAGCTCTGCCCGGAGTCCGGCTGATGATCGCGGGCGAAGGCCCTGAACGGCCGAGGCTGGCGGCGCAGATCGCGCGGCTGGGGTTGAGCGACCGGGTGACGTTGATCGGAAGTGTGGCGCATGACACGCTGCCCGATCTGCTGACTGCTTCGGATGTGATGGCGCTCGCCTCCTCGTCCGAAGGGCTAGCCAACGCCTGGGTCGAGGCGCTGGCGAGCGGGACGCCGGTGGTGATCCCCGATGCGGGCGGCGCGCGCGAACTGGTGACGGCGCCCGACCATGGCCGGATCGTCGCGCGGACTGCGGCGGCCTTTGCGGAAGCGATCGGCGGGCTCATTGCGGAACCGCCGTCGTCCGACGCGGTACGCACGGGCGCCGCGGGGTTCACCTGGGAGGCGAACAGCGCGGCGCTTTACGATCACCTGGTGGGGCTGGTGCGCGGTTAGCGCTTTTTCTCCCACGCCGCCGCCTGGGTTTTGGCGAGGTCGACCAGGTCGCCTAGCGCGAGGTTCATGTCGATAAGGTGCAGGCCCCAGTCGTCGAGCCTCTGGGGTCCGACCATCACATCGCCCGGGATGTCATCGGCGCGCGCATCGGCAGGGTCGGGCTTCAGCGTGATTTCGAAATAGCTCGCCCCGCCCCTCTCCACGCAGGCGCCGGTCACCATGCCGGGCAGCTTGACGAAGGGCGTGGTCACGGTCGCGCCGCCCTTGCTCCATTCGACCGGCGGCGCGGTGCCGAGCAGCGAACCGGTCGGCAGATAGGCGTCGAGCGTCGCGCTGCCCCCGCCGAGCGCGGCGGGATTGGTGCAGGCGACCTGCATCCCCGGCGCAGTCGTGCGGGCGAACCGTGTCTTCGCCGGCGGCGGGACGGTCGAGCGGAAGCTGACATAGGTGACGACACACCCCGTTTCGGTCCCGCTGGCGCAGGTCGGGATTGATTTGAGCGTACCGGTGCGCTGCCCCGCCGTGACATCGAGGTTGAAGCCGATCGGCATGATCGAGATGATCTGCTTCATCCGATCGGGCTTGCCGTCGAACTCCCGCTGAAGCAGTTCGGAAATCATCCGTGCGCCCTGGCTATGGCCGATCAGGACGACGCCGCGCCCCTTGTTGTCGTGCTTCATATAGTCGTCGAACGCGGCCTTGACGTCGGCATAGCCGAGCGCAGGATTTGCCGAGAGCGGCTTGCCCGCCATCATGTCGCGCAACGCTTTCAGCGTCACCTGCCGGTACATCGGCGCGAAGACTCGACACACTTCGCGGAAGCGCGCCGCCTGGATCATCGCGACGCGGCGTTCGGCATCGTCGATGACGAGATCGCTGTTGCCCGTATCGTCGGTCGACACGGTGGGATAGACATAGAAGCAATCGAATTTCGGGTTTGCCGCCGCCTTGAACGGCTCGACGGTGCGGGTGCCGTCTGGCGCTACCACCGTGGCATCGAGATTGACGGTGCAGGCATCTTGGCGTCCGGGACGGCACAGCCAGTTGGCGGTATCGCGATAGTCGGCGGTCGCGGGTGCGGCGGCCTGGGCGGCGGCGAGTGCGATTGCGGCAGTCAGCATGATCCTCTCCCTCTGTTCTTACAGAGGTCATGCCGCACTTCGAGCCATATTGGAAGATCGGGTATGCTCAGTCCAGGGGGTAGAGCGCGGCGGCGATCCAGCGCAGTTCGGCGCGCAGCACGCCCCAGGCGCGCGCGGCGGCGCGACTGTCCATCACCTCGATCCCGAAGGGCAATGCCGCTTCCAGTGCGGGCGACGGGCGCCGCAACCGGCTGCCGGTGCCGAGCAGGACGAATTCGGGCAGCGGGTCCATCGCCAGCAGGAGGGCGAAGGCCTCGGGCGTCAGGGCATCGACCGGCGGGGGCGCCCAGCCTTCCGCGCGCGCAGGGGTGAGCAGCAGCCCGTCATAGACGCCCTCATCGACGCGGAAGCCCCGGCCGCTGAAGCCCGAGACAACCGGCCCTTCGACCCGGGTCTTGTCGACCCTCAGGGCATGTCCTTGAAGCTGACCTGGCCGGTCGCCTTGGCCTGTTCCTTGGCCTCGGCCGCCTTTTCCTCTTCGGACTTGAAGCTGCCCGGACCGACCTTGAACTGGATCAGGATGCCGTTGCCGACGAACATCGACGACCAGGTGCCGATGGCGATGCCGAGCAGCATCGCAAGCGAGAAGCCGAAGATCACGTCGGGCCCCAGGATCACCAGCGCGGCGAGTGCGGTGATGAGCGTCAGCGAGGTCATCACGGTACGCGCCAGCGTCTCGTTGATCGAGAGGTTGAGCAGCGGGATGATCTCCATCTTGCGATATTTTCGCAAATTCTCGCGCACGCGGTCGAAGATCACGATCTTGTCGTTGAGCGAATAGCCGATGATCGTCAGCAACGCCGCCACGGTGTTGAGGTTGAACTCGAGCTGGGTCGCAGCGAAGAAGCCGAGCGTCACGATCATGTCCTGCGCGAGCGCGAGCAGGGCGCCGACGCCGAACTGCCATTCGAAGCGGAACCAAATATAGATGGCGACCGCGAGCATCGCGAAGCCGAGCGCCATCGCGCCCTTCTGGAACAATTCGCCCGATACCTTGCCCGACACCGCCTCGACCGAGGCGATATGCGCGCCGGGATAGTTGGTCTCTACCATCGCCCGCACCTGCGCGACGGCGCGTGCGGTGGCCTCGGGATCATCGCCCGGCACCGGCATACGGATCGCGACTTCGCGCGCGGAGCCGAATTGCTGAACGGTCGATTCGCCATAGCCGAGCGAATCCACCCGCATCCGCAGCGAATCGATATCGACCTGTTGCGAGAAGGTGACGCGGATATTCTGGCCGCCGACGAAATCGATGCCGAAATTGAGGCCGCGCATGACCAGCAGGGTAATCGACACGACGACCATCGCGACGGTGATGGCGGTGGCGATATGGCGCCAGCGCATCCAGTCGATGTTCACATTGTCGGGAACGAGCTTCAAGGGACGCATGTCGATAATCCTCAGATCACCAGCTCTTTGGGCCGGGTCTTGAGCCAGTTCGAAACCATCAGGCGGGTGAAGGTGACCGCGGTGAAGACCGAGGTGACGATGCCGATGGTCAGCACGACGGCGAAGCCGCGCACCGGCCCCGCGCCGAAGATGAACATGATGAAGGCGGCGATGACATTGGTGACGTTCGCGTCGAAAATGGCGCGGCTCGCCTCCTTGTAGCCGAACTCGATCGCCGCGTTGTTGGCGCGGCCGCGGTGCAATTCCTCACGAATGCGCTCGTTGATGAGCACGTTCGCGTCCACCGCCGCGCCGATCGTCAGCACGAAGCCGGCGATGCCGGGTAGCGTCAGCGTTGCGTTGAACAGCGCCATGATGCCGATGATCATGATGACGTTCACGACCAGCGCGATATTGGCGTAGATGCCGAAGCGGAAATAGGCGAGCAGCATCAGCACGACGATCGCGGCGGTGCCGACGATGCCCGCGATGATCCCCTTTTCGATCGATTCGGCGCCCAGTTCGGGGCTGATCGTCGATTCCTCGACCACGTTGAGCTGAACCGGCATCTTGCCCGAGCGCAGCGCGATGGCGAGCTGGTTCGCGCTTTCGACCGTAAAGCCGCCGGAAATCTGGCCGCGACCGCCGAGGATCGGTTCGTTGATGTTCGGCGCGGAGATCACCGATCCGTCGACGATGATCGCGAACGGCTTGCCGGTATTCTGCTGCGTCGTCTGCGCGAAGCGGCGGCCGCCCTGTGCATCGAAGGTGAAGCCGACCACGACTTCCTGATTCTGGTTATATTCCTGCTGCGCGTTGATCAGCTGGTCGCCGCTGACGATCGTCTGGCGCTTGAGCGCGATCTGCGGCTGATGCCCTTCCTGGGTCGGATAGGCGATATAGGGGATGCCGGGGGGGGCATCGGGATAGGGCATGATCTCGCTGCCGATCGGCGCGACGCCACGCGCAATGTCGGCCGGATTGGCGGTGATATCGACCAGCTTGAATTCGAGCCGCGCGGTCTTGCCGAGCAACGCCTTGAGCGCTTCGGGGTCCTGAAGCCCCGGCACCTGGACAACAATGCGATCCGCGCCCTGGCGAACGATGGTCGGTTCGAGCGTGCCGAGCGCGTTGATGCGGCGATCCACCACCTCACGCGCGTCGTTCATCGCCTGATCGATCGCCTGGGCGATCCCCGCCTGGGTCGGGGTGACGATGAAGCGGGTCGAATCCCGCACCTCGATCGTCCATTCGCGCTGGCCGGTCATCCCGACGCCGCTGCCCGCCAGCGTCAGCAGCCGCTCACGCGCCGCATCCACCTGGCTCGCGTCGCGCACCATGAAGGTGATGCGATTGTCGCGCAGCGAAATGTCGCCGATGTCGATGCGCGGATCCTGGCGCCGGAACTCCGTCTCGATCTCGTCACGCTTGGCGGCGAGCCGCACGCGCGAGAAATCGAACATGTCCGCTTCGAGCAGGATGTAGCTGCCGCCCGCAAGGTCGAGGCCGAGATTGACCGTCGGCTGGGGCACCCAGCCCGGCCAGTTGGCCCGCACGCTCTGCGGCATGAAGCTGGGCACGGCGCACAAGGTGAAGACGAGGATGGTCAGCCAGACCGACCATATCTTCCACTTCGGAAAATCGAGCATCTGCGTGCGGATCCCGGTCAGTCGTTCGCGGGCTTGCCGCCGAGCGGCTGGACCTCGACGATCGTCGCCTTGACCACCTTGACCTTCACGGTCGGCGCGATCTCGACATTGGCGTAGACGTCGTCGACTGAGACGACCTTGCCGACCAGCCCGCCGGCGGTGACCACGGTATCGTTCTTCTTCATCGCCCCGATCGACGCCTGAAGCGTCTTCATCCGCTTTTGCTGCGGGCGAATCATCAGGAAGTAGAAGGCGACGAAGATCAGGACGAGCGGCGCGATCGAAAGGAACGATCCGGCGGCGCTGCCGGCTCCTGCCGCGCTGCCTGCGGCCTGTGCAAATGCTGGGGTGATGATCATGGGTTTCCCGGGCCTGGACTAGTGGGCCTGAATGGTGGGGAGCGAGGCCCCCCGGTTCAAGCCGCGGGCGCTACCATGAGTGTTGCGGCCGCGCAACTGTCGCGACCCCGCACCACCATATCCGATCCCCCTTGCATCGCGCGGCGCCCGCGCCTAGAGGGCCTGCCTTCGGTCGGGGCGTAGCGCAGCCTGGTAGCGCATCACACTGGGGGTGTGGGGGTCGCAGGTTCGAATCCTGTCGCCCCGACCAATTTTTCATTTATTTATAGCCATTTACACCCTCCACTTGGGGTGAAGGCGGTCCGTGACGGCCACGCGTAAGCCCATCGTAAGCGTCTTGCGCAGTTCTCAGAACGGCACGTCATCACCAAGGTCATCGGAAAAGCCGCAACTCGCAGCAGGAGTCGGTCCCTTGCGAGGAGCACTCAAAGCCTTAGGCGGTGCGGGCGCGGGAAGCTGTTTAGTCTCTTCCTCGGCTGCCTTCGCCTCAGCGACGGTCTGCATAATGCTCGTGGTAAGCTTATGGGTGATGTCTACTGACGCCCACACCGTGCCGGGAACAGCCAGGATAAGATACGTGAGACGCGCCACCGCGAGCATGTTTAAGCGGCGCTTCTCCAACTCCTTTTCAAATGCATCTAGCTTTGAGAGCAAGGCTTCGCGCTTGGCCTCTGTCATGTTGCCGTTCTCGATGCATTGCCGAAGACCACTAACGTACGTTCGAATTTGATCTTTGGTCTTAGGCAGAACCTCGACGGAATCTCGTTTCGAGCGGAGACTATTGTCCAGTACTAGCTGCGTGACATAATGATCTAAGTCAGATTTAAACTGTCGATGATCACCGTCCCTGAAGTTGGATTAGTGAGGAACGTCCATCGAGTGAAACGGCTCAATTTCGAACCTTTTGGCCGCTGCGACCACAACGTTCATGAAACTGTAGCGAAGCTCCTCGATTTTTTGCCACTCGTATTGGTTTTCCGGGTCTAACGAGCTGACCTTCGCAGACAAACTCCGCTGAGCGTTGTTTACGAGCTGCATGAACGCGGTCCGAGGATCTTCATCTAAGTCGTCGAGTTCGTCTTGGCTCAAAAACTCCAAAATGCTCATTAACGTTATGCCTCCACCCTGTTGGCTTCAGCTTACCACGAACAGCGGCCCACGCCAGGCGCACACGCGATATCGCACGCCAACCGTAACGCATCCCGTAACATTGCGGGGATGCAGCACGCGTCGGGCTGGTGTAGGCCGGTGCCGTGCAAATGACGGGCGCCCCTTCGTGGTCCACCGCCGCCGGAGCCGATGGCGCTCCGGAACCACCTCCATTTGTCGTTCCCGCGCGCGGCTGGCGATACCGGGTCCAGGCGATTTTGCTGCTCGCGATCTGCTTCGCCATCAGCGGCTTGGTCGCCAAACAGCTTGCCATTCCCCCTGCCCGCGTGACGATGCTGTGGTTCCCCTCCGGTGTCGGGGTGGGCGCGTTGCTGCTCTATGGTCGCTGGCTGTGGCCGGGCGTTTGGGTCGGTTCCTATGTGCTCAACGTCGCGCTGGGCGTGTCGATGGGCGGGGATCTGGAGCGAACGGGCGTGCTCGCGCTGGTCACCGCGACCGGTGCGACGCTTCAGGCACTGGCCGCCGAATGGCTGTTGCGACGCCGGTTCGGCGCGCGGATCGATTTCGCCCAGCCCTCCGCGATAGTCACAGCGATCCTGCTCGGCGTCGTCATCCCGGCGCTCTGCTCTTCGGTCATCGGCCATTTCGGGCTGGTCTTCCTGCGCGATTTCCCGCTCGACCGGCTCCCGTCGAGCCTCGCAACCTGGACGCTGGGGGATGCGCTCGGCATCTTGATGGTGGCGCCCTTTGCGATGATCGGCGAGCGGCGGCAGTTGCGCGCCTATTGGCACGGGCATCCGGTGCGCGGCCTGTACGGCTTCATGGCACTGGGCTTCGGGCTGGGGCTGGCGCTCACCCTGTTCGCCTGGGCCATCGCGCGCGAGCGGGTGTATGAGCGCAACGAAGCCGCCTTTGCAACGCTGACCGCCGAAAGCGAACAGACGTTGCGGAGCCGGCTGAACGCCGCCGCGCGTAGCCTGGACGGCGCCGCCGCGCTGTTCAGCGCGGGCGAGCGGGTGACCTGGCCCGAATGGGTCACCTTTGCCCAGGTGGTCGATATCGAACACTCGCTGCCCGGAATCCGGGATATCGGCTTCATCAAGGCGGTTCCCCAGGACGGGCTGGAGCAATTCAAGGCGGAAGCGGCCCGCGACGGGCTGGCGATCGACACTATCCATCAGGCGCGCGCGTCGGGTTGGCATTATGTCGTCAAATATATCTATCCGCTCGAGACCAACCGCCGGGTGCTCGGGATGGACGCGTCGTTCGATCCTCGGCGCCGGGAAGCGGCTGAGCGCGCCCGCGATTCGGGGACGGCGATCGTTTCGCGCCCCATCGCCTTCGTCCAGTATCGCGGCCCGGGGGCGAGCTTCATCATGCTCCGCCCCGTCTATAGCGGACCGGCCGCGCCGCGCACCGCAGCCGAGCGACAGCGCAGCTTTGTCGGCTGGGTCTATCATCCGTTCACAGCCCCCCGTTTCCTTGGCCAGTTGACCCCGTATCAGGGCACGGAATTCGATCTGAGCATCTCCGTCGATCGCGCCGATGGTGGGGAGGAACGGGTCTATGATTCGACCGCCCCGGACGACCGGAGCGTCCGCAACGCGCAGTTTACCGCATCACGCACATTCGAGGCGCAGGGGCGGCGCTGGACCATTCAGTGGCGCAGCACCCAGGCGTTCGAGAACCGGGTCGCGAGCAACGAGCCGCTGCTGGTGCTGCTCACCGGCCTGACCATCAACATCGCGCTGGCCGCGGTGCTTGCGATCATCGCCCGGCGCGAGTCGATCGTCACGCGGGAGGTGGAGCGGGCGACCGCCGAACTGTCCGAAGCGAACCGGATGCTGATGCTGACCGAGGCGCGCGTGCATGTCGGCCATTGGCGCTATGATGGCAAAACCGATAGCCTGTTCTGGTCCGACGAGGTTTACCGCATCCACGGGCGGAAACCCGGCACGCCGATCGATCGGAAGCAGGCGGCGGCGGCCTATCACCCCGAGGATCGCGATCAGGTCCGCCAGATCGTGACCGCAGCGATCGCCGATGGGACGGAGTTCCAGTATCGCGCGCGGATCGTGCGCCCCAATGGCGATGTGCGGCATCTGTCGTCGATGGGCCGCGCGGAAATCGGCGCCGACGGGGCGACGACGGTGTTCGGCGTGCTCCAGGACGTGACGAGCGAAACCAAGATACGCGCGCAATTGCTGCTCGCGCGCGACGCGGCGCAGGAGGCGGCGCGTGCGCGGGGGGCGTTCCTGGCCAATCTGAGCCATGAGATCCGCACGCCCATGAACGGGGTGATCGGCTTTGCCGACCTGCTGCTCGAAACGTCGCTCAACGCCGATCAGCGCGCCCATGTCCAGATCATCGCCGAATCGGGCGCCAGCATGATGTCGCTGCTCAACGACGTTCTCGACCTGTCGAAGATCGAGGCGGGACATATGGCGCTGGCGAGCGAAGCGATCGACCTGACCGACCTGGCCAATTCGGCGATGCGGATGCTGTTGCCGAGCCTCAGGCAGCGCGCGGTCTTTCTGGAATTGCAGATCGATCCGAAACTGCCGCGGTGGATCATGGGCGACAAGCTGAGGCTGCGCCAGGTGATGCTCAACCTGCTGGGCAACGCGGTGAAATTCACCGAACGCGGGTTTATCCGGCTGGAGATCAGCCGCCATGGCGCGCGGATGCGGTTCGCCATTGTCGATACCGGCGTCGGCATTCCCCCGGAGCGGCTGGACGATATTTTCGGATCGTTCGTCCAGATTGACGCGAGCGCGCGCACCGCCGGCGTGGGAACCGGGCTGGGGCTGGCGATCAGCGATTCGCTGGTCCGACTGATGGGCGGTCGCCTGAAGGTAGAGAGCAAGCCCGGCGTGGGCAGCACCTTTTTCTTCACCCTGCCCTGCATCGTCGCACCCGATAGCGCGACCGATTTCGGCGGCGCCGATGCGCCCCCCGCTTCGCTGACCGTTCCACCGGCCCGTATCCTGCTGGCCGAGGATAACGACATCAACCAGGCGTTGATGCGCGCCACTGCCCGACAGCTCGGCCTGGAGCTTGATGTCGTCGATAACGGGGCGGAAGCGGTCGCGCGTGTCGAACAGGCCGAGCGCGACGGGGCGCCCTATGACCTCGTATTGATGGACGTGCAGATGCCGGTGATGAACGGCCTGGTCGCGACCGAAAGACTGCGCGCGAGCGGACACACGGCAGATCGGCTGCCGATCATCGCGCTGACCGCCAACGTCTATCAGGACGATGTCGATGCCTGTATCGCCGCGGGGATGCAGGCGCATCTTGCCAAGCCGTTGCGCCGAGAGGCGCTGGAGCGGGCGATCGCAATCTGGGCCAGGCGGAGCCGCCCGATCCCCTCGACCAGCGGGACCGCGCCTGCCCCCGCCCCTGCTGACGCGATCCCGGCGGTTTTGGTAGAACGCTATACCAAGCGGCGCGCCGAACTCGTCGATCTGCTGCGCGCCTTCGATACCGTAGCGGCGAGCGACACGCAGCGTGTCACCAAGCTACTGTCGGAAGTACATAAACTCGCCGGAACGGCCGCGCATTTCGGCGACGCGGCGGCGGGGGAAGCGGCGCGGGAGACCGAACGCGCAATGATTGATGCGACGCCCGAAGAACGGCTAGCGCTGGCCCGCAAGTTGTTGACGATTCTAGAAACCCACTCCCCGCAAGTGTCATCTTAAGTTGGACTGCGGACGGCTATGGTGCATTTGCCGTGTACCCCGTATATCTACGGAAACAACTCTTGTTAGCGAACGCCCATGCCCCGCACGATTCACATCGTTGACGATGACGATCTGGCACGCGATGTGATCGCAAGCCTGGTCGGAACGCTGCCCGGCGTAACCGTTCATGCGTGGGATTCGGCCGAGCGTTTCCTCGCCGCCGCGCAGGACGGCGCCGATCCCGGCGTAGTCCTGCTGGATCTGAACATGCCGGGCCTGTCGGGGAACGAGGCGCTCAAATCGCTCGATCATCAGCGCTTCGCCGCGATCATCGTGTCCGGCCAGGGCGAGATCACCTCGGCGGTCGAATCGCTGAAGCGCGGGGCCATCGACTTTATCGAGAAGCCGTTCACGCTGGAAAAGCTGCTGGGCCCGCTCAAGGTCGCGTTCCAGGCGCTCGACCGCAACCTGACCGCAGAGCGCACCAGCGATCATAATCGCGAGCGACTGGATACGCTGAGCGAGCGCGAGGTCGAAATCCTGTCCCTGCTCGTCGATGGCCTCACCAATCGCGAGGTTGCCGAGAAGCTGGGGCTGAGCGTCCGCACGGTCGAATCGCACCGCGCGCGGATCATGCTCAAGCTCGACGTGTCGAGCTTTGCAGAGGCGATCCGGCTCGCCGTGCTGGCGGGTATCGAGACGCCGCGTTAAGGACGCTGTCGCTGGCCGATCGGGTGGCGGAGCAAAGCGGGGCCGCCGTCCCTAATCCCCAATCCCCCAGCGCGCCATCATCGCGCGGGTGACTCCGTTGGTCCAGCCGAACCCATCCTGAAGCGGATATTCTCCGCCCCCGCCGGGACGCACCGTTTCGACGTCATATTTCTCCACCAGCTTGCCGCTCGATTGATAGCCGCGCTGCACCGTCGCAACCCATCGCGCCGCGATCCTGCGCGCCGGGCCGTCATGGCCATAGGCCAGTAGCCCGTCCGCCGCGATCCATTGCAACGGCGCCCAACCATTGGGCGCGTCCCATTGCTGCCCGGTATCGATCCGCGTGGTGCGCAGCCCGCCCGGCGCGATCAGCTTCGCGTCGATCGTGGCGGCGACGCGCGCGGCGCGCTGGGGCGACGCAAGCCGGGTGAACAGCGGATAGGCGGTGACGGCGGACAGGCCCGGGCGGATGCGACCCGCATCGCGATCATAGTCGCCATAGCGCCCCTCCGCATCGTCCCACAGCCAGCGCTCGACAGCCTGTCGCCGGGCATCGGCGCGCCGTTCGAACGACGCGGCGCAGGGACGGACGAGCACGCGGCAGCGCGCAGCGATGGCGCGCTCCATGCCGTAGAGGAGGCTGTTGAGATCGGCCGGGACGAGATCGGTCGTGTCGATCGTCGCCAGCGTGCGCCCGTCCGCGAGCCAGCGCGAGGAGAAATCCCATCCGCTCTCCGCCGCGGCGCGCAGATGGCGATAGACCGTAGCGGCCGGGCGCCCACTGGCACGCGCGGTCTCTACATCCTCGCGGAAACTCTCGTCGCGCGGCGTGTCGAGATCGTCCCAATAGCGGTTGAGTAGCGCACCATCGGCCATCGTCACCACCCGCCCGCCGCGCATCCAATAGTCGTGTTCGGCGATCAGCGCGTCGAGGCGGCGCCCGAGCACCGCCGGGTCGCGCATGTCGGACAGGTCCATCATCGCGTAGAGAAAGGGCGGCTGCGAACGGCTGAGATAATAGCTGCGCGCGCCGTTCGGGACATGGCCGTGCCGTTCGACCAGCGCGACAAAGCCATCGACCATCCCCTCGATCAGGTCGCGCCGCCCGTCCTCGCGCAGCCCCAGCATCGTGAAATAGCTGTCCCAGTAATAAATTTCGCGGAACCGCCCGCCCGGCACGACATGAGCGCCGTCGAATGCGAGCGCGGAACCGCCCGGTTCGGGCTCCACCGGCGGGCGGGCGAGATCGTCCCACAGGGCGCGGATATGCGGGAGCAGCGGTCGCGAAGGTCGCGAAGGCTGATCGGCGACCGGGGCTTGCTCCGCGGGCAGGTCGAAATTCGCCTGTACGAAGGCGCGCAGCTCGGCATCTGTGCGGCGGGCGGCCACGCGATAATCGGCGAGGATCGCCCGGGGATCGCGGCGGGGAACGGCGTCAACGAAGGTCTTTCCATCGGCGAAGAGGCGCCGCATCTGCACCTCGACGAACAGAGGACCGAACAGCTGGGCGGGACTTTGCGCTATGGCTGCACGCGAAACCTCGCCGCGCTGAAGCGGAGATGTCGCACACCCCGGTGCCAGAGCGAGCAGCGCTGCGGCGAGTGTCACTCGGGCGCTGGCGTAATGTGGCAAGGCGGATCCTCCCCGTTGCGATGCTGCCGGGATAATGAACGAGCGGCCCGGAATGTCCCAGATAGTGCAGGTTGCGACGCGCGGCGATCGGGTGCAGTGCGCGGACGATGCCTCCTTCCCCCACCCATTTTCGCCGCTTCGCCGCGATCGACTGGTCGGGGGCGAAGGGAGCACGGCACCCCGGGATCGCGATAGGGGTGTGCGACAGCGGCGATGCGGCGCCGGTTCTGGTGTCACCGCCCGGCGGACTCTGGTCGCGGGCCGAGGTGCTCGATTGGGTGCGCGCCCACGCGGATATTCCGATGCTGATCGGCTTCGATTTCAGCTTCTCCGCACCGTTCCTGGCGCGCGGGGCGCATCTGCCCGGCGAGACCGCAAGCACCACGGCGCGGCAACTCTGGGCGCATGTCGACGCCGCATCCGACGAAACGGATCTGGGCGCCGCCGGGTTCCTGGAGGCGCGACGCGGCACCCATTTCTATCTGGGCGCGGCGGACGGGACCAAGGCGGACTTCCTCCATTGGCGTGCATGTGAGGTGGCGCATGATGGCAGCACCAAGCCATCGACCGTGTTCGACGCGATCGGGGCGGCGCAGGTGGCCAAGGCGAGTTTCGCGGGGATGCGGCTGCTCCACCGGCTCGACGGGCGGGTGCCGGTCTGGCCGTTCGATCCGGTGCCCGACCGCGGCGCGGTGGTGGTCGAAATCTATACCGCCATCGCCGCCCGCGCCGCCGGACTGCGCAAGGGCCGGTCGAAATTGCGCGACGCGACGGCACTGGACGCCGGCCTTGCGGCGCTGGGGTCACGACCGCACGCACCGCTCGAACGCTATACCGACCATGCAACCGATGCGCTTCTGACCGCCGCCTGGCTTCGCCGCGCGGCGAATGACGCGACGCTTTGGCATCCGCCGGCCATGACCCGCGAAATTGCAGTCAGCGAGGGCTGGACCTTCGGCATCGCTTGACGCAAAGGAACGCGATCCAGATGCGGGCCGCGCTCAGGCCCGCCGCGCCGGTTTAGCTCAGCTGGTAGAGCAGCGGTTTTGTAAACCGAAGGTCGCGGGTTCGATTCCTGCAACCGGCACCATCTTCTCCCTTCCCCCGGACAAATCCGATAAAAGCGTGAAGGGAGAGGCGGTTACGGCGGTTCTAAACCCGGTTCCGCGCAGATATTGCAGGTTGTCGGCGAAGGCGAGCTTCAGAACGATTCGTTTGTAGGCAAAATTGCCGGAAACCCATATTTTATGCGGGTTTGCGAGGAACGTCATGGCGGTTCTAAATGCCGCGTCAAAATCCTTCGGCGTCCGGCCTGATTTCGACAGGCTTTCGCGAAGCTCGGCCTTGCGGACCTCCAGCCCTTGGATGCGGCTTTCATAGGCTTTGATGAGCGTTGGGCTTTCGGCGTCCATCACGCGGTCGATAAGCTGGGTGACATTGCCCTCGATCTGACGGATTTCAGCTTCCCAGCCCTTCTTGCGGGATTTGATCCCGTCGATGCGGATATTCCAAAGTTTGCGGAACACCTCATAGGCTAGCACGACCATATCCTGCGTCGGCCTCATGTCCTGTAAGATGGCCTCGAACTCGCCCTCGATCCGGTCGCGCGGAACGGCCTTGCCGTATTCGGAGCAATCTTTGCTGGGGCAGTGATAATAGGCGTAGTGCTTGTTGCGGCCCTTTGCCCAATAGCTGGTCAGGCGCGTATCGCAGCAACCGCAGGTGACGAACCCGCGCAGCGCAAAATCTTCACCCAGATTCTTGCGACCCGGCACCTTGGCCGTGCCTTTGAGCCGATCCTGAATCTTGCGGAATGTTTCGAAGCTGATCAACGCCTCGTGCTGCGCGGGGCGCAGCGGGACATTCCAGCGTGCGACCTCGATATGGCCTGAGTAGAGAACCTGATTGAGCATATCATGGACTCGCTGGCCGTGGACGTCGCCGCGATAGGTGCGCGGATAATCCGGCTGGCTTTCAAGGAACCGCTGCACCTCGGCCTGTGTCGCGAAACGACCTGAGGCGAACCCCTGCAACGCTTCGCGCACGATTGAGGCCATCGGCTCATGCGGCACGAGCAGCTTGTTCTTGCCCCGGCTGTCCGTCACTTCGGCGAACTTGTAGCCGATTGGCGGCTGGAACACCCAAAAGCCGTCAAGGCAGCGCGAACGCATCCGGTTCAGCGTCTGCTCGGCGTTCTTCTCGCGCTGGTGCTGATAGGAACTGGCGAGGACATTCTCGACGAAGCGGCCATCGCTGTCCTCGCGGAACTGGTGCGAGGGCGATACCATGATCGCGCCGGCGCGTTTGACGGCGGCGCGGAGTTGCTGGTGCGCGACGACATCGCGGGCAAGGCGCGACAGGTCGTCTATGATTACGAAGTAGGTTTGCTTCTGGCCACGCAGAAATTTGAGCATGGCCTTCATTTCAGGCCGGTCGGATTTCGCGCCGGTATAATCGTCGCGGAAGACGCGAACGACGAAATAGTCGTTGCGCTCTGCATATTCGCGGCAGCGGGTTTCCTGACTGTCGAGGCCATGGCCATCGGTCTTTTGTTTGGGGTCGGACACACGGCAGTAGATCACCGCCTGTTGTCCGTTGATCGCGTTGGTCATGTCTCCTTCTTTCCGGCTGCCTCGTCTTGGGCAGCGCCGTTGAAATCCAGTTGCGCGGTATGCTCCAATTCTAGCTGAAGCGGCGGGAGATCGGAACCAAGATCATCGCTTGTCCCCAGCGCAAAGCTTTCAAGCGCCTTGATGACGAACGGATCGAGCAACGCCTCACAGAGTTCGAGTTGCGCGCGGCCATCGGCTTCCGCGATGCCGCGCGCTTCAAAGAAGGGCCGAAAATCATCGTAGGATAGCAGCATGGCGCGAAAACCCGTCCGCGCCTGGGCGTCAGCCCAAGCGCGATAATATGTTGATGTGATTGGAAGAATAGCCGCTCGATCCCGCTCTCATGGGGGGATACAAACGAAAAGGCCCGCACGAGGCGGGCCGATCAGGGTGCAAGTCTGGCTATGTTGCCGGGATTAGAACATAAATGGAACGAAAAGTCGAGACAAATCGGCGTTTGGCAGATATAAGTCTGGCGAGCAGAAGCGACCGACGATGCAAACCGTATACCTCGATACGTCTGACTATTCCCGCTTCGGCGACGTATTGCGAGGCAAGGGCGACCCGCAGACAGAACGCATTTTTGACCAGCTCATCCGCCTGAAGGAGGGGGGAGTAGCGCAGTTCGCCTATTCTATGCCCGTGCTGAGCGAGTTACTCCAATATGACGAAGATCATGCCGAGACCACGACGCACAAGGCTCAGGCCGTGGAGATGCTATGCGGCAGCAACGCCTTTATCTGGCCGGGACGCCTGATCGCGTGGGAGGTTTCGGTCGCAGCCGCAAAGAACGACCTGTCTGAACACCCATTGCTCGCATCACCGCTCAGTGAAGCTGCGAACTGGTTTCCCAACGTTGAAGGTGCTCTGGACGATTTGAAGGGCGGATTTCAACGAACTCTAAACGAGGCTCTCGCCGACATCACGCCCGTTAACCGAAAGCAGCGGCGAACGATCGAAGCCCATGTTCGCAAACTGAGCATGACCAAGATGGTCAATGCGGCTGCACCGGAATTCGCAGACAAATACGGCCTGAAAGTTTCAGATGTCCAACGCTCGCTGATTGCCGTTCTTGAGGATAAGATATCGCCGTCGGAAGGCGCAAAGCGCCTCTTTTCGGCGATAGCCACGCCCACGACCTTCATTCACACCTATTTCAAAGGCTACGACGGGAAGAAGGATTTCCCCGCATGGATGTCCAGTCTTGGGGCGAAGTTACAATCAGGCCTAATGGAAGGCAGGGAGAAGTTAAGCGCGATAGACATATCGCTACTGTCACCGGATTTTATCCGGTCAGGCTTCGAGGAAACAGCCCCAGAATATGGGTCAATGGTGCTGCGCCTCGCATCATCCGAAGCGACTGAATTTGGTTTGGAGCAAGCTGTCATTGACCTTTACGCCCATCGCCAAGACCTCGCCAATGAAGTGTCATGCTGGCGAAATTTTACCCGCTTTATTCCAGCCTTTATGATGGCCAATCTTGGCCTGCGGGGCGATGGCTATGCGCCGGAGCGCAGCGCGGGCGGCGATATCATACACTCGTTTTATCTGCCGTATTGCGATCTCTGGCGCGGCGACCGCCGCTTTTCGCATATATTGAAGCAAGCACTGCCGGATCAGGCACACAGGATCGTCTCACGACTGGCGGATTTGCCGAAGTTGGTTGAAGCGGGTGCTAGCGATAGCCCTCCACATAGCTGATCCCGTCGCGATATTGCGGGTAGTGCGCCAGTTCCGGCCTGCGCTCTGTGATGATGCGGCGCTCCGTGCTGCCAAACGTGCCGGGGAGCCGAACGCGGTCCAGCGGCGGATGATAAGGGTTGGGCAGCCATAGGCCATTGAGGCTCCTGGTCGAGTAATAGGGATACTTGTCGGCAAGGATCGGCGGCAAATCGAGGCCTGAGATGAAACTGATCATCTTGCCATCGCCCATGCCGATGATCTCGTCGGGGGTCATCAGCAGCCGGGACATCTTGGTCCGCGCATTGGCGGCGTCACGATAGTGGTGATAGTCGATGGCGGCCTTCGCGGGATCGCCGCCGGACATGAAGTTGCGCATTGCTTCGTTCTGCAAGCGCCGCGCCGCGTCGGTCTGGAGCTTGTCGGTATATTCGAGGGTCTCGCTGCCCAGCATATCGGACAGCAATCGCGCGGTCGGATAATCGCGCACGCCGAAGAAACAGCGCCATTGCGCCGAACCGATGAATCCTGTGATGGCTTCCCGCCCGAAGTTTCTAGAAATCTGGTCAACATCTTGAAAAACAGCGATTGTTTTCACACCTTCGCCGCGACCGATGGTGAAGGCTGCGAGCAATTCTTCGAATCTGCCCATCTGACCGGCCTCATCGACCAATAGCGTCAGGCGTCGGGCTTGCGGCGCTCTTGCCTTGTAGATCATCGCGACGACGAACATCACGCGCAGCACGGACGCCCATTGCGCGATGTAGCGGCGCGGCACCATCAGGAACAGGCTGGTGAGTTGCTCGGAGGTCAGGTCGCGCAGCGAGAAGTCGGGATATTCCAGCGAAGCGGAAAGAACCGGATCGTTGAGAAACGACAGGTTGGCCTTGATGGTCGATAATATCAGCCCGAACTCGTTCGAGGTCGAATGGCGCTGCGCCTGCCACATATCG
Organism: Sphingomonas suaedae; assembly: GCF_007833215.1. NCBI lineage: Bacteria > Pseudomonadati > Pseudomonadota > Alphaproteobacteria > Sphingomonadales > Sphingomonadaceae > Sphingomonas > Sphingomonas suaedae. Next base: position 1,392,413 of record NZ_CP042239.1, read on the forward strand.
GCGGCTGCGGCGCGAACATCGTGAAACGGGGAGTGATCCATCGCATCGAGCTGAAAGGCCCATGCTTCCGCGTCCGAGCGGATCGACTGGATCGTGCGCCAGAGCATTGGAAAGGTGACATGGCCGCATCGCTCGACTAGCGATTTGAGCAGCGCGGTGATCCATTCCCGCGCCTTCTTCTCGAAATGATGGCCGTGATTGCCGCCGCTGCCGACCAGCGGGATCATGCACGCGGCAAGGTCCGCGCAATCGCCATGAAAATTAGGATTGTCGAAGGTCAGGAGATCGAGCGGGTTGCAGCGATGACTCGCCATCCCGTGCAGGCCGGTGGGGTTCCACAGATAGACGAAGGCGTTCCAGCGCAGAAAGCTGCTGATCGTGACGGCAGCAAGTTCGCCTTTCGGATCGCAGACCAGCAACGGATGCATACCGCCCCGAATGATCGTTTCGACCAGCCAGTCGCGCCCTTTGCCCGCGCCCGATCCGGCAATGACGATGCCGGGGCTGTCGGAACGCAGGAACATCTGCCGGTTGCCCTTGTAACCGACGAACAGGCCGTCCTTGTCGAACAGGCCAGCGGACTCGATGTCGCGCTCATTGGCCCATCGCGCCATCCCGTGGCGCAAGTCTTCGCGTTTGGGATCGATCATGATTTGTCTCGATGATTTTGAGGAAAGCCAAACGAAAAGGGCGGGAGTTTCCTCCCGCCCTTCCGCGCCCGCTGGCTACCTGCCGTTATGAGCAGGTCTGGAGCAGCACCAGCGCGACGCCACCCCAGAAGAGCCAGCCCCACGGGAAGCGCTTCTTCTTGCGGCGGTAGACGCTGCCAACCCGTTCCCACTCATCAGGATTGATGATTTCACCCATGTCCGTTCTCCGTCTTTGATGCCGCTTGGATCAGCGGCATGGAGATCGGATAATCCAGCCGGTGCGCTGGTTCGGGGGGATAGCCAATTTCGGAGATGGTGAATCCCGCTGCGTTCAATCGGCTCTTATGCGGAGTTGGCGATTCCCTCGCTATCACGAGTTGTTGGGTGTTGCGTCCCTTCATATCCGCCCTGATCCCATAACTCAGGTGAGACTGGACGAAACCACAGCAATTTCTGACGTCGGTCGTTCGATTGTGCTAATATCCGGGCTTGGTCAACCTAGGGTAACACTGGTCGATTTTGATGGGTCTTCTTGCTAACGACGCGATCACGCAGCTCTCGTTTTCGATATACGAGAACAGGGGAGTTTTTGCGCTGTTGCTTGGCTCCGGGCTATCGCGAGCTGCCGAAATTCCAACAGGCTGGGAAATTACGCTTGATTTGGTCCGGCGTGTCGGGGAGGCACGCGGCGCGGAGGCTCAGACTGATTGGGCGCAGTGGTATCGCGAAGAGACGGGCGAGGAACCGAACTATTCCACTCTGCTGGAGGAATTGGCCTCGTCTCCGGAAGAACGACGTTCGATCCTCCACAGCTATATCGAGCCTACAGAGCAGGATCGAGAAGAGGGCCGAAAGATACCGACGGCGGCGCACCGAGCTGTCGCGCAGTTGGTCCGCACAGGACATTTACGCGTCATCATCACAACCAACTTTGATCGCCTGATGGAGAACGCCCTGCGCGAAGTTGGTGTTGAACCAACTATCGTCGCCTCGATTGATGCCTTGCACGGCGCGGAGCCGATTACGCATAGCACGTGCTACATCCTCAAACTTCATGGCGACTACAAGGACGCTCGCATCCTCAACACAGATGAGGAACTGCGGGGTTATCCGGTGCAATATGACGCCTTACTCGATCGAATTTTCGACGAATTTGGTTTGGTTGTTTGTGGTTGGTCTGGGGAGTGGGATCATGCCCTTCGCGCAGCGATGCTCCGCACACCAAACAGGCGCTACTCGCTGTTCTGGGCTACCCGTGGCAGGATTGGCTCAGGCGCTCAGGAGTTGATTGATCATCGTCGGGCGCGGGTGATCGAGATCGGCGACGCGGATACATTCTTCACTTCGGTTGCTCAGCGCGTCGAGACGCTCGAAAAATCACGCCGTCAAAACCCGCGCAGCATCGAGCTGTTAGTCGGGACGACCAAGCGCTACCTCGCCAAGCCCGAATATCGCATCCAGTTGGATGAGTTGTTCGTGGACGAGTGCAAGCGCCTGATTGAGGTTCTAGACTCTGGTGATTTCGCGCCTCATGGATCAATCACATCTGCCGACATTGTGTCACGCGTACAGCGATATGAGGCCGCCACCGAAGCGCTGGCGCTGATGGCCGGCACGCTTGGTCGATGGGGTGATGGCACGGAACTGCCGCTCGTCCTGGACCTCTTGCAAACGATTAGATCGCACGCTGGGCAAATAGGAAACGGGCTGACCGCTTGGATAGAGCTACGGTCTTACCCCGCGGTATTGATTTTCACGAGCTACGGAATTGGTTTGACGCGTGCGTCGCGCTGGTCCGCGCTGCACGGACTTCTAACGGCGTCCATGCCTAAGCCCTATCGGGAATCAGAACCAGCGGTGAGGGTGCTGTTCCTTTCGGCTTGGGCGGGGGGCGAGAACAATTTCTGGCAGCACTTGGAGGGGCTGGATCGCCGGAAAACCGCGCTAAGCGATCATTTGCGCGATGTTTTCGAGAATTGGTCAAAGAGTTTCGTGGGAATGGTGCCTGACTTCGAACTGCTGTTTGAGCGTTTTGAAGTCCTTGCGTCCATCGCGTCTCTAGATACGGTGGAAACCGAAGCACTCAAACAAACACTTGCTGATGCGTCGAGACGAGACTTCGTCTGGATGCCAGTCGGTCGGTCCGCGTGGCATACCGACACGCGGGAGCGTCTATTTAAGGAGCTTGAATCCGAGCCGATCAGGCAGGCGCTTCTTGAAGCCGGATTTGCACGCGGCAGCTCTGAGCACTACGCTTCGGTGCTCACCAACTATAACCGAATGGCGAGCCGAATTTCGTGGTGAGTTTCCGGTTCCAGTTACGCGACCCATGCATTCGGTTGGCCCATCGGCCTGCCGGACCTTAGATGATACGACGCTTAGTTGCTGGTCGATGGGGAAGAATCGTCACGGACGATCCTGCGGGGAGAGCGAAGTCTCCCCGATGGCGCTGATCCGGCCCTGACCAAAAGGCGTATAGCCTGCTTGGACACGGGAGCGATAGAGCGCCAAAAGCCGGGAGGGATGCAACGGGAGGCGCGCAGCGGGTCTCCCTTGCCAAGGTGTCGAGGTAGTACCTCGAACATCTTGCGATCCAGCCTATCAGGCACATCTCGCACAAATATCCGTTTATCCAAAGTTGCACGTAAGGAATGATATATGATATCATCAACCTGAGGATTTGATGAGTTCAGGAAAGTTACCATTTAAGCATTGGCATAGCACTAAGGACCCAGCTGGCCCCAACCGAGCAGCAGAGCCGGGTACATTTAGGGACATCGCCCTTGAGAACTTTGATATAGCTTGGGTCGATGCAATCGATGCACAGTGTGTAAAGCGATCCATTGCAAGAAGCCATTTTATGCAGTTTGCCGTCCAGTACGCGGTGGAGCACCCAGATCAAGTTTTTGAGATCGGGCTTGGGTCTGATTCTCGTCTAACAGTGGATTTTGATAAATAAGATAGATCATTTATTTTTATACGACAAAATACAATCAATGATCGCATGACATATTTGATTAGCCATACGAATTGTGTTCAGATCAATTTGATATCTAAACTTTTCAAAAATTCCTCTATCTTTATCAGTTAGCATATGAATACGTGTATATAAATCATCTAGCGATACGAGCGAGAGAACTGTATCTGTCCTTATCGTAGAACAAATTAATGCAATGCAGAAATTTCTGAAGAAGTATGTTGAATCTCCCTCTTTTGATGAAGAAAGAAAATATAGTATTGATTCAATATAAAGGGGATTAAGAAATTTAGTTGGTTCAAACTTGCATTTTACGCATTGAAGTTTTTTCTTCGACCGGTCAGCCAGTAAGTGAATATCCTTAGTTACACTTGGGCCACGCTCCTCTGACCATCTGCATATTATCTCACTTTTTTATCCTCTTCTAGAAATATCCTCCACCTAAACATCCAATATTCATAGGTGGATTTTCCATTAAATTTCCGAACGAACTCGTCACGAGTCAATCCTGCCGGACAGCGATAGAAGCATTCCCGACCCATATCCCATTTAAATTGCCGCCGGGAGCGTTCAGACTCATGTATTTTCTCAAACAATCCCTCCCGTATGCAAAATTTCATAGCTTTACCGAATTGATCATAAGTCAATTCAGGAAGCTGTGACGCATTAATCACTCTATTGAATATATGAGATAAAAATTCAATTGAATATATGAGATAAAAATTCAGGCCTTGAGGATATGATCCTCTTCCAGATATTTATTTTAGTTCTGATTGATCGCTCTGAAATTTTAACAGATTCAAAATTCATACCCGGCTGATAAATTTCTCCCGGCGTGGTCGAAAGTGTCATTCCTGCCAGTTGTTCAACGGTAACGCCCGTTATCAATCCATAAAGGTAGTGTGAATCGACGATAAATCCTTTGTTTGATCCGGCAAAGGCTTCGGCCGCTTTGGGGTGATAATGCACTCCTGCGTGCGGAAAGGGGTACCCAAGAATGCGCCAATCAGGATCGCTGTAGTCGATTGGCACGCGGTGCTTCCCAAGCTGCTCATCGGCGCATTCTTCCGAATGTTCGCGAACGTTGCCGCATCGGCTTCCGTGCGGTCAACTCAAACTTGAAGCGCAGCAGGGAGCGAGCAGTCTGAGTGGGCTGGAAGCGGAGGAATTCCGGTGGTCCTAAGGCCTTATAGGATCGAACTGGCTACGTAGTTTTCCTCCATCGCGAAGGATAGCGCGATGGGTAAGCACATAATATTAGCGTCGACTGCGATCTTGTTGGCTCCTGACTTCAAACAGGCGTTGGCTAAGCGGCTGGTAGAAGATGAGATGACTCGAATGGGCGGCTTTATCTTCCTGATGAGCCGAATACTGGATTTTGCGGAAGGAGGCGGGAAAATCGTGAATGAATATGGCGCTTCGATCTACATTCACCCCGATATTGTCGAGGAAGCCTATGCCTACGAACTGTCGTTCAGTTGGACGACCGACATCAAGGTGTTTGCGAAGCGCAAGCCGCGTCGGCAAAGCCGGGGCGTTCATCTCCTGAGACTTCAACTCTGGGATGCCGCCTACAAGATCGACGGCAGGCCAGTCATGGTCGAGTAAGTGGGGCGGAGCGGGACCGGAAAGCCGGTTCCGCTTTCGCACTGAAACCATCGGAAATGAGGGAAGCTACGCAGCTTCCCTCATTTCGTTTGCGAGGCGGGCGCTGGCGGTGCGGTGGTGGCCGGGGTCGAGTTCGATGCCGAGCCAGTCGCGGGTTTGCTGCTTTGCTGCCAGCAGCGACGAACCTGAGCCGCAAAAGGGATCGAGCACGATGCCACCTTTAGGGCAGAAGCTTTCGATCAGCGGTATAAGCGCGGCGACAGGCTTCTGGGTAGGATGCAATCGGTTGCCTGTGTAAGGCATATCAATCACATCGCCGATGACTCCTAGAGGTAGCACATTTGGCCGACCCTTGGCCAGCAAATAGGCGCTTTCGTGGTGGCGAGCGAGATAACCCCGCGACGACGCATAGCGTTTGCGGAACACGATGTGGCCGAGGACGTGGAATCCTGCTTTCGTCCAAGCGGCTGCGAAACGGTCGATGCTGTTCCAGCCGTAGAAGCTGACGGCACACCCTCCCGGTTTGAGCAGTCGATACATCTCTGCAAACGCAGGCTCGATCCAGTCGGCATTGTCATCGTTCAGCACGGTCCTGCCGCAGCGGTCGCGATATCGCGTGACATAGGGCGGATCGGTCAGGATCATATCGACGCTTGCGCCGGGGAGCGTTGGCATCACCTTTAAGCAATCGCCGTGGAGGATGCTATTGCGGGGAAGAATGAGGGTCATGGCTGACCCCCATTGGTTTCCGTGGTTTCGCCGATGACGCGCATAACGATGCGCCCGGTCAGTGGAACCAGGTCAAGCCTGACAGCAAAACCGAGTTGGTCGCGATGTTCCCATGCAGCTCCTATCGGCGTCCAGATGGCTTTGTCACCCTGTCCGACGACATGATAGATACGATATTCGGGTTTGCGGGTCTGTGAAGTTTCGTTTGTCATGTTCTTCTCCTATTGTTCGCGCCCACCATCGGGCGTCATGGGGAGAAGACAGGGCGGCGGCAGAGCGGCGGGGTCACACCTCGCAACGCAGTTGCGCCCGAAGGGGCTGGAGTTGGCAGGAACGAAACGAAGCAGGTTTACCCCGCTGCGCCGCTGCCCATGATCCCCGTGATGATGCCTGATGGGCTGGGTCGCGACGATCAGAGGAAAGGCGACAATTCCCGAACCTCACCACAACCGTTCGGCAAACTCGCGTTCTTCAACGCCGACCGCGTCAAGATAAATCGCCTTGGTTTGGATCGAGGCATGGCCCATCCAGCGTTGGATAAGGTTGGGCGGGATCGACGCCGATGCGCAGCGCATCCCGAATGCGTGCCTGAGCGCCTTTGGGCAGCGAACAGGTCCAGCGATACGAGCATCCTCCATCGCCGCTGTAACGTGCCGCCATGCGGTCGAACGATGCCACTGCCATAGCTGCCCGTTGTCAAGCACAGGCAGCGCCAGCAGCTCGGTCACGAAGGGCGGCGGCAGCGGGACTCGTCTGAACGTCAGTTTGCGCCTCTTGAGGGTGCGGATCACGACTGCGCTGGCCTCGATGTCGATATGCTCACGACAAACCGCCAGCGCCTCCGATACGCGACAGCCGGTATAGGACAGGAAATAGCACAGCGCGCGCGCTTCTGAGGGCAAGCGATTGGCTGCGTTCAAGAACCGCTGGCGTTCGGCCTCGTTGAGATATTTACGGCGGCCCTGCTGGTCATAGGGTTGCCAGTCGCCGCTCCAGATAAACGACATCGGTACGATGATCTCCGATTCGCAACAGAATCGGCAATAGTGTTGCAGCAAAAATTTTGACGCCGGACGATCCGCTGGCGCGCGATCCCGCCAACAGGCATAATTGCAGGTATGCTAAAGCGATTGTCGAATTTGGGTGAGCAAAAGGTTCACGATGAGATTGTAGGTGCAGCGGAGGAGTATCAAGCTCACATCTACCGCAAGGTGCGTATCGCGGATGTCGTTGACATAAGCAGGCTGTCGGGGCCGGGCCTGAGCCGCTACGCCTTGCAGGCCCATTTCGATTTCTGCGTCTGTAACGAAAGCCACGTTCCGGCATTCGCTATCGAATATGATGGCGGCGGACATAGCGCGATCAACGATGCCAAGAAGGACGAGATCGCTCTACAAGCTGGATTGGCATTGTTCAGGATTGACGAGCGGCTGCTGAACCGCACCAGAGGTGGTGTGACCTTCCTCCAATATCTCGTTCACACCTATTTTCTCGGCAACGCGTTCCTTGAAATGCAGGAGAAGGGGCAGCTTGATCCTACCGAACCCTTTATGATGAGCGGTTTCCTTAAGAAGGATGCGAGGCACATATTCGACTCTGACTTCAATTACTCAGGGGTGGCCCGAGGGCGCCTCACCAAAATCATGACGAAGGCCGGTGTACCCGACGGGGCAAATATCTCATCTGTGGATTTCCGAAGCGATGTTCGGAAAGGCGGATTCCAGCTTTATCGCCTTCGCCAGCATTCCGGTCGGCGGGCAATTCGTGTTCGGGCGCGCGCGACTGGATATCGGGACGCCCAGCCTTGGCCGACTTGGTGAACTTCCGTTCGGGTGGAGTGCGCTAGGAGATTACTGCGAAGGAATGGTGCTTGAGGATTTGTGCGACGAGCTGGAACTCTACTTTGCGGCAGGCCAACACGTTCTGAGAACGAGGGAGGAGATCGAAAGCGAGGTCGAACATCTTCAAACGCTCGGCTACGAGCCGCTGAGGTCTTGCGGCGGCAAAGATACCTACCTGATGAATTGCGGCTTCCCCAAAACGTCAACTGGATGAAGCAAGCCCGCCGTTGCAGCCGAGCGCTGGCGCTCCGTCCCGATGATCGTCAGAATCAAATGAAGATCGCCAGAGCCAGCCCGATCAGATATTCATGAAGCTCAGACGAACGTCATACTCCTGTGCGAGTAGGCTTATTGCCTCGTTGCGGAGCGTGATCTTACTGAAAAAAGGAATGTTAAAAGAACCATCGGCACGCGGAGTATCGAGGATCAAAAATTCGACGATCCATCGGCGATCATCCGCGATCGTGTCGGCAAGCTGCTGTCGAATACCATCTCCATAAAGACCCTGCACCATGGCGAGAAGACCGTCCCATGCCGCAGGAAACCTCTTGAGCTGTTGAGCCGAGTTTGATCCCTGTTTGAAAAAATGACTCAACACGCTGGATCGGCGAGAGCTCTTCTTAACGTGGAGGAAACGCTTGCCGGGAACGTCAAGCAAATCGCATACTTCGAAGTTAGACCGCTGGATATCCGGAATGTCCACTAGTTGGCGGTCTAACAGACAAACACCGAGATGATTCGCAAGCCGCCGGTTGTAGGATTCCTCCGACTCTAGCGTTCCAGTGCGTCCCTTTGCGTCGTAGGTTTTGATCATTGGGAACGCGCCGTGTTCCCAATGATGGCAGGTTTGCTGGAATCGCTCTTCAATGCCGTTCTTGAAAAGCTGATCAACCTGATACCATTCACCCTCGTTGATGGCAAAGCGCGAGTTATCGACTACAATTGAACCTATAAGAGACTGACGGATGCTCCATTTCTGATTCCGCATGGCGTCTTGATGGATCGAACCAATTTTATGTTCACGCAGCATCTTCGGCGTCAGCGTAGCGAGTTCGTCGCCAAGTGCTTCGATATAATTACTCAAGAGCAACTCGGGGTGCGTGCCCGGATGCCCCGGGCCGTGAAACTTATAGCCGACGCTATCGCTGTCATTTGTGGTCGGTAAGCCTAGCTCAAACTCCCCAGCTTCATCCTTGATGCTTTGACAAGCTTGGTCGTCAAGACGGCCGATCAAGCGGCGATCCATGACGGGGCTGACAAAATCAATGACGCTGAAGCTCGTATCTTTGTAGGCCTCGGCGCCGAATGCCGTCAGTGCATCGACGGCAAGCTCGGGCAAATCCGGTATGCTAAATTCGCCCGTGATCTTGAGGGATTTTGCGCCTGTCACGCTGTCTGCTGTAGCCTCATCACGCGTTGTGCCACTAATCTTCCGTACCAAGTCGAGTGCGTCGTCCAATCCAAAAGAAGTGAAATCTCGTTGGAAAGGCGAAAGTGAGACGCCGCGCAAGGCATCTCCGAGGTTCGCTCTTTCCAAACGTTTGAGCTTTTTGTCATTGAGAAGGTTGATTGCAACACGAAGTCCGAAGTCCCCTTCAATGTTGCTTTCCTCGACGAGCATCCAGCCATGGGCATAGGTCGAAATGAATATGCGGCCTTCTGTTCTGAACATCAAAAGGGCGCAGGCGGAGCATGATGCAATATTACCTCCGAAGGGAAAATGCCTCCTGAGTTCCAAAACCCACGTCGGGGTAAAAAAATCACCAGCGAAAACATAGAGCCGTGCGCCATCGGCAAAATCGGCAATATCCAATATTTGCGTTCCGTCGCGACCAACGCGGTCACGTGCTTTTTCCGTCAGTAGTCGATCAAAATCGTCTATGTCGGGCTTCGCTAGAAAAAGCGTATGGGTTTGCTTAGCCATGCCTCCCCCGAGACTTATCTAGAGAAGAGCTTAACTAGGGGCGTTGCGGCTTGCAACTCACGCCTTGACCAGCCCGGCCATCGCGCGCCTGACAACATCTCGGATCAACTCCGAACGCCGCAGTCGGGGCGGCGGCAGGTAGCAGCCCGCGACCGCAGACAAGGCGATAACGTATTGATATCGCAAGAATACGTGTGCAACAGTTTTGCCGATAGTGTTGCACGAGGGTAGATTCCTCCCGCTGATGCCGGGAGGGTTCAATGTTTCGTTCCCATGCTCGTTTGTTGTTGTCGGTCGCCGCGCTGGCCGTTGCCGCCGCGCCAAATGGCGCGTTGACACAAAACCGCCCCGCAAGTGTCGCCGATGTGAGCATCCCGCTATCGGATGCCCGCAATATCGAACCCAATTCCGTCCGCTTTTCAGCAGCACAATTCACGCGCTCCGGTCCCGCTGTGGTGCTGTTCGGCGTTACCAAGGCCAATTGGCCGAAACTCAAGGCGGCGATCCAACAGGCAGTGTATGACGGCTACCGGGTGCAGGCCGTCTTCATCGGCCCCGCCAATGTGCAACCCGCTATCGAAATCTACGCCAAGGGTCAGCACGTCACGGTGAACGGGATCAACCCCAATACGATCAGCGGCGCGGAACTGACGCGCCTGATCCGCGACATCAATCGCGAATATTACGGCTGACGATTCTGTCGCGACGGCGCTGCCGTTCGCAACCCCTTCGGTATTTATGATTGGAGGATTGAAGATGTTCGGCAAGACCAAGATCGAATGTGGCCGCTGCAACGGGCGCGGCATGGAGTCTTATTATGAGGACGAGCCTATAGGCGGTGCCAGCACACGAACGCGGCGCGTCCAGAAATCGCGAAGCTGTCTGCCGTGCGCGGGTAAGGGTTACCACTACAGGTGAGGATCAGGGCGAGAAGGATTTGATGTCATCCCGTGTGACATCGGGTTGACCGGCGACCGCAGCACGATTGTATTTCTCGCTCTCCGCTGCGATGCCCACCGCGTCGGCGGCGATCACCTTCGCGGGTTGGCTTTGCGTTCGATAGGCGGCACCGCCTAGCTGCTGCGCTCCCAGCACGGTCTGCGCGCGGCGCTCCGCGAGCAGACGTGCTTCGTCTGTATCGGCAAGTTCGATGTCCTTCTGTGCAGCCTCGGCCTGACCGATGCCCGTGACGACTTCACCGCGCCGCTTCATGCGGGCGTTCCATTCGGCATCGAGATCGCTGTCCAGCTTCACCAACTGCTGACGGCGCTGCACAAGGGCGGCGACATCCATCTGCGCCAGTTCCTCCGGCGTCAGCTTCGCATTGCGAGCAAGTCGCGCATGGGCAGGATCGTTCGGATCGAACTTCCCGCTGCGCTTGAGGCGGGTCAGTTCGTCAAGCGCCTCCAGCTCGTCGCCGATCTGCTCGCGGCGCTGGCGGATTTGCTCTAGCCGTTCGTCAATGGCGACAAGTTCGGCGCGTAGATCGGCAAGGCGCTGCGCAAGCTGCTGGCGCACCTGATCGAAGATGAAGTCGCTATCCTTGCGCTTTTCGCGCTCCTGCCGTTCGGTCTGGACGGCGCGCGCGATGGCGTGACCTCCGGTCAGCAGAAAATTGGGATTGGCGGCGTCCTCGTCGGAACTGCCGACAAAGGCCGTGCCGTAGTTGAAGCGGTCGAGTTCGCTGCCCTGCAGGGCATTAGATTCACGCAGTGAATCTAATGATGAAAAATGATTGGTGAGCCTGCCACTCGCATCGCGCGGCGGCCTGTGATCTGCGGGAACGGCGGCTTTGAGCCGTTCGATATCTGCGGCGTCCAGCGCCATGCACCCTCACGATGGCCCCGCTGTTTTGCTCTTTTGGGACCACAACCATGATATGCGGAAATCCGCTAAGAAATGGTTAACAAATCCCTAACTGCGGCCCTTCACCTATCCCCCCGGATGCCATCTCGCGCCGGGATATTCTCCCAGCCCTAGCGGGGCATCCTGCCTCGCCACGGCGCGGGAGACGAAGATGATCGGAAACAATGGCAATGGCGGGGGCGGCAGCCCCAGCAACTGGGTGATCAAATGGCTGTCCATCGTGCTGGCCGTGGCCATCGCGTTCGTGTTCACGCCGCTGATCCACGGCGCGACGGTGGATTGGGTGCTGGGCTATATGGAGGAAAACTACGGATCGTGGATGGTGGCGCTCGGCTGGTTCTTCTGGTGGATCATCGTCGCGATGCTGACCTTCCTCACCAGCGTGTTGGGCGTGATGACCAGTATCATGCTGGGGCAGTTCTTCCTGTTCACGATGCGAAGCGGCGGCGGCGGTCGCTAGGGACGAACAAACTCAGGTAAAATTGATATTTTAAATAAATATGACGTTCAATCCATCATAAAAATAAATAATTACGCGCAATCTGAATATTGCAATTACAATGTAATTCCAATTTTAGATTTAATATAATCTTTTATCATATCAATTATGATCGACTTTACTGCGGATTTTCCGACGGCGACCAGGGCACGAGTGGCATCTTCTACAGCCATAATGACCCCAACTCTGATTTGAATCAGTTGAAGCTCGGCTGATGACCATAGCTCTTTGGCTGCTGAGAGTGAAATCAGAATGCGATTTCGCTCTCCAGGAGTAGTGCCTACCTCATTGTCTTGACGTACCTGCTCGTAAAGAGATTCCAATCCTTCTTTAATGGCATGATATCGCTGGTCGCTATGATCAAGAACAACAAGTGTATCGCTAGCTTCGCCTTCATCCTGCCCCCCTGTTTCGGACGGCGATGACCCCTTCGTTTCTGGACTCGCCCGCAACAGGTCAAACGCATCATCAACGCCGTTCTCACGGTCAAGGCGGCGCGCAAACATCACCCCTTGCTCCGTGACTGTTACCAATGGCCCTTTGAACTGCTCCGCGAGTTCGGGAGGAAGGTTAACAAAACCAGCTACTTCTAGCTTCTCCAGCGCACCATGTATCCATCGAGAGGGAAGCGGTATTCCGAACCTCTCAAAGGCATCCGGGACGATAATAATGTCGTCGCCGGTATGCCTCTTATGGCTAGCGAGAATCCTAAGAAGCCATTTGTCATCGTCGTCAAGATCGGTCCTAGATATGTGGCTTTCAGGCTCTATGGGTACAGCCTCCACGTGATTACCGCGTGAACCAGTAGCGGCGCTCACGCCTACTGGCGTCTCTTCGCTTCCTAAGCGGAATGCCTTTTCGGACGCACCAGCACCGATATATGTCTCGATTAGCCCTCGATTGGCCAGGTCATCGAGAATAGGGAGAAGGGATTTTTCAAGATCATACTGTTCCAAGCCGCCTAAACTTGCTTCCCACCACTCCTCAGGCAATGGCATTAGTTCTACAATTTTTCTAAGAGACTGAAATCGCTTCGGAACGCTAGCATCAGATGCTAGATATCTTAACACAACACGTTCAAGAGTTTCATCTGTCATACGAAAATCCTTGTTGTGTCGAAGATCCTTCAATTTTTTCTGCGATATAGTCTAACGCTAGATAGATGATGATTGGGGCAGCTGATACTCGAAAAATCTACAAATGAATGCTCGTCTTCGGCTTAGAAGAAATCAGGGCCGGAATCGATATCCGGCTGCGGCGTGTCGCGATCCATGTTCCGACGAAGCCATTCGGCGCGGTCGTTGAAGTTCGTCGATAGTTCACGCTCACGCTGTGCCGTGTCGTTCAGGTCGGGGCGTTGCTGCTGCTCGAACAGCCATGACAGGCGATCCTTGTCCGGCTCCGTCGCGATGTGCCGGGTGGTCGCTCTCTCATCGGGCAATACGTCGTGCCGCTGCGCGATCTGCTGCTGTTCCTCCAGCCAGCGGCGGCGATCATCTTGCTGCGCACGTTCCTTGTCGCGTAGCCATTGCGCCCGCTCGTCGCGCTGGGCGGTTTTGTCATCGTTGAGAAGCTGGGCAAGATCGCGGTGCAGTTCGGCAACACGATCATGATGCGTATTGCGGATATCGAGAATCCGCTGCTGTAGCTGCTGGCGCTCGGCAAGCTGCACTGCGACCAGCCGTTGCCGCTGATCGCGGTCGCGCTGGAGCGATGCCCATGCCGCACGTTCGTTCTCGTCGCGCAGTTCGTTGTAGCGACCCGTGATGCGGTCGAGCAGGCCAGCAAGCCCACGCCGCATCCGATCTGCGCGTTCGCGCTGTTCCTCGTCCTGCCGCGCCGCAAGCGCGGTATCGAGCCGTTGCCGTTCGGCGGCATGGTTAACCTTCATCGCCAGCCGCTCGGCCTCGACCGGACCAAGCTGCGCGGCGCGTTGCTGTTCCGCTTCGCCGATCACCCGTTGCAGCGTCGGCGCGATATGCTGGGAGATATAGGCACGCGCGCCCTCGACGCTGCGCAGCGCATCGGCATTACCAAGCCGTTCGCGCACTTCCTTGGTCTTGCGGTCGAGCAAGCGGGAAAGCGCGATCACCTGTCCGCGCCATGTCATCGCAATATGGCTGCGGCGCTCGCCTCTGGCGAGATACAGGCCACGCTCCTCCAATGCCTGCTCGAATGCTTCGCGACTGTCGGAGAGCGCCCATGCTTCCTTCGCCATGAGCTTCAGACGGCCCGCGTCGACATCCTCACGCTTGGCCTGCTGATACAAGGTGAGATCGAAGTTGCGCGGATCACGCTGGGCCTTGTCGATATAGCCTGCGGGCAGTTTCCATCCTTGCTCCAGATAGATGTCTTTCGAAATCGCCATCAGCTTTTGCTTGTAGAAGGGAAGCGGGATCGCGGTCATGCTCTCCGCATCGATGCGCGACCACACCGCATGGGCGTGCCGCCGTCCTTCCTTCTCGTGAAAGATAACGACGCGCGGCTGGTCCTTGAGGCCGACCGACAGCTCGATATCATCGATGGCCTTCTCGAACACGGAGACATCGACGCTCTGGTCCTGTGGCGGGGATAGTGATACCGAGAACAAGGTCTGGCGGGATTTGACGCCCTGACCGATGGCCTGCTGTTCGCGCATCGCGCCCATGACATCATCGGCCATGAAGCCGCGCACCTCATGCGGTTCGATCTGGTCGTTGTCACGGTCGTTGAGCAGATGCCGCGCCAGCGCAGGCGGGTTCCCCCGCGTCGATGCTTTGATGATCATGGCGAATCGCCTCCTGCGTCGAGGCCGAGCGCCTTCATCAGCATCCGGCGCATCTCGGCAATCTCGCGGCACGCCTGCATCAATGCGGCGGCGACTTCGGGCGTGACGGGAAGCGATCCACTATTCGCGGCCTTGGCGAGCTGGTTGACGTTCGATGCCAGCCGCAAATTGCCGAGCATCGCGAGAAGGTGAGAGAGAATGGCGTGATCGCGCACGGGAGCCTTGCCCCTTGTGCGGGGCGGCGGCGTGTTCGGATCGAACAGCCGCCATTTGATGTATGCGCCCAGCGTCATGCCTGCCGCGTCACGCTCAAGGCGTGCGCGTTCGTCGCGCGACAGCCGCAGGGATAGCGGCGCTTCGCGCTTTTTCTTCTCAGGCATGGGTCACAAAAGGCAAAGGCGCACCATCCTCGCGCGGTGAAACACGCGCGGCATGATGCGCCGGGTTGAAACGAGGTTCGGGGGTTTACGGAAATTATCCGGCGTCTACGGCCCTGACGGTTCAGGGCTTTCCGGGTCCGGCAAATCTTCCATTGCTTCCAAAGGGATATTGGACAACACTTGGTTCCAGTCGGCCAAGGTGGCGAAGAGTTGGTTCAAACTCTCTCCTTCAAGGCGCACCATCCCGCCCCCCTTCGCGGGGAGCAGTGCGGTTTCCGGCGAGACCTGGCCGGTCCGAACGCGCAACACGGCCCCTATTGTGATTGACGATGTTCGACGCCGGGTGTCTAATGTTCTTTTCTCGAGGCGTTTGGACGCCACCTCGCGACATCGGATGATTGAAAGTCATTTTGCCCGAATCCGTGCGCGCCACGCGCTGAGCACGGAAGAAGAGAGTGCCATTCGCGACGCGATGGGGCCGTCCCGTGCGTTCGATGCGCATCATACCTTTATCGAAGCAGGCACGCCGCTGAACGTCAGCGTGCTGCTGGTCGAGGGAATCGCGGGTCGTTACAAGGACCTCAGCGACGGGCGGCGCCAGATCACCGAATTACACGTGCCCGGCGATTTCGCCGATCTGCACAGCTTCACGCTGAAGCAGCTCGACCATAACCTCATTTCGCTCACGCCGTGTCGCGTCGTCCTGTTCCCCCATTCGAACCTGACCGAGTTGACCGAACGCTATCCGCGCATCGGCCGGCTTTACTGGTTCGCGACAAATCTGGACGCCGCCATCCATCGCGAATGGGTGTTGTCGATGGGAAGGCGTACCGCGATCGCCCGCACGGCGCATCTGTTCTGCGAATTGCAGGTACGACTGTCGCTTGTCGGCAGGGCGGAAGCGGACGGGTTCGACTTCAAACTCAGCCAGGTCGACCTTTCTGAATGCCTTGGCCTGACCGACGTCCATGTCAACCGGTCGCTGCGGCGCCTGCGCGAAGCGGGACTGATGACCTTTCGCGGCGGGCGCGTGACGCTGCATGATCTGGACGGGCTGCGCGAAGTTGCCGAGTTCGATCCATCCTATCTCTATCTGGCCCCGCATCCGCTTTAGGCAGTCCAACTTACCCAGATTAATGACGCCCCCGACATGCCGCGTCCATATGGCGCCGGGTGGGCATTGATATGGAGACGGACAATGCCGACCGACGACAGGGATTATTATCGTCAGCGCGCTGCAAAATCACGCGATCTGGCGCAGGCGTCTCAGGACATTTCGGCGCGCCACGCGCATCTCATCCTGGCCGAGCGCTATGATCGGCTGGCGGCGGGCGAGAAGGTCGAACTCACCATCGTAGAGCGCGGCTGAACGCGGGTCTTGTTTGACTAACGTCCACAAAACATTGTGATTTCATGCGCATCATTGTGACCAAGCGAGGCAATTCCGCGACAGGCTGAATGGAACGGGCCGCCGTCGTGCATCGTTCAATCCGTACCATCCACAAAAGGAATATGCGATGATCGAGCCCCTCGACCCGGCGGTCGCGGACGACGCGCCGCTGTCCGCATCCAAGCGGCAATCGGCTGCGGTCGGCGCCGCAACGGATGCGTTGATCGACAAGGCTGGCGACGGCGATGCCGATACCCTGGTCGGGCGCACGGTTACGATCAATCGTCCGCGCGAAGAGCTGTTCGCCTATTGGCGGGATTTCACCAACCTTCCGACATTTATGGACAATCTTGTCTCGGTCGAGATGCTGGACGGGGATCGGTCGCGCTGGATCGTGAAGGCGCCGGGCGACAAGACCGTCGAGTGGACATCGGCCATCACCGAAGAGCGCGACGGCGAGATGATCGCCTGGGCTTCGGAAGAGGGCGCGGACATACCCAATAGCGGCCGCATCGACTTTCGCGATGCCCAGGGCGATCGCGGGACGATCGTCACCGCGACGATCCTGTACGATCCGCCCGCCGGCATCATCGGCAAGGTCATCGCCAAGATGTTTCAGCGCGAACCGGCGATCCAGGCCCGGCGCGATCTGCGCCGCTTCAAGCAATTGATGGAAACCGGCGAAATCGCCACGGGCGCGCGCAACCGGCGTCTGATCGAGGAAGGGAAGAACTGATGCGCGCACTCGCCTGGCACGGAAAGCACGACGTCCGCGTCGATACCGTCGACGATCCCGAAATCATCAACCCGCGCGACGCGATCATCAAGGTGACATCGACCGCGATCTGCGGGTCGGATCTGCACCTTTACGACGGGTATATCCCGACGATGCAGTCCGGCGACATTCTCGGCCATGAGTTTATGGGCGAGGTCGTGGAGACGGGCCCCAAATCCACCCTGAAAAAGGGCCAGCGGGTGGTGGTGCCGTTCACCATCTCCTGCGGCAGCTGCTATCATTGCGGCAAGCAGCAATATTCGGCGTGCGACAACGGCCTGCCCGCCGACAATCAGGATATCGCGCAGCAACTATACGGCCAGCCGATGGCCGGGCTGTTCGGCTACAGCCACATGACCGGCGGCTATTCGGGCGGACAGGCCGAATATGTCCGTATTCCGTTCAGCGATGTCGGCCCGCTGGTGGTTCCGGACGGAGTTGACGACGACAAGGTGCTGTTTCTGTCCGACATTCTGCCGACCGGCTGGATGGCGGCAGAGAATGCCGAGATCGAACCGGGAGACACGGTCGCGGTCTGGGGCTGTGGTCCGGTGGGGCTGTTCGCCGTCCAGTCCGCCTTTCTGATGGGCGCAGAGCGGGTCATCGCCATCGACCATTTCCCCCGCCGGTTGGAATTGGCGAAGACGTTCGGCGCCGAGACGATCAATTTCGAGGAAAGCAAGACCTATGAAGCCTTGATGGAGATGACCGGCGGGATCGGACCTGACGCCTGTATCGACGCGGTCGGGCTGGAGGCGCACGGCTTCTTCGTCGATAATGTGATCGACCAGATCAAGGCATCGACCTTCCTTGGGACGGATCGCGCACATTCGATCCGTCAGGCGATCGTCGCGTGCCGCAAGGGAGGCCGCGTGTCGATGCCCGCCGTCTATGGCGGCTTCGTCGACAAGTTCCCGCTCGGCGCGTTCATGGAAAAGGGCCTGACGCTCAAGACCGGGCAAACCCATGTCCAGCATTACATGCCCGGACTTCTGAACGCGATCATGGAAGGGAAGATCGATACCACGTTCCTCATCAGTCACACGCTTCCGCTCGAAGAGGCGCCGCGTGGCTACAAGATGTTCCACGACAACCAGAATGAGGTGACCAAGGTCGTCCTCAAGCCCGGAATGGCGTCCGACGCCCGGATCGCAGCGGAGTAGCCAGATGACCAACAAGCTCGCAATCGTAACCGGAGCATCGACCGGTATCGGCTTTGAACTGGCCAAACTGGCGGTCGCCGATGGGTATGACCTTATCGTCGTCGCCAACGAGCCGCAGATCCAGAATGCGGCGGCGGCGTTCGGCAAAGCCGGTGTCACGGTCGAATCGCTTGAGACGGATCTGTCCACCATCGAGGGCGTCGACCGGCTGCTCCACGCGGTCGGGGGAAGACCCGTCGACGTCCTCGTCGCCAATGCCGGCGTCGGTACAGGCGGAGCATTTCTCGATCTTGAGGTGTCCGCCTGGCGCCATTCGATCGACACCAACATCACAGGCACGATCTATCTGCTGCAAAAGGTGCTTCAGGCCATGGTGGCGCGCGGAACAGGCCAGGTGCTGGTGACGGGATCGATCGCGGGCTATATCCCCGGCAGCTTCAACGCCGTGTACAACGCGACCAAGTCCTTCATCGACAATTTCACCGAAGCGCTGCGCAACGAACTGAAGGATGTCGAGGGTGTTACGCTCACCACGCTGATGCCCGGCCCGACGGACACCCCGTTTTTCGCGCGCGCCGACATGCTCGACACCCGGGTCGGACAGGATGACAGCAAGGCCGACCCGGCCAAGGTCGCGCAGGACGGGTGGTCGGCGATGAAAGATCGCAAGGGGCATATCGTCTCGGGGATCGGCAACAAGCTCCAGGTCGCGGCGTCGGGCATCGTCCCGCAATCCATCCTGGCCGAAATGCACCGCGGCATGGCCGAACCCGGCTCCGGCAAGGAATGAACGACATTCATTGCCAGATGGAAAACCGAAGGAGAGACCCATGACCGACGCCCACACCGAAACCCAGCCGCGCCCCAACCTCTCGACCGAGCCGGGAGAAAAGAAGGTCGCGCCGAACGCCGCGACGACGACTCAGGACCAGCCGAACCTGTCAACGGAACATCAGCGTGAGGGCGATGCGCGCAGCCCGAGCGACACACTCGATCGCGGCGAGGACAAGACCGACGTTCGATGACAGAGCGCCAGGGCGCCGGCGGACGGACAACAGCCCGGCAATAGCCTGGCAATTCCCCGTCGGCGCCGGTCAGCTACACGGCTAATAATGGTTGCAGCAGCGGCGACACCGCTCCCCGGGCGCCTACGCGCTACTTTCCCCCTCGCCTTTCGCCGCCGCCGCGTTAAACATGCGCGCGACTGACAACGTTATCAGGAGAGGGGCCTTGGCCGCACCGGTTATGGAAATAAGCTCGACCGACCCGAATCCGGGCGATCCGGGCGCACAGGGCATCAACGCGCCCGACCTTCAGGTCTTCGTCTTCGCACTCTTCTTCATCTTCGGCGGCATCACCTCGCTTAACGATGTGCTGATTCCGAAGCTCAAGGAACTGTTCACGCTCAACTACACCCAGGCGATGCTGATCCAGTTCTGCTTCTTCACTGCCTATCTGGTGATCGGCATTCCCGGCGCGAAGCTGGTCAAGAAGCTCGGCTATATGCGCGGCGCGGTGGCGGGGCTCGTCACCATGATGGTCGGCTGTCTGTTGTTCATTCCGGCCTCGCAGACCGCGACCTATGGGCTGTTCCTCGGCGCGCTGTTCGTGCTGGCGAGCGGCGTCGTGATCGTCCAGGTCGTCGCCAACCCGCTGATCTCCCTGCTCGGCAAGCCGCAGACGGCGCATAGCCGCCTCACCTTTGCCCAGGCGTTCAACTCGCTCGGCACGACGGTGTTTCCGCTGGTCGGCGCGGCGCTGATCCTGGGCAGTATTGCGGGTGTCGAGGCCGCCGATCTGTCGGGCGCGGAACTCGCCGCCTATCGCACGGCGGAGAGCCAGGCCATCGTCAACGGCTATCTGGGCATCGCCGCAGCACTGGCGATCGTCGCGATCGCCGTGTGGCTGTTCCGCAACCGGCTGAAGGGCGAACGGCACGAGGCGAGCAAGGGCTTTGCCGGACTCGATCTCGTCAAGCGCCCGCGCTTCGGGTTCGGCGCGCTGTGCATCTTCCTCTATGTCGGCGCGGAAGTCTCGATCGGATCGCTCATCATCAACTATCTCGCGCTGGAGCGCGTGTTGGGAGAGCCGGAATCGGTCGTCGGCTGGATGATCATGTTCTATTGGGGCGGCGCGATGGTCGGCCGCTTCATCGGGTCGGCGCTGATGCGGATCATCAGCCCTGGCAAGCTGCTCGCATTCGTCGCGGTCGGTGCGATCGCCTTGATCGTCATTTCGTCGAACACCAGCGGGACGCTCGCCGCCTATTCGTTGCTCGCAGTGGGTCTGATGAACTCGATCATGTTCCCGACGATCTTCGCGCTGGCGTCGGAGCGGCTGGGCAGCCGTGCGGCGGACGGATCGGGGATCATCAACATCGCGATTTTTGGCGGCGCGGTGATTCCGCTGGCGACCGGCGCGCTGGCCGACATGACCGGAAGCCTGGCGTTCGCCTTCACGCTCCCAGCGCTTTGCTACGCGATCATCGCGGGCTTCGGCTATTATGCCCGCCGCCCCTATGACGGGCCGGTCGCGGGATAAGGGCCCGAAATGATTGAAGGGGCCGGCAGAGGGATCGCCGGCCCCTTCGCTCGGGGGTGACCAGAAGTGGCAGGTAGCGCCCCCGGGTCTTGAATGTCAGGCGGCGAGCGCGTCCTGGCTCGGCAGGCCCGGCATCGCATCGACCCAGAAATCGTCGACCGAACAGCCCGGCACCAGCGACGGTGCGCACAGCAGCGCGATGCAATCGGCCAGTTGCGGCGCTTCGACGGGGCCGATCGTTTCCTCGACCATCTCGTCGCAACCGCCCGGCGCGGCCAGCAGCCGGTCGCGGGCCGCGTTCCACAGCCGCTCGGCATCGCTGAGCGCCAGCGTCACCGTCACGCGGAACTCGGGCTGCGGACCCATGCCCCATACGCGCCGGTCGGGGTCGTTCTTCAAGCCATGTGACTCACGTGGGTCCATCAACCTTGTTCCTCACAGTTTAGCGCTATTGTCAGGCGATTAATCGCCCATTCGCGGCGCGGACGGAATATCGCGGGACTACCTATCGTAGTTGTACCTAGGCGGTTCGGCTGGCCGGAAACGGCTCTTCACGCCGCCCGCTCCGCCGATGGCATACCACCCAGCGCCCGCGCATGGGCACAGACGATGCACAATTCAGCGAACAGCCGGTCCCACATCGTTGCGGGGATCGTCAGCGCGGCTTCGTCGAGCGGATGGCGGCGCACCTCGATCCGGACGACCGGATCGTGGCCCAGGCTGAAAGTCGCCGCGAGCGGACCGAACGACGTTTCGTCGGGAAGCTGTTGCCGCCCCGCCAGCCGCGCTGCGACGATATAGCCGCACAACAGATCGACCCCGTGAATGTCGAGCCGCACCTCCGCATCGATATCGAACCGATGCAGCCGGACCGCCGCTCCGCGCGCATCGCGTTCGATAGTGACGCGCAGCCGGATGCCGGTAGCGTCGATGATTTCGCGGATGCGGGGCGCGGTCGTTACCATGGTCTGTCTTATAGAAGCGTCAACCAAGCGGCGGGTGCGTTACCCAAATTTGTGACGCGGAAACTTCGGTCTATGCCAGAAACGAAAAACGGGCCGGAACGCGAATGCGTCCCGGCCCGCCTTTGTCAGGGCCGTTAAACTTAACGGAACAGCGAGGTGATCGTCTGCGGCGCCTGGTTGGCGATCGACAGAGCCTGCACGCCCAGCTGCTGCTTGACCTGCAGCGCCTGGAGCTTGGCCGATTCCTTCGCCAGATCGGCGTCGACAAGGTTGCCGATGCCGCTCTCGATCACGTCCGACAGCTTGCCCACGAAGGTCTGCTGACCTTCGATCTTGCGCGAAGCCGCACCCAGCGTGCTCATCTTGGTGTTGATGGCAGCGGCCTGGGTGTCGAGCGTGCCCACCATCGTCTCCGCCGTGGCGGCGTCGGTGAAGGTGGCGCCGACAGCAGTCACGATCGCCGTGAAGTCCTGGTTCGCGACGTCGAGCGTGGCAGCGGCCGTATCGGTCGACTGCAGCGCGGCGACGGTGCCACCGGCCGCCTTGAGCAGGTTGGTTCCGTTGAACTCGCTGGAATCGATGATCGTGTTGATCTGTTCCTTGAGGCCATCGAAATCCGCTGCCAGTGCGGTGCGGCTGGTTGCATCCAGACCCGCATCCGACGCTTCGACAGCCTTCGCCTTCATCTGGTTGACGAGGTCGGAGATCTGCTCGGCGCCGGCAACCGCGACGTCAACCGTGCTCTTTGCACGGCTGAGCGACGAACCGACCGACTTCAGACCGCCCAGATCGCCGCGAAGCGTCTGTGCGATGGCGAAGGCAGCCGAGTCATCCTTGGTCGACGCGACGTTCATGCCGGTGTTGATGCGGCTCTGGGTGGTAGACAGGGACTTGTTGGTCTGATTCAGGCTCTGGAGAGCCGCCATCGCGCCAACGTTGGTGTTAACCGAAAAGGCCATGATAAATTCCTTCTGGAAGAATGGCCGCTTCTGCGGCCAAGGTCGGGGCGCCGACCCGGCGACGGCTCGCAAAGACACGGACCGCAGGTGTATTTTGGAATGGCAGCGCGGGGTTCGGTCGCGCGCATCGACAATTGATGGTTAGCCAGAGATTAAGCACCCCATCGGAGCCGCCGACCCGCTCCATTTATGCCAGCGCCCGACCGCAGGGACGGTTGCGGGCCTATAATGACGGCGTTTGGTCGCCCGCAACGGCGACGCCTCCCGATCAACAATAAGGGGTTCTTCCCGATGCAGAATTGGCCCATCTGGCGAAAACTCGCCGCGTCCTTCCTGCTGCTTGTCCTGACATTCGCGGGCGTCAGCGCGCTGATCGTCTCCAGCATGTCGGGCCTGCAAAAGGCCCAGACCGAAAAAGCCCATGCGCACGAAGCGGCGCGGGTGGCGCAGACCCTGCTCTACCTGACGCTCGAACAGATGAACGCCGTGCGCGGCTTCACCATCCTGGGCCAGGACGCCTTCTACAAGACCTATGTCGAGAATCGCGATCTGGTCGCCCCTGCTGTCGCGGACATCCGCAAGTTCTCCGAGGGACATGATTTCGGCGCGCTGATCGACGAATATGCCGCCGCGACCGAAGCATGGCAGAAGGAGAAGCTCGAGCCGACGATCGCGCTGGCACGTAACCCCGCGACCCGCCTCGAGGCGCAGGAACTGGCCGGCAAGAAGCAGCTTGGCCGGATCCGTGACGCGATCGAGGTCATCGACAAGGCGCAGGGCGACCGCGTCGTGGCGGCCGACGCCGAAGAAGCACGGCTGCGCTCGGCAGTGCAGTGGACCCTGGGCCTCGGCATCGCGATCATGGTGGCGCTCTCGGGGGGCCTCGCCTATCTGCTCAACCGCTCGATCGCCAAGCCCGTGTCCGACATGGTCGGCAAGATGGGCCGCCTCGCGGCGGGCGATCATGCCGTCGAGGCACAGACCGGCGATCGCCGCGACGAGATCGGCGACATGGGCCGTGCGCTCCACGTCTTCCGCGACGCCGCGATCGAAAAGGAACGTTCGGAAGCCGCCAAGCGCGCTGCCGATGCCGAGCAGAAGAAGGTCGTCGATTTGCTGAGCGGCGCGCTCAAGCGCCTGTCGGCAGGCGATGTGTCGCACAGCATCGACGCCGACGTGGCTCCGGCCTATCAGGGGCTGCGCGACGATTATAACGCTGCGGTCGGCGGGCTGCGTAACCTTGTCACCGCAGTCAGCCAGAGTGTCAGCGCAATCCGCACGGGCACCAGCGAGATCGCCAGCGCGACCAATGATCTCGCGCGCCGCACCGAAAGCAATGCCGCTTCGATCGAGGAAACCGCCGCTGCGGTGACGCAGATCGACGGCAGCGTCCGCGCCAACACCGACGCTGCGGGCCAGACCGTCAACCGCGCCAGCCGTGCGCACGAAGCGGTCGAATCCGGCCGCTCGGTCGCCGATGAGGCGATGCAGGCGATGACCCGCGTCTCCGACAGCGCACGCGGCATCGACGACGTGATCGAAGGGCTCGACAAGATCGCCTTCCAGACCCGTGTCCTCGCGATGAACGCGGCGGTCGAGGCAGGCCGTGCAGGTGAGGCTGGTCGCGGTTTCGCGGTTGTCGCCGATCTCGTCTCCGCGCTCGCCATGCGCGCCGAGGAGGAATCGAAACAGGCCCGCGAACAGCTCACCGCGACCCAGGTCGATATCGAGGGCGCCGTCGAGGCGGTGCGCCGCGTCGATGCCGCACTGGTCGGCATTGCAGGCGATGTGGACGAGGTAAACGGCCTGCTGAACTCGGTTGCCGAGGGCAGCCGGTCGCAGGCGACGGCGATCGGCGAAGTTTCGGGCGCGATCCAGTCGCTCGACAGCGCAACGCAGCAAAATGCCGCGATGGTCGAACAGACCTCCGCCGCAGCACGCACGCTGAGCGTCGAGGCCGATCGCCTTGCCGAACATGCCAGCGCGTTCGAACCCGGCTTGCGCCGCGATCACGGGGCAGGCAACGGCACCACGCAGGATTGGGAGATGGCGGCATGATGCGGATCGCATTGCTGGCGACGGGCGTCGCCTTCACGACTCCTGCGCTCGCGCAGGACGACGGGTTCACCCTCTCGGGCACCGCCCGGGCGCGCGCCGAACTGCTCGACGAACAATTTCGTCCGACGGCGGATGACGGCGGCGGCCTGTGGCTGCGTACCACGCTCAAGGCCGAGTACCGCACCGGCCCGCTGGAACTGGTTGGCGAGGTTCAGGATTCGCGGACCTATTTCGTCGACTCCGGCCTGCCCCCGCTCGGCACCGGCGATGTCAATGCGATCGAGCCGATCCAGGCCTATGCTGCGGTGAAGCTGGGTGGTGGCGCGAAGCTGACCGCCGGGCGCTTCACCATGGACTGGGGCTCGCGTCGTCTGGTTGCGCGGGCCGGGTTCGGTAACGTCACCACCAGCTTCGTCGGTGCGCGTTTCGACTGGAACCCGTCCAAGGGCAATGGCGCGACGCTGTTCTGGACGATGCCGTCCAACCGTTTGCCCAAGGACGCAGCTTCGGTGCGCGACAATGTCGTCGAGATCGATAATTTTCGCACCGGCGTCCAGTTCTTCGGCATCCACGCGACCCGCGCGAAGATCGCGGCCGGGGTGAATGGCGAAGCCTATGCCTATCGCCTGGCCGAGGAGGATGCGCCCGGTTTCGCGACGCGTAACCGCCGCCTTTGGACGGTCGGTCTGCGCGCGGTGAAGCCCGCGTCCAAAAACGCATTCGACGGCGAGATCGAGGCGGTCTGGCAGAGCGGCACCACCCGCCTGTCGACCGGCGCCGCCGATCTGAACGACGTTCCGGTCGATGCCGCGCTGCTCCGCGTCGCGCTGGGCCGCACCTTCGATGCGAGCTGGTCGCCGCGCGTCCAGGTGACCTTCGACTATGCGAGCGGTGACGGCAGCGGTCGCACCTATGGTCGCTACGACACATTGTTCGGCGACCGGGTGTTCGACTTCGGGCCGACCGGCATCTTCGGCCCGATCGCCCGCGCCAATCTCAAGAGCGCGGAACTGCGCTTCGAGGGCAAGCCCGGCAAGCGCAGCGACGCGTATGTTGCCGTGCGTCCGGCCTGGCTCGCCTCGTCCACCGACAGTTTCGGCGGCACCGGGGTGCGCGATGCGAGCGGCGCATCGGGCGACTATGCCGGAACGCAGATCGACGCCCGTGTGCGTCGCAAGCTGATGGATGGCAAGCTGACGCTCGCGGTCGGCGCGGCGACGCTGTTCAAGGGCCGGTTCCTGAAGGAGGCGCCGAACGCACCCGCCTCCGGCAACCCGCATTACGGCTTCACGGAGCTCTCCGCGAGCTTCTGACCCTGTTTCGCGTCCGCTTCCCGGGGACGCGAACGGCCCGCCTGCCCCTCCACCCCCCGCTCCCTCGGGGACGCCGGAGCGCGCAGGCGGGCCGATGCCGTTTGGCCCATCAACGCTCTACCGAACCGTTGTCGCACCTGACCGATTTGAGTATGGCCAGACCGATGCACCGCGCTCTCGTTCGGCGACGCGGTCTGCAAGGGGGAGCAGCCATGGCCAACGCAACGAGTTCCTATCTCAATCGCTCGACACCCGGCGTCTATATCACGGAGATCGATGCATTCGGCAACTCGATCGTCGGCGTGCCGACGTCGGTGCCGGTCTTCATCGGCTATACAGAGTTCGCGGGAGACCCGAATACCGGACGGGCGCTGTACAACACCCCGGTTTCGATCACGTCGATGGCCGAATTCGAGATCTATTTCGGCGGTGCCGCCCCGCAAACCTATACGGTACAGCCGGTGCCACAGCCGACGGCGACCTCGCCCGCTCCCACGCCAGGTTTCACTGCCGACTATACAATGGTCTCAACCGATCCGGGCGCTCCGGAAGTGGTCCCCACGGCATTCACGCTCACGCCAGCGGCAGACGGGGCCTCGTTCAACCTCTACTGGCAGATGCAGCTGTTCTTCGCCAACGGCGGCGGCATGTGCTACGTCGTATCGGTCGGGAGCTATTGGGCGGACCAGTATCCGGCGCGCTTCCCCGGGCCGGTTCCGGCCGACTGGCTGCCCGGAACGATCGCCGCCGGCGACCCTGCACAGTCAGGTAAGCCCGGCCTGTTGGGCGGACTCGACGCGGCGGGTGCGGCGGTGGGGCCGACGATGATCGTCATCCCGGAGGCGTGCCAGCTCGACCAGGCCGACTATGCGACGGTCGCGACAGCGATGCTCGAACAGGCCGGGTCGCTCCAGGACCGCGTCGCGATCCTCGACCTGCCCGGCTGCATGACCGCCGACAGCTATGCCGCGTTGCAGACGTGCCAGGAGAATCTGACCGCCGCGATAGATTCGCAGACGGCGAACCTCAGCTATGGCGCGGCCTATGCTCCGGCGCTCAACGCGACGATTGTGACGACCGCCCATCTCATGTTCACCAACCTGACAGCGTCGGATGGCGACAATTCGGTGATCAACAATATTCTGACAACCCAGGCGATACAGCTCTACACCGGTTCGCAACTGGCAACCGCCCGGAGCGCGATCGCCGCCGCATTCCCGCCTGGGCCGGCGTACGGAACAACCGACAGCGCCCAATATTCCGTCGACGCGAGCGCCTATCCGGCCCCGCCGCCGGGACCGGCGCTCCCCCATTGGCAGCGGGCGCTCGACACGTTTCTTCTCAACAGCCTGCCGATGTTCAAGGAGATCGAGCAGCTCATTGCCAACGCGATGAACATCGCGGCGCCAAGCGGCGCGATCGCCGGTGTCTGGGCCTTAAGCGATAATAGCCGGGGCGTGTGGAACGCTCCCGCAAACCTCGCGCTCGCTTCGATCGCGTCGCCGCTCTACAATATGAGCGACAGCGAGCAGGCCGGGTTCAACGTGCCGGTCAATGGGCAGGCGATTAACGCTCTGCGCCTCCAGACCAACCGGGGTACGGTCGTGTGGGGCGCGCGGACGCTGGACGGGAACAGCTTCGACTATCGCTATATCCAGGTTCGCCGCACGCTGATCTATGTCGAACAGTCGATCAAAGCAGCGCTGCAATCCTATGCGTTCGCCGCCAATGATGCCACCACATGGGCGACGGTGACCGCCGCGATCTCGCGCTTCCTGACCGAACTGTGGCAGCAGGGCGGGTTGATGGGCGCCAAGCCCAGCGACGCGTTCACGGTACAGTGCGGGCTGGGATCGACAATGACGTCGCAGAATATCCTGGACGGCTATATGGTCGTTGCCGTCACGGTCCAGATGATTCACCCGGCCGAGTTCATCGAGCTGACCTTTACCCAGACGATGGCCGGCTGAAAGGAAAAGGGGGAAGGGTTTCTCCCCTCCCCCCATCGATACGAACCGGGATTCTCCCTCGCCCTTCCCTTTCCTCTGCCCCCCGGCTCGGAAAAGGGACTCCTTCCTTTGCCCCCGGCTCAGAAGGGAAACAGGGCGTCGTAAATCTGCTGGCCCCAGCGCGCCTGCTGCGCGTCCGACAGCTGGCCACGGCCACCATAGCTGATCCGCGCCTCGGCGATCTGGCTGTGGCGGACCGAATTGTCGCGACCGATGTCCTGCGGGCGCACCACGCCGCTCACCACCAGCTCGCGCAGCTCGTTGTTCACGCGCACTTCCTGGCGCCCGCGAATGCCGAGATTGCCGTTGGGGAAGACGTTGGTGACGATCGCCGACATGGTCATGTTGATCGTTTCGGACCGGCTGATATTGCCGCCGCCGCCCGATTGCGACTTGCTGTCGGTGCTGGCGAGGTTGGCCGGGTTGATCGCCTTTGGAAGCAGCTTTTCAAGGCCGAGCAGCGAGGCGATGCTGGCGCTTTCCGAACCGGTGCGGACGCGCGAGGTGTTGTTGCCTACCTCTGCCTTGTCGGCGATGTTGATCTTGATCGTCAGAATATCGCCCAGCCGCGTCGCGCGCTGATCGCTGAGGAATGCGCCTGCGCCAGCGCGGAACAGCGAGGCCGAGGCGGCAGGCGCCTGCACCGGGATAGCACCGGCGGGCGCCGGGGCATTGGCTACCGCTGCGGCGACGGTACCGCCGCGATATCCGGGATTGCCGAGCGAGCGTTCGCCGCCAGGCATCGCCATCTCTTCGGGGGCGGTCATCTTCGGTGCCTTGCCGATGCGGCCGAGGCGTCCGACGCTGCCGCACCCCGCGACCAGGCTGGCGGCGGTGATGACGAGGATGATCTTCTTCATGGCTCTATTCCCTCAATATGCAATGCGGACCAGCCCGTTGCCCGCGACGAAGCCGTCGAGCGTGCGCTGGGTGGAGTTGGTGACGACGCGGACCTGTTCGCCCGCGCCCGCGCTGGCGAGCGCGCGGCCCTGGGTGGTGATGGTGAGGCCGCCGGTCTTGTAGGCGATCAGCACCGGCTCGCCCCGGCGAACGAGGCGCGGGGTGATGATGTCGCTGACCCGAACGATGCGGCCGGGCGCCAGCGGGCGGACCGCCTCCATCCCCTTTGCCGCATCCGCCTCGATCGCGCCGCGCGCCATGTTCGGCGAGCGCGGCTCGTAGACGAAGTCGTCGGCCGACAAAATCTCGCCGCGCTGGATCGGTCGCGCGAGGATCGCGACCTCGACCTGTGCCGGCGACGCGGCGGCGGGGGTTGCGGTCTGCGCGGGCGCCGGGAACGGCACCAGCACGGCGAGAAGGAAGGCGAACCGCAACATCAGCGCAGCTGGCTGGTGGTGGCCAGCATCTCGTCGGCGGTCTTCACGACGCGGCTGTTCATTTCATAAGCGCGTTGCGCGGTGATGAGCGCGGTGATTTCCGCCACCGGGTTGACGTTCGACGCCTCGACAAAGCCCTGTTGCAGCGTGCCGAAGCCCGGCTCGCCCGGATTGGCGATCGTCGCCTGCCCCGATGCGGCGGTTTCGAGGAACAGATTGCCGCCCTGCGCCTCAAGCCCCGCCTCGTTGATGAAGGTGGCAAGCTGGAGCTGACCGACATTCTGCGGCTCGGGCTGGCCGGCCAGGATCACCTGGACCTCGCCGGATTTGGAGATCGTCACGTCGATCGCTTCGGCCGGAACCGTAATACCCGGCTGGACCGGAAAGCCGTCGGCATTGACCAGCTCGCCCTGGTCGGACAGCTGGAACGATCCGTCACGGGTATAGGCGGTCTCGCCCGAAGGCAAAGTGATCGCGAAATAGCCGCGCCCCTGGATCGCGACGTCATAGCGATTGTCGGTCTGGGTCAGCGCGCCCTGCGTCGCGATGCGATAGACGCCGCCGGTCTTGACGCCTGCGCCGATCTGGATGCCCGTCGGCACCCGGCTGTCGGGGCCGGTCGCGCCGCCGGGACGCGAAACCTGCTGGTACAGCAGGTCCTGAAATTCGGCACGCTGGCGCTTGTATGCCGTCGTGTTCATGTTCGCGATATTGTTCGAGATGACGTCGACATTGGTCTGCTGCGCGAGCATTCCGGTGCCGGCGATGGAGAGGGTACGCATTGGATCGGTCTCCGTAGAAAGGGGTCAGCCGAAGCGGCCGAGCTTGTCGATCGCCGAGCGGCGCAGATCGCCCAGCGCTTCCGACATCTTCATGCTGGTCTGATAGGCGCGCAGGATCTCGACCATCGACGTCGTCTCGACGATCGCCTGGACGTTCGATCCCTCGACCCCGCCCGCGCGCAATCTGGTTTCCGCGGCGCCGAGCTCGCGACCGCCGGCGCCGGTAAAAGTCCCGTCGCCGCGCGGATCGACCGCGCGTTCGTCGTCGAACACGGTCACCGCGACCCGACCGACACGTTCGCCACCGGCACTTACGGTTCCGTCTTCGCCGATGGCGACAGTGGCGGCCTGTTCGGGCGGGATCGCGATCGGGCGCCCACCCTCGCCCAGCAGCGTCAGCCCGCCGGAGGTTTGCAGGTTGCCGTCGTCGCCGACACGCAGATAGCCCGCGCGCGTATAGGCGGTGCCACCCTCGGGCGTCTCGACCGCCAGATAGCCGGGTCCGTCAATCATCACATCGGTCGCATTGCCAGTGACGAGGAACGCGCCTGCGCTCTGGTCATGGACGGCGCCATAATCGAGCACCATCGACGCGGTCCTGAGCGGTGCATCACCGCTGCCCGCCTGTTCCACATATTCGCGGAACACCGGCTGCTCGCGCTTGAACCCGGCCGTCGACAGATTGGCCATATTGTTCGCGGTGACGTCGAGCCGGCGTCGCAATGCCTGTTCGTGACTCAGCAGCACATAGGATGAGACATCCATCGGCAGCGCCCTTCAAAAAAAATCTGCGTCGTTTTTGCGGCTAGGCAAATGTTGCCGCCCCGCTCTCCTATAATAGGAACATTCCGCCGATCCGGTCGCGGATGGGCAAAGAGTGGGAACGGGATATGAGCGACGACATCATCGTCGAGGCGGACGAGGGCGCACCACCCAAGAAGAAGGGCGGGAAGAAGAAACTGCTCATCATCGCGGGCGCGGCTTTACTGGTGCTGGGCGGCGGCGGTGGCGGTGCGGCCTGGTTCCTGATGGGCTCTGACGGCGAGGCGGCAGAATCTGCCGGGGGCCATGAAGACGCCAAAGCAGAGTCCGAGGCGGAAGAGGGCAAGGAAGGTACATCCGCCTATCTGGATGTGCCGCCGCTGGTCGTGAACCTGCGCAGCACCGACGGTGCCGCCCGCTTCCTGAAAATTCACTTCATGCTGGTGCCACAAGCCGGGGTGTCGAGCGAGAGCCTCAAGGAGAAGCTCCCGCTGGTGATCGATGCCTATCAGCCCTTTTTGCGCGAACTGCGTCCAGAGGATCTCAACGGTTCCGGCGCAGTCTATCGCGTCAAGGAAGAGCTGCTGATCCGCGCCACCCAGACGCTTGGCGCCGATCAGGTGAAAGACGTGCTGATCCAGGATCTGGTGCAGCAATGAGCGACGATTTCGACGATTTCGACCTGCCCGAACCGCCGCGGATCGATCAGGGCGCCGAGGGGCTGCTCGACCAGGCGGGCATCGACGCGCTGTTCGGCCAGGTCGGCGGCTTCGGCCAGCCGAAACAGGGGCTGCGCGCGGTCATCGAATCCAACGTCATCAGCCGCGAGCGGCTGCCGATGCTGGAGGTGGTGTT
Organism: Sphingomonas suaedae; assembly: GCF_007833215.1. Classification (NCBI taxonomy): domain Bacteria; kingdom Pseudomonadati; phylum Pseudomonadota; class Alphaproteobacteria; order Sphingomonadales; family Sphingomonadaceae; genus Sphingomonas; species Sphingomonas suaedae. Next base: position 1,424,563 of record NZ_CP042239.1, read on the forward strand.
CGACCGCATGGTCCGCATCTTTGCCACCTCGATGCGCAACCTTACCTCCGACGCGATCGATGTGAGCCTGGAGGAAGTGACCTCGATCCGTTTCGGCGACTATCTCAACCACATCATGCTCCCCGCAATGATCGGCGTGTTCCGCGTCGAGGAGTGGGAGAATTACGGGCTGGTGACGGTCGACTCCGGCCTGATCTATGCGGTGGTCGATGCGCTGCTGGGCGGACGACGCGGCGGCGAGCCGTTGATGATCGACGGTCGCGGTTTCACGACGATCGAGACCGATCTGGTGTCGCGGATGCTGGGCCATGTGCTCAGCGACCTGTCGACCTCGATGGCGCCGATCACCCCGACGACGATCGAGCTGGAGCGCGTCGAGAGCAGCCCGCGCTTCGTCGCGATCGCGGGAACCACCAATGTGTGCGCCGTCGCCACCTTTCGCGTCGATATGGACGAGCGGGGCGGCAGCTTCAGCATCCTGCTGCCCTATGCGACGATCGAACCGGTGCGCCATTTGCTCAACCAGCGCTTCATGGGCGAAAAGCTGGGTCGCGACACGATCTGGGAATCGCACATGGCGTCCGAAGTCCGCAAGGTCGATGTGACGCTCGATGTGCTGTTGGGCGAGCGCGACATGGAGCTGGGCGTCGTGCGTGACTTCAAGGTCGGCCAGACCATTCCGCTGTTCGCCGACCCCGATCAACCCCTCGACATGCAATGCGGCGGCGTGACCATCGGTCGCGCGCAGATCGGCCAGCGATCGAACAAGATCGCGGTTCGGCTGGTGTCCGATATCGCCAAGGAAAAACGCGCATGACCTATCAGATCGCAGCGAATGTGCTGACCATGTTCTTGTGCGCGGCGGTGGTCGTGCAGAGTATGCGGATGATGCGCAGCCTGAACGCGCTCAAGCGAAACGACCTGGGCCAGATGGTCTCCGCGCTCGATCAGGCGACGGTCCAGGCGCGCCTCGTCCTGTCCGAGCTCAAGGGCACGCTGACCCAATATTCCAGCCGTGCGGGCGACACTGCGCGCGCCAAGGCAATTTCCGACGAGCTGCGGATGATGATCGACATCGCCGATTCGACCGCCGAACGGCTGGTCGATGCCGCCGCGGCGGCCCGGCGCGTCGAGCCGGTGGAGCGTTATTGATGCGGGTTCCCTTTCTGTTGCTGCTGGTCGGCGCGGCCGGGATCGGCGCGATCGCCAATGGCGTCGATGCAGCGGTCACGGTCGGGCAGTCGGTCGTCCCGAAAACCCGGCTCGGCACCCAGATCGAAGGCGAGTTGAGCGACGCCCAGCGCAAGGAGGCCGAGCGCCGCCGCACGCTGGACCTGCGCGAACAGGCGCTGAAGGCGGCACGGCTGAGGCTGCAGCGGCAACAGCAGGCGCAAAAGCAAGCGGCGACCGCAACCCCCTCCCCCACCACCGACGCGTCACAGGCCGCGCCGGCGGCGGAAGAACGGTACAGCGACCTCGCCCGGATCTTCCAGTCGATGAAACCCGCCAAGGCCGCGCCGGTGTTCGAGAAGCTGACCCCCGAGGTGCAGTTTCAGGTCGCGCAGCGGATGCGTGATCGCAATGCGGCGCTGATGATGCAGGCAATGTCGCCCGAAGCCGCCGCGACGCTCGGCATGGCGCTGGCCCGGGGCGAGACGTCACAAGGGGCTGCGGCCAAGCAGACGGGGGGTCGCAAGACCGTCTCCAAGTGAGAATGAGACGCAGATACGTATTTCTACGATACTGGCGAATGGCATAAGAAATCGACATTCTGCATCGCGCGGGGGTTCTTGATCGGAGAAGACAGTGACAGTCCCCGAATCGGGCGACATCCCGGTTTCCAGTGCGGATGCATTCCGGCGAGCCGCCCTGTTCGCTTCGGGGTTGCTCGCGCTGCGCCAATCGCCGCGGCTGCACGAGCTGCTTCACGAGCTTGCCCATCAGGCGAGCGCGCCGATCGCTGGCGTATCGGTCATCGATGGCCAATTTTGCTGGCTTCCCGTTGCGATCGGGCTTGATGTCGATCGCCTGCCGATTGCCGAAGCCTTATGTGTGGACGAGCGCGGGCTGCCCCGCCGCGCCATCGAACCCGACCTGCTCGCCATTCCCCATTTCGCGGCGCATCCAGCGGTCGCCGGACCGATCGCCATACGCGCCTTTGCGGCCGCCCCGTTGCGGGGCGTGGAGGGGGTAGGGCTGGGTGCGGTATTCATTGCCGATCGGGTGGCGCGGACCGATTTCATCGATTGCGCCTTACCGATCCTGGATGATGCCGCAGACCGGATCATGATCGAGGCGAGCGCGCCGCACCATCTGCGCCGCATGGGCCGCTCGACGCTGGACGAGCTGGAACGGCTGATCCGGGAGGCGACCCGCAATGGCGACGACGAACTGGTGACCGCAATCGACCGCGTGTTACGCGCGGTGCTCCCGCACACGGGTCTTCGCCACCTTTGACGCCAGCCGGTCAGGGCGTAGGCGAGGCCGATCGCGTGCGGACTTCGAGGATCAGCACATGCGCCGCCGCCGGATCGGCAGCCCGGGCGGCAGCATCGAGCGCCTGGGACAACGCATCGGCATCCACCGCGACACGCGGCGATGCCCGCAGCTGGGCGAAATCCAGCACTGCGCCCAGCACCGCTGCACGCAGCGCAGGCTGCGCCGCGCCCAGTTTCTGCACGTCGGCACGATCGGCCGGCGTGACGGCCAGCTCGAGTTGAAGGCTGCCATCGACCCGTCCCCCGTCGATGATCGGCACGTTGAACGTGCCCAGCGAAACGACTTCGCTGCTTCCGCCACCAGCGGCCCCGGCAGGCGCAGCCAGGGCAAGCAGCGCCGCGGCGGCGGGCAATCGGGCGGTCGAAAGGCGCATCGGAAACTCCGGGGAAAGGGGCGAGGTGCCGGACCGCGCATGGTCCAACCTCTCTATAATAGAATGAATTCACCCCGTCGGGACCCGAATGAGCTACGATCAGAAGCCCAAACGCGCACGGATATTCGGAGCGAGCGATACGGCATCCAGCCGCGTCGTCCGCCCTGCACCGATGCCCGCCGCCAAAGGCGCTACGCATAGGCGCACAACGCCCGTGCGCCCCAGGCTGGGGACCGGGATGGTAATATTGTTTCTTGCAAGTGCGGCGATCGGTGGGGCGCTTCAGGCGTTTCTGATTCGACCATGAGCCGCGCGCTGCGCCACGCAAGTCTGCTCTTCGCAGGAGTGGCGACGAGCGCGCTCGCGGCGAGCGGAGGCGAACCGCAACCAACGGCTTCGACCGCCCCCGCCCGGTCTGCCCCTGCCCCGGCTGGCCCGCCCGCAGGCTCTCGGCTTCCCCCCTTTGCTGCGCAGCTCGCCGAAATGCCGCGCGCCGCAGCAGGTGAACGCCCGGCGATCGACATCCCGCTCGCTTGGTCGCTCATCGCAAAAAGCACCGCCGAAACCCGTCAGGGCGCGCGGTGGAAGCTCGCCACCGCCTTGCTCGACAAGGCGCATGGGGCGGAGGCGTTGGGTGTGCTCGAAACGATGCGGCGCGACGATGCGGCGCTCGAACTGGTTCCGGCCTGGCGGCTGGCAACCGGGGCGGCAAGCGTGCTGATAGGACGTGACGAAGCAGCCCGCGACTGGCTCAACATTCCCGAGCTCGCCGCCGATGCGGAGGCGTGCGCCTGGCAGGTACGCGCCGGAGCGACGATAACGCCCGCGCTGCTCAAATGCGCGCTTCCCGCGATCCGCGTGCGCGCACCGGGCGAGCGCGGCCCCTTTCTGACTGCCGCCGCCGATGGGCTGATCGAAACCGGCGATCCTGCGCGCGCGCTACGCTTTCTGTCGGCAATGCCGGAGCAGGATCCCGCCGCGAACCTGCGACGCGGCGTCGCGCTGGCCCGCTTGGGACAGCGCGACGCGGGACGCCTCAAGTTCGAGCGCGTGTTGCTCTCCGGGGCACCAAGCGAGCGCGCGGCGGCGGAACTCGAACTGATCCGCCTCGGCGTCGATGCGCGCAAGATCGGCTATCGACAGGCGAGCAAGCGGCTCGATGCGCTGATGCTGAGCTGGCGGGGAGACGCGACCGAACGCGCGGCGATCGCGCTGAAGCGCGATCTGGCGCAGCGCGTGGGCGATCGGGTCGCGGTGCTCACCGCATCGGCGACGCTGTTCCGCTATTTCGATCTTGGCGCGGATACGCCCCGCGCGCTCGCCGCGATCCAGACGGAGCTGGCGACGCTGATCGATGACCGCAAGCGCCCGATTGCAGAGGCGGCGGGACTCTTCTGGGAATATCGCGACCTTGCCCCCACCGGCGCGGCAGGCGATCTGATGGTCACGCGCCTGTCCGACCGGCTCGCCGAGGCTGGGCTATATGCACGCGCCGCCGAACTATTGAACTATCAGATGGTCGCGCGGGCGGTCGATATCGCCAAAGGACCGCTATCGGTGCGTATCGCACGCCTGTTGTTGCGCGCGGGTAAGCCCGATCAGGCGCTTTCGGCGCTGCGGCTGAGCGATGGTCCGGCCTATCCCGACGCCATCGCCAGCGATCGGCGGCGGATGCAGGCGATCGCGACCTATCGCATGGGTCGGCGCGAGGACGCACTGGCGATGCTCGATCAGATCCCGGAATCCGGCGATCTGCGCGCCGAAATGCTGTGGCAGGCACGCGCGTGGAAGCGCTTTGCGCAGGCCAATCGCACCCGGTTGCCGGTCAACCGCACTGCCGTGCTGCGTCAGGCGGTTGCGCTGGCGATGCTGGGCGATGAGGCCGGACTGACCGCGCTGCATCGCGGCCAAAGCGGCGCGCTGCGCGGCACCCCCTCGGGCGCAGCGCTCGATGCACTCGCTTCTCCCGACGGTGCGAGCGACCCTGCCGCGCTCGACGCCGCGATGGCGGGCCTGGCAGATGCGGCGGTCGATGGCGACCTGCTGTTACTCAGCAACTCCTGAACCGCCAAACGCCTAGCCCAGCCTAGCGGGCACCCCTTTCCTGAACCACCCAGCGGCGCTGCCGCCGCGCGCATCTTTGCTGCGCACAAAAAAGCGGTGGCACTCCGCATGGAATGCCACCGCGACAGGCGCCGGAGCGACCGGCTTGGGGATCAGAATTCATCCCAGTCGTCATTGTCCCGAACCAGCGAGGGGATCGCCGCAGGTGGCAGCGGCTTGACCGGGGACTGATAGACGATCTCGCTGGGCTTGCTCGCCTTGCCCGGCTTGGTCAGCCTGGCCGGCGCAGCCTTGGCCGATCCGACGGCGCGCGCAGGCGCGGGCGCAGGCGTTGCGGGCTTGCGTACCGGCGCAGCCCGAACCACCTGGGTCGCCGCACCGGTGCGGAATGCGCCCGCACGCTGGCCAAGCACGCCGACTTCGGCATTCAGGCTGCGCGCTGCGGCCGAGGCTTCCTCGACCATCGCCGCATTTTGCTGCGTCGAATGATCCATCGTGCTGATCGCCGACGCGATCTGCTGGATCGCCGCAGCCTGGGCCTGATTGTCCTGGGCCATTGTGCCGAGCAGTTCGTGGACGGTCGACACGTCCGCCGAAATCGCGACCAATGCACCATCGACCCGCTGGACCGCCGATACCGCGAGCTCGACATCATTCTGCGTGGTGGTGAGCTGTTCGCGCGCGCGCTTCGCCTCTTCCTCGGAACGCATGGCGAGCTGCCCGACCAGGTCGGCGACGACCGCGAAGCCGCGACCCGCTTCGCCCGCACGGCCCGCCTCGACCGCCGCGTTCATCGCGAGGACGCGGGTCTGGAAGGCGATCTTGTCGAGCCCTTCGATCACGCTGTCGATGCCCTTGGCGCTATCGGCGACGCGGCCCATCGCGGAGACGGCCTCCTCGGCGGTGCCGCGGCCGGTGCCGACGGTGACGATCGCCTGATCGGCGCGACCGACGGTGCGGGTCGAGGCCTCTGCCCCGGCGCGCAGGCGATCGTTGATCTGCGACACGGCGGCGGAGGTTTCCTCAAGCGAGGCTGCCGCGCTTTCGGTGCGGCGGGCCAGATCTTCGGACGCCTGTTCGATCTCGCTCGATCCCGCGCCGATCGTGCGCGCGCTGTCCATCACCGACTGGATGAGGGTGCGAAGCGATTCCACCGCGCCGTTGAAATTGGCCTTGAGACCGGCATAGCTGCCGCTGAACTCGGCATCGATTCCGCGCGACAAATCACCCTGAGCCAGCGTTTCAAGATGGTGCGAAAGCGTGTCGATCACCTGCTTCTGCTCGGCTTCGGCTGCGGCCTTGGCAGCTTCGGTACGCGCCAGTTCGCGCGCGGCGTCGCGGAAGACGAGTACGGCCTTGGCCATCTCGCCCACTTCATCACGACGATCGGTTCCCACGACATCGATCGCGTTGTTGCCGCTCGCAAGCGTCCGCATCGTGCCCTCAAGGCCCAATAGCGGCGCGATGATCGTCCGGCGCGCGACGAAGATTCCGAACCCCACTGCAAGGACGACACCGAGCAGGCCGATGACCAGCATCGAGGTGACAGCGCCGTTGGTCGACTCCGTCAGCGCATCGGCCTCGGCCTTCGCGACACCGGAGCGCTCCTCCGTGAAGCGGCGCAGTTCCTTGCGAATTTCCGCAGCCTTGAGGTCTGCCTGCGCCATCCCGGCGCGCGCCTCATCATTGCGGTCGGCCAGGCCGAACTTCATCGCTTCAGTTGTCAGGCGATGCAATTCGTCGAACTGCTTGATCAACACCTCGATGACCGGCGCGGTCTTGGGTTCCGCCTTCATCATATCGACCAGACGCTTGCGCGCGGTCGTATAGGCTTCGCGCTCGGCTTCCACCGCCGCGCGCCCTTCCGCGCTGCGGCCCGGATAGGCGGTGAGCTGATATCCCGAATAGGTCATTTGGAGCGCGCCCTGATAGGAGCGGGCCAGCTCGACATTGTTCGGGAGCAAGGTGTCGGACAGGTGCGAATAGCCGGCATCGACCTTGCGGATCGCGCTGGTGCCATTGAACGCGACGGCAAGCGTTACCGCGCCCAGCATCAGCATCAGCGCCGCGATCTTGTAGGCTATCTTGAGATTGGTGAAGGCTTGCATGGGGGCTTTCGCTTTCTGTCTTCACGCGCCGTGCGCGTTGGTTTTCGGTGACAAATCAGGGATCGGCGTCGGAAAAGTTAACGCAGGTAGGAAAGCAGGCTCAGCTGGTTGAGCTGGCTGAAGACCGAGTAGCTCGCCTCCAGCGCGGTCTTGTGCTGTGCCAGGTCCATCGCAACCTGGGCGAGATCGGCGTCCTCATTGCGGCTGATGACATCTTTCAGCACCAGCGCGCGTTCGTTCGCGCGATCGACCAGCGTCTCGGTCTGGGCGAGGCGGCGGCCATTTTCGGCATTGGAGCGCCGGACATTGCCCAACGCATCGTCAAGCTGGTCCTTGATCCCGCGCAGCGTGTCCTTCTGCGCATCGCTGAGCTGCTCGTCGAACGGTCCAGCCTCGATCAGCTGGCGATAGATATCGGTGACCTCCGCGCCGATCTCGGTCGCGGTGATCCCATAGTTGAGATCGAGTCCGTCGCCGACCCGGGCGCGCGCCCTGGCATTGCCGTCGACGAAATGATCGCTCGCGCTCGTGCCGATCAGTTCCTCGATCTTCACCGCTGTGAACGGCTCGCCCGCGATACCGCCGCCGAACAACGGCAAGCCGCCCTCGCTGGCGTTGAGCATTGAGCGGAACTGATCGAACGTCGCGGAGATCGCCTCGTCAAGGCCCGCGGCCTCGCCGGTGCCGATCGCCTGGAGCACGCGATTGCCAAGATCCATCGTCGTATTCTCGATCGCGGTGATCGCGGTCTCATACAGCGACAAGGTCGTGCCGAGCCGCGTCGCGGTGCTGGCATGAGCCTCCTGCTTGGCGAGCAGGGTATGCGCAGACAGCGTGCGGACCGCCTCGCTGCCCAGCGCCGCGAGGTCGGGCGCCTTCTTGCCCGTGGACAGCTGCGCCTGGGTGACGGCCAGCTTTTGCTGCGCGCGCTGGATCGCGTTCGCCGTGGTCTGTTGCAGGGGGATGGTTGCGACACGCATCTGCGGATTCCTCAGTTCATCATGCCGATCAGGGTGTCGTACATTTCGCCCGCCACACTCACGACGCGCGCCGCAGCGGAATAGCTGTTTTGCAGGACGATCATCTGCGCCAGCTCCTCGTCGATATTGACGCCGGAAAAGCTGTCGCGACGATTGGTCGCGTCCTGCTTGCGCGCGGTCGCGTCTTCCAGACGGCTCTGGGCATTGGCTGCGGTGGTGCCAGCCTCGCCCAGGATCAGCGAGGCATAGCGTTCAAGCGAGACGTTGCCGTCCTTGCCCAGATCGGCGACCTTGCTGAAGCTGTCGGTATAGAATTGCGCGGCGCGCGTATCGGTCGCCAGCAACCCGCGATTGCCGACGCCTGCCGACGGGTCGAAGATCGCGAGCGGCAGGCGCGAGGGCGTGTTGCGCAGTTCCGGCGCCACCTGTCCCGCCGCGAGCGCGTTGGTACTGCCGGTCAGCCCCGCCAGGGCGGAGAAGGAAATTCCGGTGGCGTGGCGGTTGGTGGAATCCGCCGGGATCGACAGCACCGTTCCGGTGACACCCGGCGCCTGATCGAACCGAAATCGCCCTGCGCCATCGATCGAGAAGCTGCCATAGGTGCCGAGCGGGCTGGTGTTGAGTTGGGTGACGAGGTCGCCCATCGTTCCGCCCCCCACCGGCGCCATCGTCGCGCGTGCGATCACGCGACCCGAAGCATCGCGCAGCATCAGATCGGCGGTGCTGCCAGTGTCGAACCCATGCGCATCGCCCGGTGCGAACCCGGCGGGGACAGTCAGGGCCCCTTCGGCCCGGACCATGTCGTTGAGGCCGAAATACTGGCTGAACCCGACGCCGCCCCGGTTCGAGGGGGCGGTGGCATCATCGGCGACGACAACGCCGCGGCCGGCGCCGCTCGCCTCGATCACGAGGCGTCCGTTGGCAAACGTCGCGGTACCCGCACCGCCAAGTCCGGCGTTGATCGCGGTCAGCGCATCATTGACCGTTGCCCCCGCGCCCAGCGCGTCGAAATCGACCCGGGTTTGCGCGACGACAGTGCCGTCCGCCGCAGTGACGGCGAAATAGGATGCACCGGTAAAGCCGAGCCGGTCGCTGGTCGCCAGCGCGGTCGTACTGCCATAGAGGCGCGCCGGAGCCGGGACCGAGCTGGACGCATTGGACGCGCCGTTGAGCGCGCGCGCGAGACCGGTGAACAGCGTCCCCAACTGCTCGCGGAAGCCCGGCATGGTGCGGTCGCGCAGGTCGATGAGACCGCCCAGCTTTCCGCCGACCGCCGAGGATTCGATGCGGTCGCCGGTTGCGGCGCCCATTTCGCCCCTTTCATTGGCGAAGCGAATATCGATGCCGGGATAATCGGCCAGCGCCGCGCCGGTCCCCGATTTGGAGCTCGGATAGGACAATAGCCGCAGCCGCCCGTCGAGCAGCGGTGCGCCGCTCGACGTTTCGATCATGATCCGGCCATTGGGTTGTTCGCGCGCGACCACCCCGAGCATCCCGCTCAATTCCTCGACCGCCATATTGCGCTGATCGACCGTACCTGCCGAACTGCGCCCAAGCCCGTCGAGCCGCGACACCGTGTCGTTGAGCTTGTGGATCTGGGTCAGCAGCGCGTTGATCCGCTCGACCGACATGCCGATTTCGGCGTCCGCATCCGCCGACAACATCGCGATATCGGTATCGAGCCGCTGGATCGTGCCGATCGCGTCCGCGGCGCGCGCGATAAAGTCGGCGGCATTCTGTTCGGCGCCCAGCGCGCCGGTCATTGCGATGGCCGCGCTGTTGATCGCATCAAGCCGCGAGGGCAGACCGGATTCGGAATCGGGTGCGCCGAGCAGCGCCTGCATCCGGTCGAGATAATTTGCCTGGACCTCGGACACCCCAAGGTCCGTGGCGCGGCGGTACACCGCCGCTTCCAGGAATTTGTCGGCGATCCGGATCGGTTCTCCGACGGTGACGCCGCTGATCCGGTCGGCGGTGACGGCGGTCGACTGATTGACGCGCTCGCGCGCATAGCCGGGGGTGCCGACATTGGCGATGTTGGTCGACACGGTCTTGAGCCCGGCCTGCGCCGCGTTCAGGCCCGATACGGCCGCCCCCAGGATTTCGCTCAGCGACACAAACCGTCCCCCGCCAGAAGTGCAATCAGCGCTTCAGGTTGCTGACTTCCTGCAGCATGTCGTCCACCGTGGTGATGATCTTGGACGCGGCGCTATAGGCCCGCTGGAAGCGGATCATGTTGCTGAACTCCTGCGCCAGATCGACGGTGGACGCCTCCAGCGTGCTGGCGCGGATCGTGCCCGCACCCAGCGCACCGGCGATGTCGATCGATGCGTTGCCCGACTTGTCCGACATCAGATAGGCGTTGCCGCTGAGCCGCGTCAGGCCATCCGGATTGGGGAAGGTCGCGACCGGCAGCTGGAACACCGGGCGGGTGACGCCATTGTCGAACACCGCGCTGAGCTGACCCGTCTCCGACACCTGGATCGACGCGATATTGCCCAGCACGCCGCCATCGGTAGTGGCGGCAATCAGCGCCGATTCCGAACCGAACTGGCTGAGGCCGCTGATCGTGCCGTTGCTGCCCAAACCAAGCCGCATCGGGACCGAGCCCGCGCCGTTGGTCCAGCTGATATCGACCGGATTGAACAGCTCCGAGGTATAGACGCTATCGTCCATGATCAGACTGCCGTCCGGGTTGAACCGGATCTCGCCGCTGGCCAGCACGCCGCCAGGGGCGGTGACATCGGCGGCGGGGTCGGCATAGAGTTCGCCCTGCCAGGCGTTCGGCCCGGTGCGGACATAGGCCATGGTCACGCGGTGCGACGTACCCTGCGCATCGAAGATGTCGAACGAACGGCTGAAGCTCGGCGTGACCGTGCCGTTGGCCATGTCGCCCGCGGCGTAGACGCCGGCATAGGCTTCCGCGGTTGATTGAAGGTTCGCGCGGATGTCGATCAGCGTGGTCGGCGCGGCCGATCCGGTCAGATCGCTAACGCGCACCGGCTCCAGCGCGCCGACATTGCCGGTGTTCACGAACTCGCCATAGTTATCGAGGCGCCAGCCCTGCAGATACATGCCCGATGCATTGCGCAGATAGCCGAACTCGTCGGGGCGGAAAGAACCCGCACGGGTGAAGGCGACGCCTTCATTGGCCGAACCGATCGCCTCACGCACGACGAAGAAGCCAGCGCCTTCGATGCCGAGATCGGTGGTGCTGCTGGATGCCTGAAGCAGGCCCTGCTTCGAGATCAGCGCCTGGGGGGCAGCCATCACGCCGCCTGCGGTATAGGTGGACTTGGCACGCCCGTCGCTGACCAGGGTGCGGAACTGAATGTCGCTCCCCTTATAGCCGATCGTGTTGATATTGCTGATATTGTCGGCAACCACCGCCATCGCGGTCGCTTCGGCGCCCAGGCCGGAAACGCCGGCATAAAGTGCGGAATAAAGGCTCAAGGACTGTCTCCGGTTCGCGCCCAAACGGGCAGGACATGGCCATGATAGAGCGCTGCGCAGCGCGCCGGTCTGCGTTGCGGTCCTAAATTTCCGGGGCGGCAATTTTTTCCGGGTGGCCGGACCGCCCGCTCCCCCGGGCCTCTATGATTGCAGCAACGCAAGAGTTGAGGACCGAACGATGCTGCGAATTTCCCTGCGCGACGGCGAGGCGCTGGTGGTCAACGGCGCGATGCTGCGTTCCAAGGGACGCACCGAGCTGGTGATCGAGAACAAGGTCGCGCTGCTGCGCGGCCGCGAGATCATGGCGCCCGAGGAAGCGACGAGCACCGCGCGCCGCCTCTATTTCGCGACGATGATGGCGTATCTGGGCGACGAACCCGAAGCGCACAAGAATCAGGTGATCGACGAACTCACGCTGTTGATCCCGGCAATGACGTGCGATGCTGGCCGCGCCGCCTGTGTCCGCTTTGCGCGACTTGTCGCCGAGGGCGATTACTATCGCGGCCTCGCCGCCTGCCGCACGCTGATCGAGTTCGAGGGCGCCGCGCTCGTCCCTGCAAACGAGGCGGCCTGAGGATAGGCCATGCACAGCCTGTCCACCGCCACGCGCAGCATTGCCGCGCTCCCGCTCGACAAGCGGCACGGCCGCGTCGTCGCGGTGCGTGGCGCGCTGATCGAGGTCGAGGGGCTGGCCGGCGCTGCGCAGATCGGCGCGCGGATCGATATCGACACGCCCGATGGAATCGTCCCGGCGGAAGTGACGGGGATCGAGGCGGGTCTCGCCCAATGTATGCCATTCCGCGAACCGCAGGGGCTGAGCTCCGGAACGATCGCGTGGCTGCACCCCGGCGCGCTGTCGCTGCGTCCGTGCGATGCATGGCTTGGCCGGATGGTCGATGGGCTGGGGCGTCCCGTGGATGGCAAGGGCGAGCTGCCGCTCGGCGCGACCCGCCAGCCGATCAAGGCCCCCCCTCCCCTCGCCGCAACCCGCGCGCGCGTCGGCGCCCGCATCGAAACGGGAGTGCGCGCACTCGACCTGTTCGTTCCGCTCTGTACCGGCCAGCGGCTCGGCCTATTCGCCGGATCGGGGGTGGGCAAGTCGGTACTGCTGTCGATGCTCGCGCGCTGGACCGAATGCGATGTCGCGATCATCGGCCTGATCGGCGAACGCGGCCGCGAGGTGCAGGAATTCGTCGAGGACGATCTGGGACCCGAGGGCATGGCGCGCAGCATCGTCGTCGTCGCCACATCGGACGAGCCCGCGCTGATGCGCCGCCAGGCCGCCTGGACCACGCTGGCGCTGGCCGAACATTTCCGCGACCGCGGGCTGCGCGTGCTGTGCCTGATGGACTCGGTCACCCGTTTCGCCATGGCGCAACGCGAGATCGGCCTCGCCAATGGCGAGCCGCCCGCGACACGCGGCTATACCCCCACCGTCTTTGCCGAGCTGCCCCGGCTGCTCGAACGCGCAGGTCCCGGCCTGCCGGGCCAGGGATCGATCACCGGCCTGTTCACCGTACTGGTCGACGGCGACGATCATAACGAGCCGGTTGCCGATGCGGTGCGCGGCATCCTCGACGGCCATGTCGTCATCACCCGCAAGATCGCCGAGCGCGGTCGCTATCCGGCGATCGACCTGCTCAAATCGGTGTCACGCACCCTGCCCCATTGCCTCGAACCCGAGCAGAATCAGGTCCGGCTCGCCGCGCGCCGTATCCTCGGCACCTATGCCGATATGGAAGAAATCGTCCGGCTGGGCGCCTACAAGGCGGGATCCAGTCCTGAAGTAGACGACGCGGTGCGGATCGCCCCGCAAATCGAGGCGATGCTGACCCAGACCAAAAGCGATCGCGGCCATGCCGAAGACGGCTTTGCCCGCCTCGCCGCGCTGATGGAGACTGACCATGCGCACGCCCTATGACGCCGCGCTGCGCGCGCTCGACCGCGACATGGACGCGCTCAAGGCGCTGGTCGCCGATGCGACCGCGCGGCTCGACGGAATGCAAACGCTGCACGAGGCACTGACCAGCCAGATCGCACGCGAAACCGAGCTGAGCGCCGTCGAGTGGCAGCTTCAGGCCGATGCCTATCTCGCGCGGGCGCGGGATGAGCGTCGCCGGCTGGAAACGCTGCGCCATGACGCGGAGGTCGAATTGACGATGCTGCGCCGCAAGGCCGCGCAGCAATATGCGTCGATGCGCGCCGTCGGCAATGCCGCGGACGCGTTCCGCGCCGAGGCCGAACGCGCGCTGCAAAATGCCGAGCAGGCGATGCTCGACGATCTGACCGCCGCGCGGTTCGTCCGCCGCGCGCGCGATTTGCGGAGGGCGCGCGCATGATCACCGTTCAGGGCCGATCGCTATCGGTCACCGACACCGCCGCAACCGCCGCCGCGATCCATCGCAACGCGCTGGGCTCGGCGCAGAAACGGCTGTGGCAGGCCGCAATCGGCACCATGGCGCCCGATGCGGAAATCAATATACCCCAGCGCGGCGATGACCGGATGGACATCGACAGCCTGTTGGCACTCGCCGATCTCGCCACCACGCCGCGCGCGATCCAGACCGTCCAGCATATCCCGACCGAACCGGTAACCAGGGTGACCGGCGGCTCGACGGCACTGCAACTCGACCCTGATCGTCTCGGCGCCAATGCACGTCACGCTCCGGCGCTGGAACGCGCGGCCGATCGAACCGGTATCCCGGCCACCGCGCTGGCAGCGATCGTCAATGCCGAAGCGGCGAAGGATTCCTCGGGTCAGTGGAACGTCTATTCGCGCAACAGCCGTTCGTCCGCAGCGGGCCTTGGCCAGTTTCTGAGCCGCACTTGGGAAGGGATGGCCGAGACGCGCGGCACATGGCTCAACGAAACCGCGCAGGCACGCGGCTGGCTCGACCGGTCGGGCCAGGTGCGTCCGGCGGCGCGCGCGGCGATGCTGCAGCTACGCTATGACGCCACCGCGTCGATCGAGACGACCGCCGATTATGCGCGTGCCAATCTCAAGCTGCTCGAACGGTCGGGGGTGCGCGCCGGGGACGATCCCTCTGCCGTGGCGCGAACCGCCTATCTCGCCCACCATCTCGGGCCGGGTGACGCGGTCAAATATCTCAAGACCGGGCTGACCGATGACCGCGCGGGATTGTTGCTGCGCGCTCAGATCGGCGGCGGGCGGGCGCAACAGGCGATCGCCGCAACCGGCGACGCGAGCGCGGCGCATCGCGCCTGGCTCGACACCTATGTCGATCGCCGCGTGCGCCCTGAAAATTTCGCTTAGGTAGAACCACGACTACGGCCGCCAGTCCGCAAATCATCCTATATTGGTTACGTTGGATGAAAGGACCCCCCGATGGCCGTGAGTGCCGAACTGGTTGACCGTCTCGCTTTTGCCGGTTTCTCCGATGCGCACCGCGAAGTGCTGGCGCGTTTTGCGCCGGTTCTCGACAAGGAGCTGCCCGGAATCCTCGACATATTCTACGTCAACCTGCGCCGCTGGCCCGAACTGGCGAACATGTTCAAGGACGGCGAAGCGATGCCGCGCGCCGCACGCGCCCAGGCGGCGCATTGGCAGATGCTCTTTTCCGGCCGGTTCGACGATGCCTATGTCGAATCGGTGCAGCGTATCGGCCTGATGCACAGCAAGATCGGCCTCGATCCGCGCTGGTATATCGGGGGCTACAGCTTCATCCTGCGCCATCTGTTCGATCTTGCCGCACGTTCGGCGGGACGATCGTTGAGCCCGGCATCGGCCGCACGCACGGCGCAGCTGTGCACCGCGATCAACATGGCGGCGATGATCGACATGGACCTCGCCATCTCCTGCTATATCGACGAGAACAAGGCGACCTATGACGCGAAGCTCGCGACGCTGGCCGAAGATTTTCAGCGCCAGGTCGGCGTTCTGGTCGATCAGCTCGGTGTCGCCTCGAACGAGCTGGAGGCGAGCGCCCAGTCGCTGACCGACCATAGCGGCGAGGCGAATACGCGGGCGATGGCGGTCGCCGCTGCCGCCGAACAGGCGAGCGCAGGCGTGCAGACCGTGGCGTCTGCCGCCGAGGAGCTGTCCGCGTCAATCCAGATGATCGCCACCCAGGTCGCCGATTCGACCCGAACCACTCAGCGTGCCGTCGCCGATGCCGAACGCACCGACCAGGTGGTCCGCGCCCTTGATGAGGCAGCGGAGCGGATCGGCACCGTTGTCGGCCTGATCGGTCAGATTGCGGGCAAGACCAACATGCTGGCGCTCAACGCATCGATCGAGGCAGCGCGGGCGGGCGAAGCCGGCAAGGCGTTCGAGGTGGTCGCGGCAGAGGTCAAGGCGCTGGCCTCCCAGACCGAGCGCATGACCGAGGATGTCGAAGGCCAGATCCGCGAGATCCAGGATGTGACGCGCCAGGCGGTGTCGGGCCTCACCACCATCGCGGCGACGATCGGACAGGTGGCGGAGATCAGCGATTCGATCGCCGGAGCGGTAAATCAGCAGAACAGCGCGACCGCCGAGATCAGCCGCAACATCCAGCAGACCGCCCAGGCCGCGCATGAGGTTTCGGCCAATATCGTCGGGGTCAGCCACGCCTCTGAAGCGACCGGCTCGGCCGCGAGCCAGGTCTTTTCCTCCGCAAGCACCCTGTCGGGTCAGGCGAGCAGCCTCTCCACCCAGGTGCATCGCTTTGTCACCCAGGTCCGTGCGGCCTGAGCGGATGGTTACTGTGATATTACCTATTGTGGATATACGTATAGGATTAGTTTCATCCTATTTACGCCGACAGGCGATCATGTCCCCGTAGCCAAGGCCATCGCGGCTCTGGCGATACGATCGAGGGGAACGATCATGTCGAATACCACCGCTGCACTCGAGGCCGCCGTTGCAACCGTCATTGCGAACCTGCCGAAGGATGGCGAGGCGCAGACCAACCGCCAGCGCGTCCATGGCGACCGCGCCTTCGCCCATGTGCTGAAGATCCTGGCGCCGCGCATCCGCCACTTCATCCGCCAATATGGCCTTGCCGGCCATTGGGACGACGCCGAGCAGTGCTGCGCGATCGGTGTTCACCGCGCGATCCAGGCCTATGATTCAGAACGCGCCCAATTCACGACCTTCGTCAACTGGCAGCTGCGCGGCGAGCTTCAGAGCCTGCGCTTCCGGCTGATGACCGATCAGCGCCCATCGGCGAAGAAAGTCGAGGCGAGCACCGTCTCGCTCCACGCCGTCACGAGCGGCGCGGACGGCGAGAGCAACACGCTGGAAAGCATGATCGAGGACGAGTTCGCGCTCGACCGTACCGAAGCCTGTGCCGGCGACCATCTCGCGGTGAAGACGCGCGAGGCGTTGCTCGATGCCTATGTCGATCATCTGCGTGGCGTCGCGATGGAACAGATGAAGCGGCGCGCCCGCTCCAACCGTTCGGTCCAGGTCCTCGACCCGCGCCTCCCGCGGTTCCGGGCCGGGGCGGCAATCATCGATCCCGCCGAAATCGCCGAACTGGAGGAAAGGCTGGAGGCCCAGCGTCAGATCGTCGCCCGCCGCCTGTCGGACGACATGCCGGACGAATCCGAACTCGATCCGCAGGAGCGCGAACGGCAGCGCCAGGTCGCCAAGCGTGCCGCGAAGACGATCGCCGAGATCGCCGCCAACGATCCGCGCTTCGGCGGCATGTTCGAGCGCCCGCGTCCCAAGGCGCGCCGTCGCGTGACCGACAAGCCGACCCCGATCGTCACCGTTCTGCCCGACCACAGCGCCCCGCACAACCAGCTGAGCCGCGTGATCGCGGTTGCTGCGGCACCGCTGGCGACAGTCGAGGCCGAGGATCAGGGCGAGCAGCTGATGGCGATGCCCCGCGGCGTGCGTTCGCACTGAGCCGGGTCCGATGATCCGCGAGAGCATCATGATCGCTCCGGCGAACAGCGACGGCCTGTTGCCGTTCATCGACCCCGGCCTGGACGAGCTGGCACGGGATTTCTGCAACAGCGCGCATCGCTGGCTGGGCCAGTCCGGCCATCTGGTCGCGGTTTGGGGGATCGGCACCAATGGCGATTTCGGTGCGAGCTGGGACCGCTGGCTGAAACGCCATGAGATCGATGGCCGCAGCGCCCGCACCGCCGAACGCCTCGCCCGCAAATTGCTGGAGCGCGTCCAACAGCGCTGGCCCGCCGGGATGGCGCCGCACAGCATCGGCCTGGTCAGCGACGGCACGGGCGTCGGCGTCGCTCCCGAAGACCCATGGCCCCTCGCCCCCGGCTGGCTCGACCGCCGCATCGCCCGACCGGGAAGCCTCGTCGCGCTGCGCCGCTTCGATCCGGCAGGCAATTGGGCGCTGATCTCGCACCCGCCACGCTCGGCGACGTCGCGACACAATGGATAGCGTCATTTAGCGCGTTTCAGCGAGACGCCACCGGATAGCTATTGGAAGCCTGTTATCCTATACCCGAGGGAAAGGAGGCAGGTGGAAATGGACGCACCCGTGAAGCTGCATACGGGCACCGCTCCCGACGGGGCGGTGCCCGTCGATCCATGGCGCAACTTCGTTTTTCCGAACCGCATCCGCGAGCTGCGGCGCAAGGCGGGGCTGCACCGGCTGATCGCATTGTCGCACCGCCTTCCCGACCTCACCTATATCCGCCTCTCCAAGATCGAGCGCGGCGAAGTCTTCGCCCGCGCCCGCGAACTGGCCGATATCGCCGCTGCGCTGGATGTCGTGCCGGACGCATTGCTGATCGATGTCGATGCGCCCGCGTTTTCCATCGAAGATTGGGCCGCGCCTTTTGTCGGCGTTCCCCTGCCCGACCGCGCGCGCGATCGCTTCGCCGTGCTGCTGGCTGCTGCGGTGCGCAATCTTCGCGCATCCGATCGCGCGCTGACGATCCAGGCGATCACCGATCAGCATGGCATCGCGCCGGTCAATCTGTCACGGCTGGAAAATGCGCAGCGCAGCTTCGAGGACTGGAACGCGCCTACGCGCGCCGCGATCTGCGCGTTGCTGGGCACCGCGAATGAGGCAGCGCTGCGCGCCCGCATCGATCAATTGCACCGTAACGGCGATCTCGATCCGTGGTTCAACGCGATCAGCGATCCTGAGGAGCGATTGCGCCGGACGCGAGAGAAGATCGCCGCGCTGCGCTCGGAACTCGCCGATCCAGGCCCCGCGCACGGCGCCGGGGTGGCTACGCTCCCCGTTGCGGCGCCCAACATCGGAACCATCGCGGTACTCGGCATCGCGGGACCCGATGGACTCATCCTGGATCAGGATACCGGCGAACGGATCGCACCACCGCCGGGATGCGGCCGCCGCGTCGTCGCCTTGCGTCTGTGTCGTGCGACGCTGGGGGCGGCATTGCCCGGCCAGTCGATCCTGTTCGTCGATCTGGACCGCTACCCGGTCGCGGGCGGGCTGGCCGTGCTTCGCGAACCGGACGGCTACCGCGCCCTCTCGATCGCAATCGGAAATGACGGGTTGCTGGTCGGCCACAGCCAGCATCCACCGCGCAGCTTCGCGCTTTCCGACGTTCCGGAAGATCACATCCATGCGGTGATTGCAGCCCGTTTCATGTAACCAGTTGTAACCATATCCGTAATGGGTAAGATTGGGCCGCGCCGCGTGGCGTAGCCTGTATATGGTGTGGAGTGACAGGGGCGCGAAACTGGACGCCGGAGGGATCGACACGCGGTAGGGTCGCCACCCTCTGCTTCGCCGTTGCGGCGGGTCTTTCGATCGCCGGGTTGCTCGGCTGGTCGTTCGCGATTTCGCCGCTACGGTCGCCGATCCCGGGCTTTGCTGCGGCGTGGCCGCCCAATCTCCTGTTGGTTCTGGTCCTGGCGACCACGCTCATCCTACTCCCCCGCGCCGATCCTGAAGGTCCGGGGCGACGGATCGGCACCGCGTTCGTCATCACCATCCTCATCGCGGCACTGGTGTTGCTCAGCGTAACGTTGCTGGCCCGGACCGGCGGCAGTCCGGTCTCCTGCCTGTTGATCTTCCTTCTTGCGGTCAGCGCGCTGATGCGCATCCGTTCGGGTCGCGAAGGCGCACCGGTCGCCGCGATGGTCGCAGCGCTGGTCATCAGCTTCGCGCTGCTGCTGCTGGCGGGCCAGTTGCTTGCTGCGGAAGTTCGGGGCGCCTCGGTCCAGCCCTGGCACATACCGGTCATCACCAATGTCGCGGAACTGGTGCTGGGCGTCGGACTGTTGCTCCAGGCGACACAACATGCGCTTCAGGGCTATCGCCCCAAGAGGGACGAGAACTGGCCGATCGCCCTCCGCGCGGTCCCCGCCCTGATGGTCGCGCCTGCACTGGTACTCGCGATCGAACTGCTCGTGTTCGACCAGCGTGGTTTCCCGGCGACCGCTGAAATCTGGGGGATGCTGGCCAACACGCTGATCGTCGGGTCGGTGCTGCTATGGTCGATCGCGCGCCTGTCGCGCCAGCGCTCGACGCTTCAGCTCTATGCTCAGTCGCTCGATGCCGAGCCGATCGCCTTTATCGATGCCGACGGACGGATCGTCCACTGGTCACGCGGATGCGCGGCGCTGTACGGCTATGGTGCGGAGGAGGCGATCGGTCAGGTCAAGCATCTGCTGCTCTCAAGCCGCGCTGCCGCCGATGACTCTGCAGGGTGGAGTCCCACGGCGCACGAAGGCAGTTTCCAGATCGTCGAAACCGCGAAGGACGGCCGTGAGATTCACGTCCTGGAACGTCGCCAGCGGATCGACGACGATGGCGACACGCCCGTCACCGTGCTTGCAATGACCGATCTTGAACCACTTATGCGCGCGCAGGTCGCCCGCGCGGAGAGTGACGAACGACTGCTGCTGGCGGCGCAAGCGCACCGGATCGGTATTTTCGAATGGGATGTGGAGAGCGGAAAGCTCTCCTGGTTCGCCGATACGGAACCGCTTCTGGGGCTGCCTGTCGGCACTCTCGCTGACTATGAAAGTTGGGCGGCGCTCATTTTTCCGGAGGATCTCGCACTGATTCTCAAGCGGATGGAAGCAACTGTACTCCGCCGAGCGGATCAGTTCTCATTCTTTTACCGCCTGTCTCTCGAAGATGGTGAAATCCGGGCCATTGAGGGCTCCGCGCGGTGCTTTTATGATGCGACGGGTGCGCTGGTGCGTACGCTGGGCGTCAATATCGACGTGACCGATCGTGTCGAGCAGACAGCACAACTCGCGGCCCGGGAGGCCCAGCTTCTCTCCATTCTCCAAACCGTGCCCAGCGCGATGCTGGTGATCGATGTGCGCGGCCACGTTATGAGCTTCAGCCCAGCTGCGGAAAGACTTTTCGGCTATGCGGCCAGCGATATCATCGGCAAGAATGTATCCATGCTAATGGCCGACGAACATCGTTTGCGGCACGATGGCTATCTGGAACGCTATCTGCGTACTGGAGAGCGGCGCATCATCGGCATCCCGCGCATTCTGACGGCCCGTCATGCGGACGGCCGCGAAATACCCATCGAGTTGCATGTGGGCGAGGCCGTCTATGGCGACACCCGCGCTTTTACGGGTTTCATCACGGATTTGACGGAGCGGCTTCAGGGCGAAGAGCGGCTTCAGCAGTTGAGCAACGAGCTAACCCAGATTGGCCGGATCAACGCGATGGGTGAGCTGGCCGCAGCGCTGGCGCACGAACTCAACCAACCATTGGCCGCAATTACAAATCACGTCGCCACCGCCGAGGTTATCCTGAACGATGGCGGCGATCGTGAACGGATTTCGCGTCAGCTCCAATCGACCCGTGAACAATCGTTGCGCGCGGGGGAGATCATCCGCCGCCTGCGCGCATTTGTTTCGCGGCGCGAGGTCGATTCGCGGATGGAGTCGGTCGAGACGACCATTCGGGAGGCAAGCGCGCTCGTCCTGGTCGGGCATCAACGGCTCGATCTCACCGTGGATTATGAACTCGCGCACGACGCTGTCCGCATGTTTGCCGACAAGATCCAAATTCAACAGGTGCTGCTGAATCTGATGCGCAATGCGCTGGAAGCGCTTGCTGGGGTTCCCGCAGAAGGCCGCCGGATCGCCATCGGTACGCGAAGGATCGACGACGACTGGATCGAATTTTCGGTGAGCGACAACGGGCCGGGACTCGCCGAACCGCTTCTTGAGCAGATGTTTCTCCCATTCAATTCTTCCAAAGGAGAGGGCAGTATGGGGATCGGACTGTTGATTTGCCGGCGCATCATCGAAGCGCACGGAGGGACAATGACCGCGCAGAACAATGAAGGGGGCGGCGCGACATTCCGGTTCACCGTCCCTGCAATAGAGCCGGGACTGGGAGAGGAATGATGCAGAGCGTCTATATTGTCGATGACGATCAGGCTGTCCGGCAATCGCTGCACGGGCTGTTGTCGGAACGCCCCAATCTCGTGATCCGGGTCTTCGCGTCGGGCGAGTCCTTCCTGGAGAATATCGAGGCCAGCGACAGTGGCGTCCTGTTGCTCGACTATCAGATGCCGGGTCGCAACGGGATCGAGGTGATGCGCGAGTTGCAGTCGCGAAAGGCTACGTTCCTGACGATCATGCTGACGGGCCAGGGCGATATCTCGCTGGCGGTGCAGGCGATGAAGGCGGGGGCCACGGATTTCCTCGAGAAACCCTATGATCCTCACCACCTTCTCAATCTACTCGACGAAGCCTTTGCCCGGTTCAGCGAGACCAGCGGCATCGCCGAGCGGCGGGAACAGGCGCGGGCGCGGATCGCCCGCCTGTCGCCGCGCGAGCATGAGGTGCTGATGGGTCTGATCGAAGGGCGCCCCAACAAGGTGATCGCCCACCAGCTCGATCTGTCGCCCCGCACGGTGGAAATCTATCGCGCGAACATGATGGAGAAGCTCGACGTCGGCAGCCTGTCCGAAGCGCTCCGCCTCGCTTATGCCGCGGAGGTTGCCGCCCCGGTCTGACTGTCCTTCAGGCGGCCATTCGGCCTTCAGCCAGCCCTTCAAGCAACGAGCGGTTGACCTCAATCAGCGGATCGATCGACTCGCGCCCTTTCATCACGTCGCTGGCGTGACGATTGACCCATAATCCGATTGAAATGATCGACGCGCGCAGCTCGTCCGGAAGGCTGTTGCCGGGGGCGCCACAGGCGTTGGCGAACGCGTCCCACATCTCCCGGTTCCAGTGCAGCGCGTTCATCAACCTACCCCCCGAATAGCCCATGTCCCGGGCCTCGATCAGCGCGGCGGTGACGTCCCGGATCAGGCGTTGCTCGGTTGCGCGGGGCGTTTCGACGAGCGTGCGGGCACGTTGATAGGCGCTAAGCGACATGCGGGTTCCTCGTTCGCGTTTACCGCATTCTAGATGGAAGCCGCGCCGTCCGGTCGCGTCCTGCCTCAAGCCGTTGCGGATCGTCGAAAAGATGCCCGATGCGTCCGGCACCCCCGCCCCCGCCCTATAATCCACGGAACTGCCGGTCACGGCACAGGGGAACGACTCTCATCATGCTTAACGGCGTCGGTTTCATCATCATTCTGATCTGCGTCTTCGGCAGCTTCCTGCTCGCCGGGGGCAAGATGGACGTGATCCTGCACGCGCTGCCGCACGAGATGATGGCAATCGGCGGCGCGGCGATCGGCGCCTTCCTGGTTTCAAATCCGATGCCGGTCGTGAAGCAGGCCGGCAAGGGCATCATGCGGTCCTTCAAGGGCAGCAAGTGGAAGGACTCGGACTATCGCGACCTGCTGACGCTGATGTTCGGGCTCCTCATGACGTTCAAGAAGGGTGGCGCCACGGCGATCGAACCGCATCTCGACACGCCCGCCGAAAGCAGCATCTTCAAACGCTATCCGCGTCTGATCGCCGATCACCACCTGATCGAGTTCATCTGCGACTATCTGCGCATGATGACGGTGAATTTCGAGGATCCGCATCAGCTGGCCGAGGCGATGGAAAACGATATCGAGGCGCATCACCATCACGAGATGCACCCGCAGCACGCGCTGCAGCAAATGGCCGACGGCCTGCCCGCGATCGGCATCGTCGCGGCGGTGCTGGGCGTCATCAAGACGATGGGATCGATCGACCAGCCGGTCGAAATCCTGGGCGCGATGATCGGCGGCGCGCTGGTCGGAACCTTTCTGGGCGTGCTCCTCTCTTACTGTTTTGTAGGCCCGCTGGCCGCCAAGCTGCAACAGGTGATCGAAGGGGACGGCAAGCCGTTCGTCATCGCCAAGACCGCGATCGTTGCCCATGCCCAGGGTATGCCCACGCAGGTGGCGGTCGAGATCGCGCGCCGTGCGACGCCGTCCGACAAGGCGCCATCCTTCCAGCAACTCGAAACCGCACTTGAGGAGGCGAAGAGTGACCTCGCAGCTCAACCAGCCTGACCCCGAAAATTTCGCGGGGGGCGTGATCGATCTTCCGGCCCATGGCGTCACCGTGACTGCCGAGGACCTGAAGGTGCGCCTCGTGCTCGCCGCCGATTTCGGAGGCGATCTGACCGTGGACGCCAGCACCGTCGAAAGCGTCGGCCAGGCCGTGCTCCAGCTGTTGCTGGCCGCGCGCGCGGAAACCGAAGCGTCGGGCCACCATTTCGTAATCCAAAACCCCAGCCCCGCCTTCCTGGCGCGGATCGAGGCACTTGGTCTGAGCGACCGATTGGGCCTGAGCCAGACAGAGGAACTGCAATCGTGAGCAAGCTCATTCTTACCGTCGACGATTCCGCCAGTATGCGTATGCTGCTCAAGGCATCGCTGAGTGCGCAGGGATTCCGGATTGAGGCCGCGAATGACGGTCGTCACGGGCTGGAGCGGATGCAGGAGGTCAAGCCCGACCTGCTCATCACCGATATCAACATGCCGGAAATGGACGGGTTCGAGCTGATCGAGGCGGTCCGCGCACTGCCGGAATTCCGCGGCACGCCGATCCTGGTGCTCTCGACCGAGTTTTCGGACGAGAAGAAGTCGCGTGCCCGCTCTGCAGGCGCCACCGGCTGGATCACCAAGCCGTTCGAGGCGGCGAAGCTGGGGGCGGCGATCCGCCGCGTCTGCCCATGAGCGACGATATGGACGATATCCAGGCGATCTTCTTCGAAGAATGCGCCGAGGGCCTGGCCGCTGCCGAACAGGGATTGTCGGCGATGCAGGCGGGTGATGTCTCGCCGGCGACCATTGCCGCCGTGTTCCGTGCAGTCCATTCGATCAAGGGCGGCGCGGGCGCGTTCGGCCATGTCGCACTGACCGCATTCGCGCACAAGTTCGAGAATCTGCTCGACGAAGTTCGCGCGGAGCGGATCGCGCCGACTCCGCCCACCGTGGGCGTGATGTTGTCGGCGCTCGACATTCTGTCGGATCACGTCGCCGCATCGCAGGGCTCTGCGACGACCCCGGACGACGCCGCTTCGCTCGCGGCGATCCAGGCGGTGCTGAACGGCGAAGCGGGCACTGTGCCCGCGTCGCCCCCCTCCCTTTCCCCCTCCCCGGCCCCGGTCGCGCCGGTCGAAGCCGCGCAACCGGCCGATGCGGACCCGTTCGGCTTTGAGCCGGTGAGCGTCGCGGTGGACGATTTCGATCTCGGCGCGATCATGGCGCCCGCCGAACAGGATGCGGAAGCCGAGCCCGTCGGCGAACCCGACTGGCGGGTCGAGTTCGGTCCCTCGCGCGAAGCGATGGCCGGCGGATCGGAACCCATGCTGGTGATCCGCGAACTTGAGGATCTGGGCGGTCGCGTGGTCGCGGTCGATTGCTCGTCGCTGCCCGCACTGCGCGATGTCGAGCCCGAAGACGCCTATCTGCGCTGGACGATCCAGCTGCCCGGCTGGACGCGGGAAGACAGCATTCAGGAGGCATTCGATTTCGTCGCGCCGGATTCGCATATCGCGATCGCCCGCTTTGAGACCGAGCGCACTCCCGCCACGACCGCGTCCGAAGAACCACGCGGCGGCGATGCCCGCGCGCTGATCGGCCAGATCGAAGCCGCAGCGCCCGGAATCGCCGCCGCCGCCCAGGCGGCCGAGACCCGGGTAACCGACAGCGCATCGCAGACGATCCGCGTCGATCTGCACAAGCTGGACAATCTGCTCAACCTGGTCGGCGAACTCGTGATCCGCAACTCGATCCTGTCCGATCGCCTGAGCGCCAAGGATCAGGAGCGCGTCGAACTTCCCGAACTCGCCCGGCTGACGCGCGAGATTCAGGACAATGTCATGTCGCTGCGCGCGCAGCCGATCAAACAGGCGTTCAGCCGGGTGCCACGCATGTTGCGCGACCTGATGGCCGAGACGGGCAAGCAGGTGACGCTCCAGACGTTCGGCGAGACCACCGAAGTCGACAAGGGCGTGATCGAGAAAATCGGCGACCCGCTGACCCATCTCATCCGCAACGCCGTCGATCATGGGCTGGAAAGCCCCGAGGAACGGCTGCGCGCCGGCAAGTCCGCCGAAGGGACGATCCGCTTGTCTGCCGAGCAGAAAGGCGCCCGGATCATCGTCACGGTCGCCGATGACGGACGCGGCATCGACCGTGCCCGCGTGCGCGCCAAGGCCATCGAAAAGGGTATTATCCCCGCAGACGCGGCGCTGAGCGACGAAGAGATCGATCAGTTGATCTGCGCGCCCGGCTTCTCGACCGCTGCGACGATTTCGAACATTTCCGGCCGAGGCGTCGGCATGGACGTGGTCCGCTCCAACGTCGAGGCCCTGGGCGGTCGTGTCGAGATCAGTTCGACCCCGGGCAAGGGCACCAGCTTCACCTTGGTGTTGCCGCTGACGCTGGCGATCCTCGACGGCATGGTCGTGCGCCTCGCGGGGCAGCGCTTCGTGCTGCCGCTCGCCACGGTTGTCGAGGCGATCCGCCCCGAGCCGGGCCAAGTCAGCGCGACGACCCCCGACAATGAGGTGATCGAGATTCGCGGCGAGTATTTGCCCGTGCGCCGACTGACCGAAGTGTTCGGCCTGCACGCGAACGAAGACCGCCCCGTCCACGAAAGCCTCGTCATCATCGTCGAGAGCGAGAGCGCCGGCCGCGTCGGCCTCCTCGTCGATACGATCGACGACCGGCGCGAGGTGGTCATCAAGAGCCTGGAGCAGAACCTCCACCCGATCCGCGGCCTGGGCGGCGCCACCATCCTCGGCGACGGCTCGATCGCGCTCATCCTCGATGTCGAGGCGCTGGTCGCCTCCGCCGCCAGCCACAACCGCAACCTCATGAGAGGACTAGCAGCATGACTGAACAAGAAACCCCCGCCGACGAAATCAAGATCGTCACCTTCACCCTGGGCGCCCGCCATTTCGGCATCGACATGCGCTCGCTGATCGAAATCCGCGAATGGTCGGAGCCGACCCCGTTGCCCAGCGTCCCCGGATATATCCTGGGCGTGACCAATTTGCGCGGCACCGTCGTGCCGGTCGTTGGCCTTGCCGAGCGGCTGGGCTGGACGCCGAGCACGATCCATGCACGCTCCTGCGTGCTGGTCGTCAACATTGCGGGCAAGCAGGCCGGTTTCCTGGTGGACGAGGTCGACGACATCGTCGCCATCCAGGAGAGCGCGATCCAGCCCGCGCCGGATGTCGAGCTTCAGGAAGTCAATGTGATCTCCGGTCTGGTCCAGATCACTGCCCGCGCGCGCGACGGCAGCGAGCCGAAGCCGCAAATGGTGCTGTTGCTCGATCTCGACGCGCTCGCCATCACCCGCCACCTGGACATGGCCGCATGACGACAGCCTCGCTGGCGCCTGCGCCGCTGAACCCGCTGCTGAGCGACGGTGGACCGGCGCTTGGCGACAACGAGTTCGCGGCGATCGCGCGGATCATGATGACCGAGGCGCGGATACACCTCCCGCCGACGAAAAAGGTGCTGGTGCATTCGCGCCTGTCCCGCCGCCTGCGCGAGCACCGCCTGGCCTCGTTCAAGGACTATATCGCCTTTGCCGAACGCGATGCGGAGGAACTGCGGCTGCTGGTTACGGCGCTGACCACCAACCACACGCATTTCTTCCGCGAGAGCCATCATTTCGATCATCTGCGCGACGTGCTGCTTCCTCAGCTCAAGCGCGACCCGGCCCGTTCGCCCGTGCGGATGTGGTCGGCGGGATGTTCGAGCGGCGAGGAAGTGTACACGCTGGCGATGACGCTTCTGGGCACCGAACGTAGCGAGGCCGAATGGCTGCGTGGACGCGACCTGCGTCTGCTCGCCACCGACATCTCGGAACCGGTGGTGCGCGCCGCCGCCGAGGGTTTCTATGCAGAGGCGACCGCCGATGGCGTTCCGGAACCCTATCGTCGCGCCTGGATGGTCCGCGAGGGCGCGGGCTATCGCATGGCCGATACCGCGCGCGCATTGGTGACCGCCAAGGTGCTGAACCTGTTCGGCGAATGGCCGATGAAGCAGCGTTACGACGTCATTTTTTGTCGCAATGTCATGATCTATTTCGACGATACCGCGAAATCCGAGCTGGAAGCCCGGCTCGTCGAGATGCTCAAGCCCGGCGGCTTCCTGTATATCGGCCATAGCGAGCGTCTGATCGGCACCGCCGCCGAGCGGATGCGCAGCCGCGGCAACACCATCTATCAGCGCACGGACGGTGCCGCATGAGTCCGATCCGCGCCCTGATCGTCGACGACAGCGCATCGATGCGCGCCGCGCTGACGCGCATCCTGTCCGGCGACCCCGAGATCGAAGTTGTCGGCGCCGCGCCCGAACCGCACGCCGCGCGCGAGATGATCAAGGAGCTCAATCCCGATGTCCTGACGCTCGATGTCGAGATGCCGGGAATGGACGGCCTTTCTTTCCTCGAAAGGATCATGCGGCTTCGGCCGATGCCGGTCGTAATGTGCTCGTCGCTGACCGCAGCGGGCGCGGAAGTGACGATCGAGGCGCTGCGCCTGGGCGCGGTCGATTGCATCGCCAAGCCCGCGGGCGGCCCCGCCGAACTGGTCGCGGGCGCCAGCCAACTGCGTGAGATCGTCAAGGGCGCGGCCCGCTCACAGACCCGGCGCATGGCCCCCCCCGTGCGTGCGGTGCAGCCCACCGCGTCCGCCCAGACACCGTTTCGCGACGTCGTGATCGCGATCGGCGCGTCGACGGGCGGGGTGGAGGCGCTGTTCCATCTGCTCGACGCCTTCCCTGAAAACGCCCCGCCGGTCTTGGTCGTCCAGCATATGCCCGCCGCCTTTACCGCGAGCTTCGCCGCGCGGCTCGACCGCAGCTGCGCGGTCAGGGTGGTCGAGGCGACCGACGGCGCACCGTTGAAGCCGGGAACCGTCTATATCGCCCCCGGCGGATCGCATCACATGACCCTGGACGGGGGCACGCGCGGTCGAATCAAGCTGGTCGCGACCGACCCGGTCAACGGCCATCGCCCCTCGGTCGACATGCTGTTCAACTCGATCGCTCCGCTCGGCAAGGCCGCAGTTGGCGCGATCCTGACCGGCATGGGCAATGACGGGGCGGAAGGGATGCTGGCAATGCGCCGCGCAGGCGCCCGCACCTTCGGCCAGTCGCGCGAAGACTGCATCGTATGGGGAATGCCGCGCGCCGCGCTGCTCGCCGGTGGCGTCGAAACCGAATCCAGCCTGTCCGCGATGGCAGGCGTCATCCTCGCCGCCGCGCGCGGCGCCAAGCATCAGGAGCGTTGAATGCCCGCCGCGTCTGCAATCCGGGTCATGGTGGTCGACGACCAGACGAGTATGCGTGCGATGATCCGTCGTGCGCTTCAGGATTTCGGCTTCAAGGACATTCGCGACAAGGCGAGCGCGCCCGAGGCGCTGTCCGCGATCCGCAACGACCGCGTTCACCTCATCATCTCGGACTATAACATGCCTGAGATGGACGGACTCGAATTCCTGGCGACCGTCCGCAAGGACGAGGTGCTGGCGAAGACCGTCTTCATCATGCTGACCGGTTCGTCAGACCGGGAGGTGGTGCAGAAGGCCGCCGCGCTGGGCGTGAACAACTATCTCGTGAAGCCCTTTGCGCCCGCCGCGCTGAAGGAGAAGATCGAGCGGGTCTTCGGCGCGCTGTCATGACGCTCGCCACGCGCAACCGCGTCACCATCATCCAGGGCGAGTTCAAGGTCCTGTCGCAGCCCGACACGGTCATCTCGACCCTGTTGGGCTCGTGCATCGCCGTGTGCCTGCACGATGCGGTGGCGCGCGTGGGGGGTATGAACCATTTCCTGCTCGGCGAGCCAAGTCCCGATCATCGCGTCAGCGAGGCGGACCTGCAACGCTATGGCGTCCACGCCATGGAATTGCTGATCAACGGCATGATGAAGGCGGGGGCGGAGCGGCCACGACTGCGCGCGCATCTCTATGGCGGCGCCAACATCATCGCCGGACTGGGTGGCATCGGCACCGCCAACGCCGCGTTTGCCGTGCGCTTCCTGCAAACCGAAGCCATCGCAATCGGCCATAACGACACCGGCGGCACGCGGCCGCGCAAGATCGAGTTCCGTCCTTATGACGGCAAGATCCGCTGTCACTATGTCGCCGAGCCGCCGCCCGTCACCCTCCCCGCCCGCGCCCCCGTGCACGGCGGCGAGATCGATCTTTTCTAAAGGGCCTGACCATGGAAAATCCCATTCCCCCGATGCAGGAGCCCCGCAACGAACAGCTGGTCAACGCGCTGCACGGCGCCGTCGCGGGCGAATTGCGCCATGTGCGTGCGCTGATCGAGGAACTGGCATCGGTGCTGGTGGCGGACGAACATTTCGTCGAACGCTATCTCGATCAGCTTCAGGCCTTCGACCTGCTGGTCCAATGTACCGAGGAGAGCGCCGCAGTGCTCGACCGGCTCGCAGCCGGCGCTTGCACCCGCACGGCGATCGCGCCGGTTCGACTGGGCCAGGTGCAGGCACGGCTCCAGGCGGCGCTGGCGCCGGGACTCTGACCGATGGCCAGCCACGCTCCCAATGCCCGGCCCATCGTCATCCGCAAGGTAAAGAAGGTCGTCGGTGGCCATCATGGCGGCGCGTGGAAGGTCGCCTATGCCGATTTCGTCACCGCGATGATGGCGTTTTTCATGCTGCTCTGGCTCATCAGCAACCCTGAGAAGGAAACGCTGAAGGGTCTGGCGGAATATTTCTCCCCCGGCCCGCCGATGGTGGGTAGCGCGGGCGCCGCAGCGGGCGGGGCCCAGGCGGGTTCGGGCGGTCATGGCCGCGCCAAGAGCGCCGAGGCGGCCAAGGCGAGCGGCGTGCCGGCGATGGAGGCGCAAAGCACCGGCGTCGCGCGGGGCGGCTCAGCAACGATCCCCGACGCCTCGTTGCGCGTGCTGGCCCAGGAAATGCGGCTGTCGCTCGAATCGGCCCCAACCGACTCCGAAACCCATGCAAAAGTGGAATCGGACGAGGACGGGCTGCGCATCACGCTGATGGACAGCGTCCGCCAGCCAATGTTCCACCCCGGTACCGCGAAACTAAACGATTTCGCGCGCCGTCAGCTGGGCGCGGTCGCGGAAAAACTGACCCGATCCGGCGCGCGGTTGACGATCGAGGGGCATACCGACGGCAAGGGCGGGGAGAGCGAGGCCAATTGGCGCCTGTCGGGCGAGCGCGCCCTCGCCTCCCGCGCGGTGCTGCTCGCGGGCGGCATCACCAGCGACCGGATTGCGGGCGTCGTCGCGCGCGGCGCCAGCCAGCCGCTTTACCCGGGCGAACCCGATCGTGCCGAAAACCGGCGCATCACCATCATCGTCAAGGGCGAGGCACCACCGACCCCGGCCGATGCGAGCTTCAAGATGTGAGGGTCGAACCGTGAAGAAGATCCTGTTCCCCCTCCTCCTGCTGATTATCGGCGCGGCAATCGGCGCCGGAAGCGGCTATGCGACGACTCTGATCGTCGGCACCCCGGCCCAGGCGTCCGCAGCGGCGAAACCCGCCGAGCCGGAAATGCCCGGCAAGTTCGTCGCGCTTCCGCGCATGACCGCGCCGCTGGTGCTGAAGGACGGCAAGCTGTCCGGCTATGCGGCGTTCGAAGTCCAGCTGGAAGTCGGCGAGGACGATGTCGACATGGTCACCGCGCGGCTCCCTTTTCTTCAGCACGCCATCAATCTGCGCACCTTCCGCATCCCGCTCGCCGCGGGCGCGGATGGGATGCTGCCCGATCTCGACAGTTTCCGCCGCATCGTCATCGAAGCGGCACGCGAGGCGATCGGGCCGGACAAGGTGCGCAAGGTCGCAGTCACCAAGGCGGAGCCAGCATGATGTTTACCCAGGAACCCGATACATTGCCGCCGTTCGAGCCGGAAAACAGCGTCCAGGACCGGCGCGCGGATGCCGACACGCGCCTTGTCACGACCTTGCTGGTCGGTCGCCTGGTTACCGCGCGCGGCGATGTTGTGTGCCGGGTGCGCAACATTTCCGCCAATGGCGCGCGGATCGAGTGTGCGATGCCCATGAGTCGGGGCGACCGGGTCCAGCTGGAGCTGCGCGGCGCCGAATTGCTGGAGGCGGAGGTCGCCTGGGCCCAGGGCGGTGCGACCGGACTGCATTTCCATTCGCCGGTGCCGAGCGAACTGATCCTGAAGCCCACCCCCAAACAGCGCGGCTGGCACAACCGGCTGCCGCGGCTCGAAACCGAATGCGCGGTGCTGGTCACCTGCAACGGCCGCCGCCTCGCCGCGACACTACGCGACATCAACCAGCGCGGGATGCGGATCGACGGCCTGTCGATGACGCTGATCGACGGCACCCTGTCGGTCCATGTCCCCGAACTGGGCACGGTCAATGCCGGGCTGCGTTGGCAACGTGACGGCGCGGCCGGGCTTCAGTTCGTGACGCCGATCCGGTTCGAGACTTTGTCCGCCTGGCTGGTCGATCCGGCGCGGCGCTTTGGGCGGCGGTCGTAGAGTCGTTTTCAGCTTCGTTGAATCGGCACCGGCCCGCTCCCCCACCCGGCCACCCAAAGGATACTGTCGCTGGGTGGCCGGGTGGGGGAGCGGGCCGGTGCCGAAACCGGTTCAGCTTTGCTGAAGCAGGCTTTAAAACCCTAACCCGACCCGAAACTTCGGATCAGGCTGCCCGCGACCAATGCCCAGCCATCGACCAGCACGAAGAAGATGATCTTGCACGGGAGCGCGATCGTCGTCGGCGGCAGCATCATCATACCCATTGCCATCAGCACCGCCGATACGGCGAGATCGATGACGAGAAAGGGCAGCAGCAGCAGGAAGCCGATCTCGAACGCGCGGCGCAGTTCGGAGATCATGAAGGCCGGGACGAGCGTGCCGAGCGGCACGTCCGCCCGGGTCTTGGCAGGTTCCGCAGCGAGGCCGTTGAATAACGCGATATCGTCGTCGCGCACCTGGCTCAGCATGAACTTGCGGAACGGTTCGGCGGTCTTCTCGAACGCGACATCCTCGCTGATCTTGCCCTCGGTATAAGGCTTGATGCCCACGTCCCATGCCTGGGTGAAGGTCGGCGTCATCACGAACATCGACAGGAACAGCGCCAGGCTGATGATGACCGGGTTGGGCGGCACACCCTGTGCGCCAAGGCCCGTGCGCAGCAGCGACAGCGCCACGACGATGCGGGTGAACGACGTCACAGTCATCAGGATGCCCGGCGCAAGGCTGAGGACGGTCAGAAGCGCGACCAGGCCGATCGCCTTGCCGCTCATCGACCCCTCCCCGCCCAGTCCGAGCCCCACAGACGGGGCAGCGGCGGCGGCGGTCGGGATCAGGATCAGGGTCGCCGCGAACGCGATGCGCAACAGCTTATGCATGACGGGCCAGCCGGGCGCTCGCGAAATTCTGGATGCGGTGGAGGTTGCCGAGAAACGCGGTCGATCCGATGTCGCCAGTGCCATGCGCTTCCGCGTCGAACGACGGCAGCGCCGCCACCGGCTGCGGCGCGGCGGTACGGGCGATCCGCAGCTCTGGCCGCAGTTCGGGCGCCTCAGGGCGCGGTGCGGTGAGAACCACATTCCCCTCCGGCGCCATCAGCACCAGATGCTCGACATTGTCGCGCCGCACCAGCAGCAGCGAACGCTTGGGATCAACGCTCAGCCGTTCGACCACCGCAAGACGACGCTCGTCCACCCCACCCCCGCCGATCCGACCGGGCAGACGCAGGTTGAAGCGGCGCACCGCCCAGAGCGATCCGGCCAGCAGGCCGAGCACGATCGCAAGCGCACCGAACATGCGCAGCAACGCCAGGATTGTCATGCCACGATCCGTCCGGGCAGGACTTCGCTGATCTCCAGCGACATATGCTCGCCATTGACGATCACCCGCCCCTTCGCGACCAACGTTTCATTGACATAGACCAATGTCGGGTCGGCATCGCTGCTGTCGAACGCGACGATCGCGCCGCGGCTCATCTTCAGCACCTGGCGGATCGGGAGCCGGGTCGATCCCAGCACGATCGACAATTCGACCATGATATCGTTGAGCACAGCTGTCCCCTGCGTGTTCGTCATGCAGCATTTATAGGGGGCAGAATTTGCCGCCGGTCCGACCGGCCCGGAAAATCTTGCCTATAAGATTTGTGTCGGCGGCAATTCCTGCCCGCCGCGCCGGAAATGCGACCATGGATCTCAAAAGCTCCGTTTCGGTCTCCGCATCGGGCCTGCGCGCGCAATCGCTGCGTATGCGGGTGATCGCGGAGAATTTGGCCAATCAGGGCTCGGTATCGCAGACGCCGGGGGGCGATCCCTATCGCCGCCGCGTCGCGACCTTTTCCGCCCAGGTCGATCGCGCAAGCGGCGCGACCAAGGTCGAGGTTAAGGGCGTCGCGTCCGACAAATCCGCCTTTCAGCGCGTCTATCAGCCCGGCAACCCGGCCGCAGACGCCAAGGGCTATGTGCTGATGCCCAACGTCAACAGCCTGGTCGAAAGCGCCGATATGAAGGCGGCACAACGCTCCTACGAAGCCAATCTCAGCGCGATCGAAGCCGCCAAGGGCATGACGATGCGCACCATCGACCTGCTGAAATAAGGAACGCCGCAATGTCCATCGGATCGCTCGACGCGCTCTCTGCCTATGGCCGCGCCGCCGGTGTCTCGCCGCTTTCGCGCGGTCCCGGGATCGGTGGTCCCGGCAGCGCCGACGCCCCCGTATCGGGCGGGTTCGGCCAGCTCGTCCAGGATATGGTCGGCGAGGCATCGGGAAGCCTCAAGGCTGCCGAGACCGCATCGGCGCGCCAGATCGCGGGCAAGGGCGACCTGATCGACGTGGTCACCGCGATGGGGGCCGCCGAAGTCGCGCTGGACACCGTGGTCGCGGTGCGCGACCGGGTGGTCAATGCCTATTCTGAAATCATGCGGATGCAGATCTAGGCGCCGCACATGGATGCCGCTTCCGCCATCGAGATCGGCCGCGCCGCGCTGATCCTGACCCTCACCGTCTCCGGTCCGCTGCTGTTCGCGGCGCTGGCGACAGGTGTCGTCATCGGCCTGCTTCAGGCGCTGACCCAGATCCAGGAACAGACGCTCACCTTCGTGCCAAAGCTGATCGTGATGGGCATCACGCTGCTGCTCAGCTTTCCGCTGATCGGCTCGGCGCTCGGCGATTTCATGCGGGTGCTCAGCGACAAGATCGTTCAGGGCGGCTGAACCCGGCGATGATCGCGGACCTGCCCCTTCACGCCACCGCGTTCCTGATCCTGTTCGCGCGGGCGGGCGCGGTGGTGATGCTGTTGCCGGTCTTTTCCGAAGACGCGATCCCGGCGCAGATCCGGCTGTTCGCGGCGATGGGGATGACGCTGGGGCTATGGGGATTCCTGTCGCCAACGGTCGCGCCGTTCGCCCAGGCGAAGGATCTGGCGCTGGCCGCAATCCTGGTGCCGGAGATCGTCGTCGGACTGGCGCTCGGCCTTATTATGCGGATGATGTATCAGGCGATCTCGATCGCAGGATCGCTCATCAGCCTTCAGATCGGCCTCACCTCCGCCGTCATCTTCGACCCGGGCCAGTCGGGCCATGCGCCGATCCTGTCGCGCTTCGTCGGCGTCGCCGCCGCGGTCGTCTGCTTTGCGATGGCCGTCCATCATCTGTGGATCGGCGCGATCATCAAATCCTATCGGCTCTTCCCGGTCGGCGTCTTTCCCAACACCGCCGATTTCGCCGACCTGGCGGTGCGCGTCGCCGGCAATTCGCTCGCGCTCGGCGTATCGCTGGCCGCACCGCTGCTCGTTTATGGGATCGTCTTCAACGTCGTGCTGGGTCTGGTCGCACGCGTCGCGCCCGCGTTGCAGGTGTTCTTCATCGCCCAGCCCCTCAACCTGCTGCTCGGCGTCACGATAACCGCAGCGACGCTCGGCGCCGTGCTGATCGCCTTTGCCAATAGCCTGGCCGGCTGGATGAACGCGGGCTGGAGCTGACGCAATGGCATCGGAAGATCAGGACAAGGACCAGAAGACTTATGCCCCGACCGATAAGAGGATCGAGGATGCGCGCAAGAAGGGCGACGTCCCGATGGCGCCGGAGATGCGCCAGGCCGCGATGTTCCTGGGCCTGATCGTCGCGACCGGCAGCCTGGGCGCCTATGCCGCCTCCAAGCTCGCCGGATCGCTGGCGCGCATCTGGGGCCGCGCCGACAGCTTCCTGTTCGAGCCACAGGGCGCGCAGGCGTTTGGCGGCTTCATGCTGGGCGAAGTGGCGACGGGTCTGCTCCCGCTGCTCGGCACCCTGTTCGGATTCGCGCTGCTCGGGGGGTTGCTTCAGGGGCGGCCGATGATGAACTGGACTCGCATCCAGCCGAAATGGTCGAAGATCAATCCTGTCTCGGGCTTTGGCCGATTGTTCGGCGCGCGCGCCTTCGTCGAGTTCGGCAAGACGCTGGCGAAACTCGCTGCCGTGGCCGGGATTGGCGGGTTGATCCTGTGGCCCTTTCTGCCCGGGTTCGAGACGATGGTCGGGATCGGTCCCGGCACGATCGCCGATCTTGCCCATGGCATGGTCGCCGATGTGTTGATGATCGTGGTTGGACTGATCGCCGCAATTGCAGTGTTCGATTTCTTCTATCAGCGGCACAGCTGGACCAAGAAGAAGATGATGTCGCTCCAGGACATCAAGGACGAGCACAAGCAGCAGGAAGGCGACCCCAAGATCAAGGCGCGCATCCGCCAGATCGGGATGCAGCGCTCACGCAAACGGATGATGGCCGCCGTCCCCACCGCGACCGTCGTCATCACCAACCCGACCCACTATGCAGTCGCACTGAAATACGACCATGGCGACATGTCCGCGCCGGTCGTCGTCGCCAAGGGCACCGACGCCATCGCGCTCAAGATCCGCGAGGTCGCGACGGCGGCCGGCGTGCCGCTCGTCGAAAACCGCCCCCTCGCCCGCGCGCTGCACGCCAGCGCCGAGGTCGACCGGCCGATCCCGGTCGAACATTATCAGGCGGTAGCCGAAGTGATCAGCTATGTGATGAGGCTGGCGCGGGGTATTGGGCAGCCGGACTGATCCCGCCGCGCGGCGTTAACCATGCCGTTTGAAAAATGCGCGTCAGACGATGCGGTCGTGCTTGGCCAGTTCAACGCGGACGCGCAACTCGATCTCGCGCGCGATTTCGGCGAGCTGCGGGTCCTCGGGAAGCTCGAACGCGGCGGCCCATTGGGTGAGCGCGTCGAGCACGTCCTTCTTGGGCAACCCCTTGATCCCGGCGGTGTGAAGCCGGTCGAGCATTTCGAGCCCCTTGGCCGGAGGGCGCACTTCGCGACGACGCTTGTCCTGAGGGGATTCGAGCGCCGCGGCCGCCGCAAGCAGCACATTGACATTGGCCGCGGTCTGAAGCGTCGGGGGAAGCTGCTGCGCCTGTTTCGGCGCCTCCGGCATCGTCATCTTCGGCAGCGTCGCGAGCGCAGCGGTGTCGGCCTTCGACAGTGCATTGAGCACCATCCGGACCTGCAACGACACCCCATCGACACGCACGGGAACATTCCTCCGCCAAGACCGGAACGGCCTTTCTCTTTCTATAAGAAGATTAACGGAGTTTCGGAGCCGATGGACGGGTTTATGCGCATTTTGAGTTTCCTGCTGCTACTCGTCGCCCTCGCGATGCCCGGCACCGCCGCTGCGCGCAACGCGCACCGGATCAAGGACATCGTCGATGTCGAGAATGTGCGCGAGAACCAGCTCGTCGGCTATGGCCTGGTCGTGGGCCTGGCCGGCACTGGCGACCGCACCCGCAACACGCCCTTTACCGAGGAATCGATTCAGGCGATGCTCGAGCGGATGGGCGTCAATGTCCGCGGATCGCAGCTCAAGACAGCCAATGTCGCCGCCGTGTCGATCACCGCGACGATGCCCGCCTTCGCCCGCTCCGGTTCGCGGATCGATGTCACCGTCTCCGCGATCGGCGATGCCACCAGCCTTCAGGGCGGGACGCTGATCGCATCATCGCTACGCGCGCTCGACGGCGAAATCTATGCCGTTGCCCAGGGCCAGGTCTCGGTCTCCGGCTTCAAGGCGCAGGGCGCGGCGGCAAGCATCAGCCGCGGCGTCTCGACCTCCGCGCGCATCGCCGACGGGGCGATCATCGAGCGCGAGGTCCCCTATGCGCTGCGCAGCGCAACCAGCCTCAAGCTCGCGCTCAAGAACCCCGATTTCACCACCGCCAACCAGATTGCAGGCGTGATCAACGCCGCCTTTGCGGGGACAGCCGTGGTGCTCGATCCCGCGACGGTCGAACTTCAGCCCGGCCCCGGCTTCCCCGGATCGGTGGTCGATCTGGTCGCGCGGATCGAAAACCTGCCCGTCACCGTGGATCAACCCGCCAAGGTGATCGTCAACGAGGCGTCGGGAACGGTGGTGATGGGATCGAATGTCCGAATCAGCCCAGTTGCGATCGCCCAGGGGGGCCTCACCATCAGCATCGCCGAGGCGCCGCAAGTATCGCAGCCCGCACCGCTGTCGCAGGGGCAGACCCAGGTCGTCCCCCGCACTCAGGTCGCGGTCGATGACGGTTCGGGCCGCTCGCTCGGCACGGTCGGAGGCGAGACGTCGCTTTCCTCGCTGGTGGCCGGCCTTAACGCGCTCGGCGTCAGCCCGCGCGACCTGATTACCATTCTTCAGGCGGTGAAGAGTGCTGGCGCACTCCAGGCCGATATCGAGGTGCAGTGATGAACCCCCTCTCCGCCCCCACCGCCGCCACGACCGGCGCGACGCCAACCGTCCCCTCGCCGAAGAATGCGGAAACGGCGCGCGCGTTCGAGGCCGTGTTCATCGGCCAGATGACCCAGCTGATGCTGGAAAGCGTCGAAAGCGGGGAATTTTCCGGCGGGCATGGCGAACAGATGTTTCGCGGCGTGCTGTCCGAACATCTCGGCACCGCCATCGCCGCCAAGGGCGGGCTGGGCCTTGCCCCGCATGTGCTCGACCAGATCATCAAGCTCCAGGAAGGGGCGTCGAATGGAAACTGAACTCACCGATCTGTTCCGCTCGCTCGCCTCGATTTGTGAGGAGGAGACGGCGTTGCTGCAACAAGGCCGTCGCGGCGAGGTCGCGGGGCTGGTCCAGGCCAAGACGCGCCTCGTCGGCGCGGTGGATGCGGAGGTCGCGCGGCTCGACCGGGTCAGCCCGGACTGGCGCGATGCGCTGAACGGCGAGACGCGCGCCGAGCTGGGCGACCTGGCCCTGCGATTGCGCGACGCCGCGCGCGACAATGCCGCGACCCTGCGCCGCCAGATCGACCTGTCCGACGATCTGATGGCCGAAATCTCCGCCGACGCCCGCCGTCGCCGCGGCGGGCGCAGCGAGGCTTATGGCGCCAGCGGCGCGATGACCGCGAACAACCTTGCCGTGCCGATTTCGGTGAATACGAGCTTTTAGGAGCGCGAACGGGCTGAATTGAACGTTCCCCGGCGCAGGCCGGGGCCCAGTTGCGAGACGGTTCGGAGACGGGATGCCGCCTCATGTTCGGCGATACTGGACCCCGGCCTTCGCCGGGGAACAGAGCGATGAAACTCAGGTCGAAAACGACCTCGCTCCTCTCCGCTAAAGCGAGGGGATGCGAACGACGCCCCTTCACCCCACCGCGTCAGCCGCCGCCCTTGCGGCCCAGCGCCGATTGGATGAGGCCCTGGCTCTTGCGGTAGAGGTTGGTCATCGCCGCGAAATCGGCCTGGATCTGGCCCATTTTGAGCAGTTGTTCCTCCAGCGTGACATTGTTGCCGTCGGGCTTGGTCTCGGTCGTGTTCGCGTCGAGCATCACGCTGCCCGCCGAAATCGGGGCGCGCGCACCGAGGGCCGCCATACCACCCGTCAGCTTCACCTGAGGGCGCGCGACCTGTCCACCGCCGCTGCCGGTCTGGAGCAGGTCGGCGAAGCTCGGCGCGCGCACCTCGCGCGCCTTGAAGCCCGGCGTTTCGCTGTTGGCGATATTTTCGGCCACGACGCGCTGCCGCTCCGAAAGATGCTTCATGTTGCGGGTGATGCCGCCGATCAGGTCGGTCATGATGTCAGAACCCCATTGAGGTTGGTATGCCGCCCGCGAGCCGGTCGAGCGCCGCCTGATAATTGGCCAGTTGCGCCTGTTCGCGGGCGGTGCTTCCGCCCTTCTTGCTGCCTTCAACCAATGCCAGCTTGGTATCGTCCCAATAGAGCGAGCGGTATCCGGTCTGCGAAATCGACAGCGCAGATTTGAGCTTCGCGAGCGCCGCCTTCGCCGATTTGGTGTCGGCAATCGACAGCGACAGGTCGAGGCCCAGGCCATAGGTGCCACCGGGCTTCACGATCGGTGCATCCTTGTCGATCGCATCCATGCCGGACACGCGCGCGGCGGGGAGGCCGAGCTTTTCGAGCGCGTCGCGCCCGGCGGGCCCGGCGATAAATTCGATATCGATACTCGCCTTGGGCGCAATGCGCAGCATTGCCCCCTCCCCGCTCTTGGGCGTCGTCACGAGCGCCTTCGATCCGCTGATCCGGCGCACCTTGTCGGCGAGGCTCGTCAGCGTCTCATCCTTGTCGATCGTCACGGTACGGACGACGCCGCCCGCGACGCGCATCTGGAAACTGTCGCCCGCGCGCAGACTGGTCGCGGTGGTCAGCTTCAGCGATCCGTCGGGAGTCAGTGTGCCGCGCCCGAAACCGAGCGCGTCGACCATGCTGGTCCCGCCGCTCGAAGCGGCAAGGCGCACGGGTTCGGTGCGCAGTGTCGGCTGGCCGAACTGGTTCACTTGCTCGACCGCACCGCTTGCGGGATCGAGCCGGGCGACGAAGCCGTCCACAGGACCGCTGCGGGTGCCGCCCAGATCGCCGCTGGTGCGACCGCCGACATAGAGTTTGCCATTGGTGAAGACGAGGCTGTCGACCTGTTCGTTGCCCGCCGTGCCGAGATAGGTGACCGACAGGCCCGATCCGTCGGCCGCCATGCGCGCGACGAACCCGTCGCGGCCGCCGGCAATGCCGTTGGTCTGCGTGCCGGCCAGTGCGGCAAGCGTGGTGCCGCCAATTGCGATCGACCCATCCGGGCCGATCGCGATCGCGCGCGCGTCCACAGTGCCCAGATCGACCGAGCCGAGTTCGACCGCCGGGTTGGCGGGGTCGAGGAAGCGCAGCCGCGAACTGCTCCCCTCGCGCGTGACGGCGGCAAGACGACCATCGGCGGTCATTGCCATCGCGGTGATCCCCTCGTCCCCGCCAGCATCGATCCGCTGGCGAAGCTGGAGCGATCCGGTACCGCTCAGCCGTGCGACGAACGCGTCACCGCCGCCCAATGCAGCCCGGCCTCCGACCAGGATTGCGCCGTCATCGGCAATCGTCACGCTGGTCGCGCGGTCCTCGCCCGCCGAACGGATCCGGGTCGCGAATTGCTCATCGCCATTATTGGCGAAGCGCGCGACCAGCATGTCCGCGTCGGCATCGGTGCCGCCGAAATGGCCAGAGACAGTGCCGGCAACGACGATATCGCCATTGTCCGCGACGGTGATCGCGGCGCCCGATGCGCTGTCCGATGCGCCCAGGCTTCGCTGCCAAACGGTATTGCCCAGGCTGTCCATCTTGGTGAGATAGAGATCCTGGCTTCCCGCCACGCGCAGTTCGTCCAGATCGCCCGATGCGGTGCCGACGACATAGGCAAAGCCATCGGTGTCGGTGACGATCGCATCCGTGGTCGTTGCCACCGCCTTCGTCGCCAGCCGATCCTTCGCCTCGATCGTCGCCAGCGTCTTGTTGGTCATCGCCGCTTGCGGATCGTCGATGCGCAGCACCCGCGCGGCGGTGGGCGTTTCGAGGCCGGTGCGACCGGTCGCGACCATTAGCGCATCGGGAGCATCGACCTGATCTATCGACACCGATTCCAACCCCTGGCGAGTCATCCCCATCGCCCAGCCATCGACGGTCTTTTCGGGTTCGAACGCGACCTTCCACTTGGGAACGGCCGTCCCGCCGGAATCATATACGACATCGCCATTGAGATCGCGCATCGGAATGTCGGCGATCGCCTGGTTGATGAGGTTGGCGACGCTATCGAGCGTGGGCGGCTCGGGAAGCGAGCCGAGATCGATCACGACGGTGTCCACCGAACTGCCACGCTCCAGCGTGACGCGGAAGCGTTCGGTTCCAGACAGCTGGGAGAGGATCTCGTCACGCTTGGCGACGACGCCGTTGCCCGTGACGCTGACCGCAAGGCTGCCGGTGCCGGGCGACACCGCGACGCTTTCGGCGCGTCGGACCGGCTGTCCGAAGGACAGGTCGAGTTTGTCCGACGGGGCGCTGCCCATGAAGGTCTGCAGGTCGCTCAGCCCCTTGGTGAACGTCGTCGCAAGCTGGGCACGCTCGGTCGCGGTAAGGCCGGGCTTGGCGGCGTTTTCGGCGAGGAGGTTGAGTCGGTCGAGCGCTTTCCAGGTGGTGAAGGCGGTCTGAACGTCGGTGGGCAGCGCGCGCGGGCCGGTCAGCGGCTTGTCGATCAGTGTCGAAAGACGGCGGATCTCGGTGACCTGAGTATAGATGGACGAAGTCGGCGCCGCCTGACGCCAGGGCGGCGTGGTTTCGGGCAACGTGAACTGGGCCTTGGCCTCGCGCACGGCACGACTTTCGATCGCCAGACCACCGCCTGACGCCGTAAACAGGCTCGTGTCGCCGCCCAGCAGGCTGAGCCCGGCCAGGCCGGAAGCGATGTCCATCAGTTTTTCTCCACGCGACCGACAACCCCCTTCTGCGTCCATAATAGAGGGTGCGCGCACCTTACCGACGCGGTGACCACGAATAATGCAGGGGACCTAGACGATGATGATGACTCCGGTCGTCGAACCGCCAGAATTTAAGCGGCTCAACCAGCGCCAGCGCGCCGCCGCACTGATGCTTGCGCTCGGTCAGGAACATGGCGGGCCGATCTGGGAACAGCTGTCGATCGACGAGGTGAAGGAGCTGTCCGCCAGCATGGCCCAGCTCGGCCGCATCCCGTCGAACATCGTCGAGCATCTGCTCAATCAGTTCCAGGCGGAAATGTCGTCGATGTCGTCGTGCCACGGCTCGTTCGAGACGACCGAGCGGCTGCTCAACGGCGTGCTCGATGCCGACCGGGTCAAGGAGATCATGGAGGATATCCGCGGCCCCTCCGGCCGGACGATGTGGGACAAATTGTCCAATGTCAGCGAAGCCGTGCTCGCCGGCTATCTGCGCAACGAATATCCCCAGACGATCGCGGTGATCCTCTCGAAGCTGAAGTCCGATCACGCCGCGCGCGTGCTCGGCGCGCTTCCCCGCGAAATCGCGGTCGATGTCGTTCAGCGGATGCTGCGGATGGAGACGGTGCAGAAGGAAGTTCTGGCGCAGG
Organism: Sphingomonas suaedae; assembly: GCF_007833215.1. Taxonomy (NCBI): domain Bacteria; kingdom Pseudomonadati; phylum Pseudomonadota; class Alphaproteobacteria; order Sphingomonadales; family Sphingomonadaceae; genus Sphingomonas; species Sphingomonas suaedae. The sequence continues at coordinate 1,467,691 of NZ_CP042239.1, forward strand.
TCGAAGCCACATTGAAGACCGAATTCATGGCGAATTTTGCCCGCGCGCAACGCCGCGACCCGCATGAGGCGATGGCCGAGATCTTCAACGCCATGGACCGCGCGACGGAGGAGAATATGCTCCAGGCGCTCGACGCGCGCTCGCCCGACGCCGCCGACCGCATCCGCTCGCTCATGTTCACCTTCGAAGATCTGGGCGGTCTGCTCCCTGCATCGATCGCGGTCATCGTGCGTCAGGCGGACAAGCGCCAGATGGCGCTGGCACTCAAGGGCGCGAACGACGAGATCAAGCAGCTGTTCTTCTCGACCATGACCGAACGCTCGGCAAAGCTGCTGCGCGAGGACATGGCGTCCATGGGTCCCGTCCGCGCCCGCGATTGCGAAGAGGCCCAGTCCGCCCTCGTCCGCCTTGCCAAGAACCTCGCCGATATGGGGGAGATCGTGCTGGTCGATCCCAAGAGCGACGACACGATGATCATTTGACGGAGCGGCACATGGATCTTTCGTTCAGCACCAGGCCGTTCGGATTCGACCGCGTGTTCACCGCGCGCGAGGCGGCCCGTACTGTCGAGCATGACTCCCTTTCGCAGACGATCCGGATCGAGGCGCTGGAGGACGAGATCGCCCATCTGCGCCGGACGCAAAATGAGGAGCTCGCCCGCGCCCGTGCCGATGGGTTCCAGGCGGGAATGGACGCGGCCCGCAACGACCGCGAAACCGCGCTGCTCGCCGCGCTCGACGCGCTTCAGGCCGGGGTCGAGGGGATCACCGAGGAGCGCGCAGGCTTCCAGGCCGATACCGCGCGCGAGGCCGCGGAGCTGGTCATGGCGGTGGCTGAGCATCTCGCGGGGCATCCGCTGCTTTCCTCCCCCGCCCAGGCGATCGACGATGCGATCGGTCGGGCCCTGTCGCAGGTCGCGCGCGGGACGGAAATGACCGTTCGCGTGAACCCGGACATGGCCGCGCAGATCGAGGAGCGGATCGCACAACGCCAGGCGAATGATCGCCGCCGCCTGAACCTGCACATCGCTCATGACGCCACGCTCGCCCCCGGGGACGCGCGGATCGAATGGGACGAAGGCGGGTTGACCCTCGACCGCGCGGCGCGCGAGGCCGCGGTGCTGCGCGAACTGGGCAATTTGTTCCCGGCCCCGCAGGTTGCGGAAGCTGCCTGATCCCCGCCGCACCGCCAACAGGGAGGGTGCGGCAATTTTTTCCTACCGGCAAAACCTGCCGCCCGCACGGCATCTATAATTCAGTCATGGGGCAGTTCGCCCCGGATCGCTGATAGGGTGCGTCTTGGAGCAGGTTAAAGGGCTGATCGCGCAGCTGGGGACGAAGCGGCTCGCCATCATGGGCGGCGTCGCGGCGCTCATCATGGCGGCGCTGGCGATGGTCGCGCTGCGCGGCGAAACCTCGACCATGGGGTTTCTCTACACCGATCTCGACCCTGCCGGCGCCGCAGCGATCACCGAGAAATTGAAGGCGCAGAACGTGCCGTTCGAGCTCTCCGCCGACGGCACTGCGGTGATGGCCCCGGTCGACAAGCTCGCCGAGCTGCGCATGGCGATGGCGGGCGAGAAACTGGGCGGCAAGATCGGCTATGACGTGCTCGATCAGGAACAGCCCTTCGGCGTCTCGGCGAGCCGCGCCAAGCTGAACGAAACACGCGCGATCGAGGGCGAGCTCGTTCGCTCGATCCAGAGCCTCGACTCGGTCAGCAGTGCGCGCGTCCATATCGTGATGCCCGAACGCGCGATGTTCGCCGCCGAAGCACGCCCGGCCACCGCGTCGATCACAGTCAAGACCAAGGGCCGCCTGCCCGGCGAGACGATCCAGGCAATCCGCTATCTCGTCTCCTCCGCCGTTCCCGAACTTTCGCCCGAATCCGTGTCGATCGTCGACCAGTCGGGTGCGTTGCTCGCCCGCGCCGGCGAACAGGGTGCGGCGGGCGGTGGGAGCATCGACGAGCGGCAGACCCAGATCGAGAGCAAGATGCGCGAGGAGATTATCGCGCTGCTCGAACCCATCGTCGGCCAGGGCAAGGTCCGCGCCGAGGTGGCCGCGCAGATCGATCGCGATGCGACGCGCGAGGAATCCAACGTCTTCGATCCCGACAAGCAGGTGATCGCGCGCCAGGTTACCGTCGAGAGCGACGACCAGTCGCGCGAGGAGAGCGAGGACCAGGCGGTCACCGTCGGCAATCAGCTGCCCGATGCCCAGGAAGCGCCGGTCGGCGCCGCCGGAGGCGACACCCGCCAGCAATCGCGCAAGGAAACGTCGGAAGATACGACCTACGCCAACAGCTCGACCCGCAGCATCGTCTCGCGCGAACCGGGCAAAGTCACCCGCCTGACCGTCGCGGTCACCGTCGATGGCGGCGCGAAGGGGCTGGCCGAGGCGCGCAAGCAGCAGCTGACCCGACTGGTCGAGAATGCCGTGGGCATCGATGCCGAGCGTGGCGACAGCGTGGTGGTCGAAAGCATGGCCTTCGCCGCACCCGCCGATCTGGCCGATACCCAGCCTGCCTGGTGGTCGATCTTTACCTCCGACCAGGTGGTCGGACTGCTCAAGCTGGTGCTGGTCGCGATCGTCGGGCTGGTGGTGCTGCGGATGCTGCGGACGCGCGCGAACAAGGAGGCTCTCGCCGCCCCCGCCGATACCGCGCCGATGCTGCCGACCGACCGCAACGCGCAGATGCTCGCCATCGCGCAGCAAGCCGCCGATGGCGACCCCGAGGCGCTTGCACAGCTGGAGGCGATTCAGGGGACGCAGCCCGATGTCCCGCTGCTCGACCATGAAGTCACGCTCAACAATGTCGATGGCCAGGTGAAGGCGTCGCATCTGCGCAAGGTCGGCGACCTCGTCGCCAGCAACGCGCCCGAAGCGACCGCCGTGATCCGCCAGTGGATGAACGCATGATGGAGACCCCGATGTCCGAAAGCCCCGACCCCGTTCCCTCTCAGGAAGTGTCGGCGATGGTCGAAAGCGATACGTCGCCCGCGTTCGAGGAGTTCGGCCTTGACGCGCCCAGCGCCGATCCGGTGCGTGCCGCGCCGCTGACCGCAGTGAACGAGGTGCCGGTGCGGGTTCAGGCAGTGCTGGGCCGCGCCCGTGTTCCCGTGGGCGAGCTGATCCGGATGAAGTCGGGCATGGTGCTCGAACTCGATCGCCGTGTCGGCGAACCGGTAGACGTCTATGTCAACAACCGGCTGGTGGCGCGTGGAGAGGTGATGCTGGTCGATCACGCGCTCGGCGTGACGCTGACCGAGATCGTCCGGCAGGACAGCTGACATGCAGATCCGCCTGATGATCGTCGGCAGCAGCGGCGGCGCCTTTGGCGAAGCCGCGCAGATGGCCCGCGACCTGGGCGCCGAAGTGATGCTCGCCCACACCCCCGTGGCGGCACTCGAACAGTTGCGCGAAACCGGAGCGGGCCTTGTCATGATCGACGTCGAAAGCGACGTAGCTGCCTTTATGAAGGACCTTCAGGCCGAGCGCTTCGCCGTGCCGGTGCTGGCGTGCGGTATCGACGCACCCGCCGACCGCGCAGTCGCAGCGGTGCGCGCAGGGGCGAAGGACTATATCCCCCTGCCCCCCGATCGCGACCTGATCGCAGCCGCGATTGCGCAACTCGCACAGATCGACACGGGCTCGCTGATCGGCGATGATCCGGCATTCCTGCGCGCGCTCGACTTTGCCCGTGCGATGGCCCCGGCCCATGCCCCGATCCTGATCACCGGCGAGCGCGGCAGCGGCAAGGAGCGGGTGGCCCATGCGACCCATGCAGCGTCAGGCCGCCACGGTTTCATCACCGTGGAGTGCGCCGGCGTTGCGCCCAATGTGCTGGAGTCCGAATTGTTCGGGCATGAGGTTGGCGCGTTCGACGGCGCGCGCGCCACGCGGCGGGGCGCCTTCGTCACCGCGCGCGGCGGCACCTTGTTCCTGCGCGACATCGATCGCCTGCCCGCCCCGCTCCAGTTGCGTGTGCTCGAAGCGATGGCCGAAGCCGACGCGCCGAATGTCATCGCCAGCACCACCCGCGATCTCACCCTGTTCGTCGAGGCCGGCGCGTTTCGCAGCGACCTGCTCGCCCGTTTTGCACTGGCGACGGTCGCGCTGCCGCCGCTGCGCAACCGCGGCGGCGACATCCGCCTGCTCGCCGCGTCCTTTGCCATCCGCTTCGCCGCGATGCAGGGACAACCCTCGCCGTTGATCGACCCGGCCGCCGAACGACTGCTCGCGCATTATGACTGGCCCGGCAACATCGCCGAGCTTCAGGATGCGATGCACCGTGCCGTGCTGTTGGCGCCTGACGGCTATATCGGCCCGGAAGCGATCGTGCTGGCCGACGGGTCGCGCATCACCGCTACCGCCCCTGCTACGGGCCGCCCGGTCATCGCCTCGCTGGTCGGCCAGACAGTCGAGGAGGTCGAGCGCGCGCTGATTCTGGAGACGCTCGAGCGGTGCCAGGGCAACCGCACCTCCGCCTCGCAGATCCTGGGTATTTCAGTGCGCACCATGCGCAACAAGCTGAAGGCATTTGTCGAGGCGGGCATCGCCGTCGCCCCGGCGGCCTGAGGGAGACTGAACGATCATGGACGCGCTCAACGCCTTCCTCACCCGCATCGGCGCCAGCCGCGACATCGCGCTCGCGGTCGGCGTCATCGCGATCATCGGGATGCTCATCCTGCCGATGCCCGGCTGGCTGCTCGACCTCGGGCTGGCGCTGTCGATCACGCTGTCGGCGATGATCCTGATGACGGCATTGTTCATCGAAAAGCCGCTCCAGCTTTCCGCCTTTCCGACGATCCTGCTGATCGCGACGATGCTGCGGCTCGGCCTCAACCTCGCCTCGACGCGCCTGATCCTGGGCCATGGGCATGAGGGGCCGGACGCAGCGGGCGGGGTGATCGCGGCGTTCGGCGATTTCCTGATCGGTGGCCAGATGGTGATCGGTCTCACCATCTTCGCGATCCTGGTGGTCATCAATTTCGTCGTCATCACCAAGGGCGCCGGTCGCATCGCCGAGGTCGCCGCGCGCTTCAGCCTCGACGCCATGCCCGGCAAGCAGATGGCGATCGACGCGGACCTGTCGGCGGGCATGATCTCCGAGGAACAGGCACGCGCGCGCCGCACCGAAGTCGAAGCGGAAAGCGGCTTTTTTGGATCGATGGACGGTGCGTCCAAATTCGTGAAGGGCGACGCGATCGCCGGACTGCTGATCACCGCGATCAACGTCGTCGTCGGCCTGATCATCGGCGTCGCCATCTATGGTGTGCCGTTCGGCACCGCGTTCGAAACCTATACGCTGCTCACCGTCGGCGACGGGCTGGTCAGCCAGATCCCGGCGCTGATCGTCTCGACCGCAGCGGGCCTGCTGGTGTCAAAGGGCAGCCAGGCGGGCAAGACCGGCGAGGCGCTGGGTCAGCAGCTGGGCCGCTATCCGCAGGCGTTCGGCATGGTCGCGGTGCTGATGGGCCTGTTGGCGCTGATGCCCGGCCTGCCCTTCATCCCGTTCTTCGCCTTTGCCGCCGGCTCGGGGTACGCGGCCTGGTATCTATCGAAAAAGGCGAAGGAAACCGCCCGCATTGCCGCGCGCGACGCCGAGGTCGAGGAAGCCCATGCTGCCGCGGTCGCCGAGGAGCCGATCTCGCGCACGCTGGCCATCGACGCGGTTCGGATCGAGATCGGCTATGGCCTGCTCCCCATCATCAACGACGCCGCGCGAGAGCCGCGCCTCGACGATCAGGTCCGCGCACTGCGCCGCCAGATGGCAACCGAATACGGTTTCGTCCTCCCCTCCGTCCGCATCATCGACAATATGGGACTGCAGGCGAACCAATATGTCATCTACATCAAGGAGACCGAGGCGGCGCGTGGCGACATCCGGCTCGATCGCCTGCTGGTGATCAACCCCGGCGATGGCCCGGCCGGTATTCCGGGCGAGCCGACACGCGAGCCGGTGTTCAACCTGCCCGCCCTGTGGATCGACCGCGAGCTGCGCGAGGAAGCGGGCTTCCGCGGGCTCACCGTGGTCGATGCCGGCACGATCATCACCACGCACCTGACCGAACTGGTCAAGGACAATATCGCCGACATGCTGAGCTATACCGAGGTGCAGAAGCTGCTCAACGAGGTGCATACGGACTCGGCGAAGCTGGTGGCGGAGATCATCCCGGCGCGCATCTCCATCTCGGGCGTCCAGCGCATCCTTCAGAACCTGCTCGGCGAAGGCGTGTCGATCCGCGACATCCCGACGATCCTCGAGGGGATCGCCGAGGCCGCGCCGATCACCGGCAACCTCACCCAGATCACCGAACATGTCCGCGCCAGGCTCGCGCGGCAGATCTCGGCGGTGCAGGGCCGCGACGGGGCGATCCCGATCGTCACCCTCTCGCCGCATTGGGACACGGCATTTGCGGAGAATATTCTGGGCCAGGGCGAAGACCGCCACCTCGCCATGCCGCCCTCAATGCTTCAGGGCTTCATCGCTGCCGTCCGCGAAACCTATGACCAGCTGGCGAACAACGGCGAAATCCCGTGCCTGCTCACCAACCCGACGATCCGCCCGTTCGTGCGCAGCGTGATCGAGCGGGTACGCCCGGCAACGGTGGTGCTGTCGCAGAACGAGATCCATGCGCGATCGCGGGTGCGGGCGCTGGGAACGATTGGCTAGTCGATGCGACCGGAGTCTCCATCGGGCACCTATGAAGCGATCATGGTGCCGTTCCTCCCGCCAACTCCCGCGCCGGGTTTCGCCGGTACGGGCCAGTTCCCTTCGGGACGCCAGCAGCCGATATCGGGGCTGCCCGGATTTGCGACATTGCTGGGCAGCGCCGCGCCGATCCTGCCGGTCGGAACGCCCGAAGCGCTGCCCGATGCCCAGCCGGTGTCGCCGGGCCTTGCCCCCGCGCTGCTGGTCGCAGCCAATGAGGACGCGGCGCCGCCGATCGACCCAGCACCCTTGACCGTCGCAGTCGAGCCGGAGGCTCCCGCTCCGACAGTGTCCGCGCCAGTGCCCGCCCCCCCTCCGGGAGAGGCAGCCGTCGCAGCGGCGACGCCCGATGTCGCGCCGCCCTCGGCTGCACCCGTTCAGCGCGGTGCACCCAAGCCCCCGGTCGTCGATGCTGCGCCCGCCAGCCCGGCTCCAGTCACCCAGGATACAGGCGTCCTATCGCCTGAACCGGTCACGCCGGACCGTGCGACGGCCACCGTAGAGACTGCCGAAGAGACTGCCGAAGAGACTGCCGAAGAGACTGCCGACGAACCGACCGCCGAACCCCGCGCGTCCGATGCTGAGTCCGAGCTGGATACGGCGGTCGCGCTGCGCGATCCGCTGGTCCCCGCTCCCGTCTCGTCGCCCGAAAGTGCGCGCCCTGCCCCTTGGGACGCCGGGCCGACCGATGCGCCAATCTCGGACGTCCCCGCACGACCGGTACACCCTGCCCCGGCCGACAAGCCTTCGCCGCAGCAGCCGCCCGTCGACACGGATTTGGACATGCCTGCACGACCGGCACGGCCCGCTCCGAACGGCAAGACTCCGCCGCAACAGCCACCCATCGACACGGATTTGGACATGCCTGCACGACCGGCACGGTCCGCTCCGAACGGCAAGACTCCGCCGCAACAGCCACCCATCGACACGGAGATGGACGCGCCGGGACGCCCATATACCGTCGCCCCGAAGGCAGTGCCCATCGCCACCGCACCGGCACGACCGGACGCACAGCCATCTGAAATCGCGCCCGGTGCCGGCCACGCATTGCGTTTCACCGACGCGCAATCGATCGAACCCGCTCCTGCTGCGGCACCCTCGGTCGAACCTGTCTTCACGGTCGATGAAAAGGCGGTCGCGGTCGAACGCGAGGCCGCCCCCCCGGGCGACCCGGTGGCTACGCCGGCGAGGACCGCTCTGCCGGATCAGGCCGTTATCGACGCGCCGCCTGTGCCGGACGATGCGATGACAGCCAGCATTCCCCGTGATCTACCCTCCGCCCCGGCGCCCCGCGAGGGCGATCCGCCGGTCGCCACCGCAGCCGCCGCCGCCACCGCCACCGCCGCGCCACAGGATGTCGCGGCATTGGGCGACACGCCAGGCCATCCCGAATCCGCCGCGCTCCGCGTCGCCGACCCGCAGCCCGTACAGCGCGCACCCGTTGAGAGCGCAGGCAGCACCACTGCCGATAGCGGCGAAAGCGGGCGCCAGGCGGCTGTGGCGACCGCCGTCGCCCCTGCGCCGGTCGCCGCCGCCCAAAGCGCGCCCGTCGCATTCGGCCGGCTTGTCGCGGAGATCGATGCCACCGCCCCCGACCAGTTCGACGCGCCGCGCGCGCGTGCCGCCGCGATCGGCGAGGATGTCGCCGTCGCGATCGTCCGCCATGCCGAGAGCGGCGCCGACGACACGCTCATCATCCGGCTCGATCCAGGCGATCTGGGACGAATCGAGGTGCGGCTGAAGGTCGAGGAGGGTCAGCGCCTGTCCGCCGAACTGACCGCGGACCAGCCCGCCACGCTCGACCTGCTTCGCCGCGATTCGGACAGCCTCAGCCGCGCGCTCAATGATGCGGGCTTCCGTACCGAGGGGCAGAGCCTGCGCTTCGACGGGCGCGGCACCGGCCAGGGCGGCGAACAGGGCTTTGGCCAGCAGGAGCGCCGCACCGTCCACCGCGCCTATCTGGGCGAGGACGATCCCGCCCCGCAATCCGCATCCGCCTATTCCCCGCAGGTCCGCAGCGCGGGCCGCATCGACCTGTTCGCCTGAAGGAGCCGCTCATGGCCGTCGATACCGTCACCGGCACCAATAATGCCCCCACCACCCAGTCCAACGCGCTGTCGAAGCTCGCCACCGACTCGACCATGTTTCTCAAACTGCTGACCACGCAGATGCAGAACCAGGACCCGCTCGATCCGATGGACACGTCGGAATATACCGCGCAGCTGGTCCAATTCTCGCAGGTCGAACAGTCGATTCAACAGAACACGACGTTGAAATCGATCCTGTCGGCGCTGTCCTCGGACGGGCTGCTCAGCGCTGCCCCTTCGGTCGGCAAGGTCGCGACCTTCGCCAGCGCCGATGCCGGGCTGACCGCGGACTCGCCCGCCCAATGGTCTTATGTCGCCGAACGTTCGACGGGCAAGGTTACCGCGACCATCCTCGATTCCAGTGGCAAGGCCGTTCACACGATCGATCGGACCGATGCGACCGGTGACATCAGCTGGGACGGCAAGGTGGCCGATGGCAGCACCGCGCCACCGGGCATCTACAAGCTGTCGATCACCGCGACCGATGCGGCAGGCGGCGGCGTTCCGGTCGGTATATTCGCGCGGGGCATGGTGCGCGAAGTTACCCAGGACGCCTCCGGCATGGCCTTCATGGTCAACGGCGTGACCTATGGGTCGAACATGCTCGTCGGCCTTGCCACGGAATAATCGGTCCCGGCGGGACCGGGCCCCCACCCTGCCTTCTATAGTGAATCCGGGTCGCGACTGCGGCGTGCCTTCCCCCTGCTGGCATGGTGCGTCGCGATCCAACAATGGGCGATCTTGAGAGTTCGTTAACACCGCCATGGGTATCCGCAAATCACTGGAACCCCTGATGTCGAATTCATTGCTGTCACTGTTCGATACAGACGCCCGGCCGTTGCCGCTCGCGCAATATGAACAGCTACGTCGGCAGATCCCCTGGCTTTACGGATTGCTGATCGCCAACGGCATCTCGCTCGCGATCACCCATCATCACTCCACTTCGATCCTGCTGACGCGATGGCTGCCCGGCGTTCTGATCGCAGCCGCATTTCTGCGGCTGGTGATGTGGCTGCGTGCGCCGCGCGCAGCGACACTGTCGGAGCGTCAGGCCGAACGGCGCATCGCCCAGACGCAGATCCTGGCCTTTCTGATGGCGAGCGCCTTTATCGGCTGGACCATTGCGCTCGACTGGTCGTCGAACGGCATCGGTCGCGACCATGTCGCCGTCGCGGTCGCTGCGACGATGTTGAGCTGCCTGCTCTGCCTCATGCATGTACCCAAAGTGGCGGGCATGGTCGCGGTGAGCGTGGTCGTCCCCTTCTTCATCTACTGCCTGACGCTCGGCAGCCTCTCCGCGATCGTCGTCGCGGCGAATATCGCGCTGGTCGCGGGAGTAATCGTCAGGGTTCTTGGCGGCTCGCATCGGATGTTCGTCGATCTCATTCAGTCGCAACAGGCGCTCAGCGAGGAGCGGCGCCAGGCCAGCCGTCTGAGCGACGAAAACCAGTTGCTCGCCCATACCGATTCGCTGACCGGCCTTCCCAATCGCCGCCATTTCTTCGCCCGGCTTGACGCCTGCCTCAAACGGCGCGAGGCGAATGGCCAGGCGCCGTTCTGCGTCGGGGTGCTCGATCTCGATCGGTTCAAACCCGTCAATGACACGTTCGGCCATGCGATGGGGGACCGGCTGCTGGGCGAGATCGGCCGCCGCCTCTCTGTCCATGCCGCCGACGACCTGCTGATCGCACGGCTGGGCGGCGACGAGTTCGGCGTGCTGATCGACGGCGATGGCGCAATCGCCCGCCGCCGGGTGCAGGCATTGTACGACGCGGTCTGCGCGCCGATGACGATCCAGGATGCAGTGTTGCGGGTCGGCTGCTCGGTCGGCCTTGCCTCCTATCCCGATGCCGGCCGCACCGCCCACGCCCTGTTCGACCGGTCGGACTATGCGCTCTATCATGCCAAGTCGCATGAACGCGGTCATTGCGTCATCTTCTCTCGGGAGCATGAAGCGTTGATCCGCGACGAGCATCAGCTCGAGGCCGCGCTGCGCCACGCCGATCTCGATGCCGAACTGAGCCTTGTCTTCCAGCCCATCTACGAAGCGCGCGGTATCGTCCTGACCGGCGTCGAGGCGCTGGCGCGCTGGCAATCGCCGATCCTGGGTCAGGTGACGCCCGACCGGCTGGTCGCCATGGCCGAGCGGCTGGGGATGATCAATCAGGTCACGCTGATCCTCTTTGCAAAGGCGCTGACCGAAATGGCGCGGCTGCCACGCGAAATCGGCATGAACTTCAACCTCTCGGTCCACGACATCGCGTCGCCCGAGACGGTGCAGGAACTGATCCGCATGATCGCGGCGAGCCGGATCGCGCCGCAACGATTGACCTTCGAGATTACCGAGACCGCCGTGATCTCCGATTGCGCGGCCGCGCGCGCCGTACTCGGGCGGCTGCGCTATCTTGGCGCCCGTATCGCGATGGATGATTTCGGGACCGGCTATTCCAGCCTCGGGATGCTCCACCAGATCCCGCTCGACCTGATCAAGGTGGACCGCAGCTTCGCCGCGGGCATGACCACGCCATCGGGACGCGCGATGATCGCGGCGATCCGCAGCCTCGCCCAGTCGCTCTCGCTCGATTGTGTGATCGAGGGGATCGAGAATGAGGCGCAGCTGATGGAGGTATCCCTACTCGGCTGCCGCTACGCCCAAGGCTATCTGCTCGGACGTCCCGTACCGATGGAAACCCTGTTGCGGACGATCCGCGAGGACCGGAAAAACGGGCAGACGGCCTTGGCCGCCGCCTGAGGCAGGTCTGCCGTCAGCAGAGAAATGGTGCCCCTCAATCGAACGAAGTCCGAACCCTCAAAGACAGGGGCACGGTTCGAACGAAGAGAGAATGGTGCCCCTGGCCGGACTCGAACCAGCATGCCTTTCGGCGGTCGATTTTGAGTCGACTGCGTCTACCATTTCGCCACAGGGGCAGCGAGCGAGCGTGGCTAGACGAAGGGCCGCGCGACCGCAAGCGGGAACCGCCTGCACCAGCTGCCGGTGTTTGACACTGCGGGGTCGCTCTCCTATATCGCGGCTCTGCCCGACCGGTCGGGAAATGGCATGCCGTCGCGCAGCGTGCCGAACGAATGGACCGGACGGGAACCATAGACGCTTGAGAGGCTGAGTTTTTCCCCGTTTCGACGAAGGGAATCGCTCGGCCCTTTCGGCGTCTCTGTGCGTGCCTGCCCCGGCGGATACCGGGACGGATTTCAGGCTGACGAGGCAAAAAAGCATCATGGCGACAAAGGCAATCGAGAGCGGCACTGCGAAGCGCCGCATCCGCAAGGTGTTCGGCGACATTCACGAAGTGGTGCAGATGCCGAACCTGATCGAGGTTCAGCGCGAATCCTACGAACAGTTCCTGCGGAGCGACCCCTCGATCGGCTATGTCTCCGGGTTGGAAAAGACGCTGCGCAGCGTGTTCCCGATCCGTGACTTCGCCGGCACTGCCGAGCTCGACTTCGTCACCTACGAACTCGAACCGCCCAAGTTCGACGTCGAGGAATGCCGTCAGCGCGGCATCACCTATGCCGCGCCGATGCGCGTCACGCTGCGCCTCATCGTGTTCGAGGTCGATCCCGATACCGATGCCCGCTCGGTCCTCGATATCAAGGAGCAGGACGTCTATATGGGCGACATGCCCCTGATGACGGGCAACGGCACCTTCTTCATCAACGGTACCGAGCGCGTGATCGTCTCGCAGATGCACCGCTCGCCGGGCGTGCTGTTCGACCATGACCGCGGCAAGACCCATGCATCGGGCAAGTATCTCTTCGCCGCGCGCGTGATCCCGTATCGCGGCTCGTGGCTCGACTTCGAGTTCGACGCCAAGGACATCGTCAACGTCCGTATCGACCGCAAGCGCAAGCTGCCGGTCACGACGCTGCTGTACGCGCTGGGCCTGAACAGCGAGGACATCCTCAACCACTTCTACAACACCGTGACCTATGTGCGCGGTCCGGGTGGCTGGCAGATCCCGTTCGCACCCGAGAACTGGCGCGGCGCCAAGCCGATGTTCGACATCGTCGACGCCAAGTCGGGCGAAGTGATCTTCCCCGCGGGCCAGAAGATCAGCCCGCGCGCCGCCAACAAGGCGGGCAAGGACGGCCTCGAGACGCTGCTGATCCCGACCGAGGAAATCTTCGGCCGCTACAGCGCGTTCGACCTGATCAACGAGTCGACCGGCGAAATCTATATCGAGGCGGGCGACGAAGTGTCGGCCGAGAATCTCGAGCTGCTGGACAAGGCCGGGATCGAGCGCATCGAGCTGCTCGATATCGACCATATCTCGACCGGTCCGTGGATCCGCAACACACTCAAGGCCGACAAGGCCGAGGAGCGCGAGCAGGCGCTGTCCGACATCTATCGCGTCATGCGCCCCGGCGAGCCGCCGACGCTGGAGACCGCAGAGTCGCTGTTCGGCGGCCTGTTCTTCGATCCCGAGCGCTACGACCTGTCGGCCGTGGGCCGCGTGAAGCTGAACATGCGCCTCGACCTCGATGCCGAGGACACGGTCACCACCCTGCGCACCGAGGACATTCTGGCGGTCGTCAAGACGCTGGTCGACCTCAAGGACGGCAAGGGCGAAGTCGACGACATCGACAATCTCGGCAACCGTCGCGTGCGTTCGGTGGGCGAGCTGCTCGAGAACCAGTATCGCGTCGGCCTGCTGCGCATGGAGCGTGCGGTCAAGGAGCGCATGTCGTCGGTCGACGTGTCGACGGTCATGCCGAACGACCTGATCAACGCCAAGCCCGCGGTCGCCGCGGTGCGCGAATTCTTCGGTTCGTCGCAGCTGTCGCAGTTCATGGACCAGACCAACCCGCTCTCCGAAGTGACGCACAAGCGTCGCGTTTCGGCGCTTGGCCCGGGCGGTCTGACGCGTGAGCGCGCGGGCTTCGAGGTTCGCGACGTTCACCCGACGCACTATGGCCGTATCTGTCCGATTGAGACGCCGGAAGGCCCGAACATCGGTCTGATCAACAGCCTTGCGACCTTCAGCCGCGTCAACAAATATGGCTTCATCGAGACGCCCTACCGCAAGGTGGTAGACGGCAAGGTGACCAAGGACGTCGTCTATCTGTCGGCGATGGAAGAAGCGAAGCACACCATCGCCCAGGCGTCGGCCGAGGTGGATGGCGAAGGCCGCTTCACCGAGGACCTGATCTCGGCGCGTCAGGCGGGCGAATTCCTGATGGCGCTGCCCGAAACGGTGACGCTGATGGACGTCAGCCCCAAGCAGCTGGTGTCGGTCGCGGCCTCGCTGATCCCGTTCCTTGAAAATGACGACGCCAACCGCGCGCTCATGGGTTCGAACATGCAGCGCCAGGCGGTGCCGCTGGTCAAGGCCGAGGCGCCCTTCGTCGGCACCGGCATGGAAGAGACCGTCGCGCGCGATTCGGGCGCGGCGATCGCGGCCAAGCGCGCCGGCATCGTCGATCAGGTCGATGCGTCGCGCATCGTCATCCGCGCAACCGGCGAGGTCTCGGCGGAAGAGAGCGGCGTCGACATCTATACGCTGATGAAGTTCGAGCGTTCGAACCAGTCGACCTGCATCAACCAGCGTCCGCTGGTGAAGGTGGGCGAAATGGTCAGCGCGGGCGACATCATCGCCGATGGCCCGTCGACCGAGTTCGGCGAGCTGGCGCTGGGCCGCAACGTGCTCGTCGCGTTCATGCCGTGGAACGGCTACAACTATGAGGACTCGATCCTGATCAGCGAGCGGATCGTGAAGGACGACGTGTTCACGTCGATCCATATCGACGAGTTCGAGGTGATGGCCCGCGACACCAAGCTGGGGCCGGAGGACATCACCCGCGACATCCCCAACGTCGGCGAGGAAGCGCTGCGCAACCTCGACGAGGCGGGCATCGTGTACATCGGCGCCGAGGTCGAGCCGGGCGACATCCTGGTCGGCAAGATCACGCCGAAGGGCGAAAGCCCGATGACGCCGGAAGAGAAGCTGCTCCGCGCGATCTTCGGTGAAAAGGCCAGCGACGTGCGCGACACCTCGCTCCGCCTGCCGCCGGGCGTCACCGGGACCGTCGTCGACGTGCGCGTCTTCAACCGCCACGGCATCGACAAGGACGAGCGCGCGATGGCGATCGAGCGCGAGGAGATCGAGCGCCTGAAGAAGGACTCGGACGACGAGCGCAACATCCTCAACCGTGCTACCTGGTCGCGCCTCAAGGAGATGCTGCTCGGCCAGACCGCGACCGGCGTGCCGAAGGGCCTGAAGAAGGGGTCGGTGATCGACGAGGATCTGCTCGACAGCGTCGACCGCCACGAATGGTGGAAGTTCGCTGTTGCCGACGACAAGGTCCAGGGCGATCTCGAGACCGTCAAGGGTCAGTATGACGAGGCGGTCAAGCGCATCAAGGACAAGTTCGAGGATCGCCGCGAGAAGCTGGAGCGCGGCGACGAGCTGCCCCCGGGCGTGCTGAAGATGGTCAAGGTGTTCGTCGCGGTGAAGCGCAAGCTGCAGCCGGGCGACAAGATGGCCGGCCGTCACGGCAACAAGGGCATCATCAGCCGCATCCTGCCACAGGAGGACATGCCGTTCCTCGAGGACGGGACTCCGGTCGACTTCGTGCTTAACCCGCTGGGCGTGCCGTCGCGCATGAACGTCGGGCAGATCTTCGAGACGCATCTGGGCTGGGCCGCGCGCGGCCTGGGCGCCAAGATCGGCGATGCGCTCGACGCATGGCGCGAGGCGAACCCGAACCCCGAGGCCGGCCAGCCGCCCGAGGCGGTGAAGGACCTGCTCAAGACCGTCTATGGCGACAACTATTCCGACGATATCGAACGCCGCGACACCGCGTCGATCGTCGAGCTGGCGCAGAATGTCCGCGCAGGCGTTCCGATGGGCACCCCGGTGTTCGACGGCGCGGTCGAGGCGGACGTGACGGCGATGCTGCGGCTCGCCGGGCTGGACGAGAGCGGCCAGGTCGATCTGTTCGACGGGCGCACCGGGGACATGTTCGATCGCAAGGTCACCGTGGGCTACAAATATGTGCTCAAACTGCACCACCTGGTCGACGACAAGATCCACGCGCGTTCGATCGGCCCGTACAGCCTCGTCACCCAGCAGCCGCTGGGCGGCAAGGCGCAGTTCGGCGGCCAGCGCTTCGGTGAGATGGAGGTCTGGGCCCTGCAGGCGTACGGCGCTGCCTATACGCTGCAGGAAATGCTGACGGTGAAGTCCGACGACGTGGTCGGCCGCACCAAGGTCTATGAGGCGATCGTCAAGGGTGACGACACGTTCGAGGCCGGCATCCCCGAGAGCTTCAACGTGCTCGTCAAGGAAATGCGCTCGCTGGGCCTCAACGTCGAACTCAAGAGCCACGAGCTCGACTCCGATGGCGAGCCGATCGTCGAGCCTGCCGAGTAAGCGATCAAGTCTCCCTCTCCCCGCTTGCGGGGAGAGGGTCGGACTTCCCCTCTCCCCTGCCCTCTCCCCGAATGGAGAGAGGGAGTTTGAGGAAACAGAAAATGAACGAACTGACCAATTTCGCGAACCCGGTGGCCAAGCCGGAGACCTTCGACCAGATCCAGATCGGCATCGCGTCCCCGGACCGCATCCGCTCCTGGTCGTTCGGCGAGATCAAGAAGCCCGAGACGATCAACTATCGCACGTTCAAGCCCGAGCGTGACGGCCTGTTCTGCGCGCGCATCTTCGGTCCGATCAAGGACTACGAATGCCTGTGCGGCAAGTACAAGCGCATGAAGTACAAGGGCATCGTCTGCGAGAAGTGCGGCGTCGAGGTCACCGTTTCGAAGGTCCGCCGCGAGCGGATGGGCCATATCGAACTGGCCGCTCCGGTCGCGCATATCTGGTTCCTCAAGTCTCTGCCGTCGCGCATCGGCCTGCTGCTCGACATGCAGCTCAAGCAGCTCGAGCGCGTGCTGTATTTCGAGAGCTACATCGTCACCGAGCCGGGCCTGACGCCGCTGGAGAAGTTCCAGCTCCTCACCGAGGACGAGCTGCTCGACGCGCAGGATGAATATGGCGAGGACGCCTTCTCGGCCGGCATCGGCGCGGAAGCGGTCAAGATCATGCTCATGGATCTCGACCTGGAAGGCGAGCGCAAGGAGCTGCTGGAAGAGCTGGCAACGACCAAGTCCGAGCTGAAGCCCAAGAAGATCATCAAGCGGCTCAAGGTCGTCGAAAGCTTCATCGATTCGGGTAACCGCCCGGAATGGATGATCCTGGACGTCGTTCCGGTCATTCCGCCCGAGCTGCGCCCGCTGGTGCCGCTGGACGGCGGTCGCTTCGCGACGTCGGATCTCAACGATCTGTATCGCCGCGTCATCAACCGCAACAACCGCCTCAAGCGCCTGATGGAACTGCGCGCGCCGGACATCATCGTCCGCAACGAAAAGCGCATGTTGCAGGAAGCCGTCGACGCGCTGTTCGATAACGGCCGCCGCGGTCGCACCATCACCGGTGCGAACAAGCGTCCGCTCAAGTCGCTGTCCGACATGCTCAAGGGCAAGCAGGGCCGTTTCCGCCAGAACCTGCTCGGCAAGCGCGTCGACTATTCGGGCCGCTCGGTCATCGTGACCGGGCCGGAGCTGAAGCTGCACCAGTGCGGCCTGCCCAAGAAGATGGCGCTCGAGCTGTTCAAGCCGTTCATCTACGCCCGCCTCGACGCCAAGGGTCTGTCGATGACCCTCAAGCAGGCGAAGAAGTGGGTCGAGAAGGAGCGCAAGGAAGTCTGGGATATCCTCGACGAAGTCATTCGCGAGCACCCTGTCCTCCTCAACCGCGCACCGACGCTCCACCGCCTCGGCATCCAGGCGTTCGAGCCGGTGCTGATCGAGGGCAAGGCGATCCAGCTTCACCCGCTGGTCTGTTCGGCGTTCAACGCCGACTTCGACGGTGACCAGATGGCCGTGCACGTCCCGCTGAGCCTCGAGGCACAGCTGGAAGCGCGCGTCCTGATGATGTCGACCAACAACATCCTGTCCCCCGCGAACGGCAAGCCGATCATCGTGCCGTCGCAGGACATGGTGCTGGGCCTCTACTATCTCTCGATGGAGAAGGAAGGCGAGCCGGGCCAGGGCATGGTGCTGGGCGACATGGCCGAAGTGCACCAGGCGCTGTTCGCGGGTGCGGTGACGCTACATACCAAGATCACCAGCCGCGTCCCGCAGACGGACGAGGACGGCAACACGTACATGAAGCGGTTCGAGACCACCCCGGGCCGCATGTTGCTCGGCGAGTGTCTGCCGAAGTCGCACAAGGTGCCGTTCGACGTCGTCAACCGTCTGCTGACCAAGAAGGACGTGGGCGACGTGATCGACGAGGTCTATCGCCACACCGGCCAGAAGGAGACCGTCCTGTTCGCCGACGCGATCATGGCGCTCGGCTTCCGCCACGCGTTCAAGGCGGGCATCTCGTTCGGCAAGGATGATATGATCATCCCGGCATCGAAGGAAGCGACGGTCGACGAGACCCGCACCCTCGTGAAGGACTTCGAGCAGCAATATCAGGACGGCCTGATCACGCAGCAGGAGAAGTACAACAAGGTGATCGACGCCTGGAGCCGTTGCGGCGACGTGGTGGCGGCGGCCATGATGGACGAGATCAAGTCGGTGAAGACCGATGAGGCGACTGGCCGCGAAAAGCCCGCCAACGCGATCTACATGATGGCGCACTCCGGTGCGCGTGGTTCGGCGGCGCAGATCAAGCAGCTTGCCGGTATGCGCGGCCTGATGGCCAAGCCGTCGGGCGAGATCATCGAAACGCCGATCATCTCGAACTTCAAGGAAGGTCTGACCGTCCTTGAATATTTCAACTCCACCCACGGCGCGCGCAAGGGCCTGGCGGATACGGCGTTGAAGACCGCGAACTCGGGCTACCTCACCCGCCGCCTGGTCGACGTGTCGCAGGACTGCGTCGTCATGGAGCAGGATTGCGGGACCGAGCGCGCGCTGGAGATGAAGGCGATCGTGCAGGGCGGCAGCGTCATCGCATCGCTGGGCGAGCGCATCCTGGGCCGCACCACGGCCGAGGACGTGGTCGATCCCAAGAGCGGCGACGTGGCGATCCCGACCGGCACGCTGCTCGACGAGCCGATGATCGCACAGATCGAGGCGCTGGGCATCCAGGGCATGAAGATCCGCAGCCCACTGGTGTGCGAAGCCAAGATCGGCGTGTGCGCCAAGTGCTACGGTCGTGACCTCGCCCGCGGTACCCCGGTGAATATCGGCGAAGCGGTCGGCGTCATCGCGGCGCAGTCGATCGGCGAGCCGGGCACGCAGCTGACCATGCGTACCTTCCACATCGGCGGTGCGGCCCAGCTCAACGAGCAGTCGAACCTCGAAGCCCCTGTGGACGGCACGGTCGAGTTCCGCGACCTGCGCCTGATCACCGACCAGCGCGGTCGCCGCGTGGTGCTCGCCCGTTCGGGCGAGATCGCGATCCTGGACGACGATGGTCGCGAGCTGGCGGTCCACCGCATCCCGTACGGCGCGTACGTCATGTTCGACGATGGCCATATCGTCAGCAAGGGCGACCGCATGGCGGAGTGGGATCCGTTCACCATGCCGGTGATCACGGAAACCGGCGGCGTCGTGAAGTATCAGGACCTGATCGACGGCAAGACGCTGACCGAACAGGTCGACGAAGCGACGGGCATCGCCCAGCGCGTCGTGATCGAAAATCGCGGCTCCGCGGCCAAGAAGGAGGATCTTCGTCCCCGCCTCACCCTGACGGGCGAGGGCGAGGGCGAGGCGGCACGCTACATGCTGGCGGCCGGCGCAGTCATCTCGGTCGAGGATGGCGCGACGGTTCAGGGCGGCGACGTCCTTGCCCGTGTGAGCCGCGAGTCCGCCAAGACCCGCGACATCACCGGCGGTCTCCCGCGTGTTGCCGAGCTGTTCGAAGCGCGCAAGCCCAAGGAAAATGCGATCATCGCCAAGGTCTCGGGCCGCGTGGTGTTCGGCAAGGACTATAAGGCGAAGCGCAAGATCGGCATCCAGCCCGAGGATGGCGGCGAGGTCGTCGAGTATCTGGTGCCCAAGTCGAAGGTGATCGACGTCCAGGAAGGCGACTATGTCAAGCGTGGCGACAACCTGATCGGCGGCAGCCCCGATCCGCACGACATTCTCGAAGTGCTCGGCATCGAGCCGCTGGCAGAATATCTCGTCGCGGAAATCCAGGAAGTCTATCGACTCCAGGGCGTGAAGATCAACGACAAGCACATCGAGGTGATCGTTCGCCAGATGCTGCAGAAGGTCGAGATCACCGACGGCGGCGACACCACGCTGCTGGCCGGCGAGCAGGTCGATCGCGACGAGATGGACGAGCACAACGCCAAGCTGGAGAAGAACCAGAGCCCGGCGGTCGGCAAGCCGATCCTGCTCGGCATCACCAAGGCGTCGCTGCAGACCCGTAGCTTCATCTCGGCGGCGTCGTTCCAGGAGACCACCCGCGTCCTCACCGAGGCGGCGGTCCAGGGCAAGCAGGACACGCTGATCGGCCTCAAGGAGAATGTCATCGTCGGTCGTCTCATCCCCGCCGGTACCGGCGCGGGCATGAACCGGATGCGGATCGCGGCCACCAGCCGCGACGCCGCGCTCCGTGTCCAGCAGCGCAAGCTGCAGGAAGCGCTGATCGCGCCGAACTCGGCGGCCGAGGAACGTGCGGCCGAACTGGCGCAGAACCCGATCGACGCGATGGTCACCAGCGACGCGCTGGAGAAGGTCGAGACCTCGGGCGACGGCAGCGACGAAGCGGCGGGCGATTATCTGAACAAGGACTAATCCCCGCCAGCACCGCGCTGGCGCAAAAAACAAGCCGCCGTCCGGGACACCGGGCGGCGGCTTTTTTGGTGCGAATGATTATGGGATTGGTGTGGCCGTCAGCCGTAAAGCGCTACTTCGCTTCGGCCGTTTCGTTCTTTGGCTCCCACATCTTCAGCTTCTTGCCGCGCTGCGCAAATGTCGCCCGGTCCGATGGAGAAAGATTGGCCCGGCCCGACATCACGCCCATGCCGATGTTACAGCGAACGAAGTAGGTTTCACCTTCCTCCACCTCGAGCGTGATCTCGTCCTTCGCTTCACCGCGGGTGTTGTACAGGTGGACGCCCGGCTCGGCTTCTACGACATAATATTTGCCGGAACCCAGCCGTGCGACCTGTTTGTCCCCCTCATGCACGGTGCAGCCCAGTGCCGCGCCCATGATCGATCCCGGACGAAAGAACACGACCTGTCCCTTGCCGGATGCCGGTGCGCCAATCGTGCCGGACTTGGTCACCAGCGGAGCCTCTTCGCCCTGCCCCGCCCATGCGACGACTGGCGCCGACAAACCAAGCGCCAGGCCCAGCGCAATATGCTTCAACTTCATTTCATTCCCCCACAGAACCGACCGCTGCGCCACATGCGGCGACAGCTTCGTCGGTGGTATTCAAATCCTCTTTCAGCTTGGCGACACCGCGCACGCCCGACCCGATTTCGATCTGCCCGCCCTTGATCATGAAGGCGATCACGCTTCCCACCGCAGCGACGGGCGCAACGACGGAAGCCCCCGCAGCGACGGAATTGACCGCACCAGCCGAACCGCTGCGACTTTCGCCTGCCCCGCCAAATTTGAACCTGCCAAGCGGCACTTCGATTGGGCCGCATCGGATGAACCGGGCGGCGACGATCATCTCGCCCGCCTTTCCGGCAAAGCCGGCCTTGCGCGCATGAATGACCTCGCCCTCACCAGATGCGCCCGGCGGGATAATGACCCGTCCATTGGTATCTAGGAGCGGTGCAGCAAGTCTGATTGAAAAGCGCTGCCCCTGCCTCGCCGTCTTGGAACTCAGCGGTTCAGCCAGTTCAACCTCGACCGAGGTTCCAGCTGCGATGTTCACGTCCTGTTGTGAAGCGATTGAGGAGCTATCATCGGGAATCGTCGGCATTTCAGCCTGACCCAGCACCATTAGGCCTACAGCCAATGACACGCCCATAAGCCCCTCTCCCCATAGCAGAATTATGAGCTCCTCGGTGACCCGTCAATCGACTTGATCGGAGGTCCAAGCTGAAAATATGCAACGGCCCAATAAAAGTAATGCGAGTCGTTTGCATTATCGAAACCGCCCTGATAGCTGGCGCGCAAAGGGAGGGTTTTCATGTCCGTTCGTTCCGAGTTTGCACTGCCCCTGATCGCGCTCGCGCTGATGGCGCCCACTGCCGCACTGGCGGACTCCGTGCCTGCCGTTCCGGCGGAAGCGGACGAGACCGAACAGGTGGTTATCACCGCCGCACGAACCGAACTGCCCGCCAGCGCCCTGCCCCTCACCGTCGATGTGATCGAGAAGGAGGAACTCGACCAGCAGGTGTCGATTGCCGGATCGGTGGTCGATGCGGTCGCCAATCTGTCGCCCTCTTTCTCTCCCACCCGCCAGAAACTGTCGGGCGCGGGCGAGACGCTGCGTGGCCGCTCGCCGCTCTATGCAATCAACGGCATCCCGCAATCGACGCCGGTGCGCGACGGATCGCGCGACGGCTATACGATCGACCCATTCTTCCTCGACCGGGTCGAGCTGATCTATGGCTCCAACGCGCTTCAGGGCATTGGCGCCACCGGCGGCGTGGTGAACCAGCTAGTGGCAAAGGCGCCCGCGACAGACGGTTTTTCGGGCCGCGCACTGCTTCAGGGCAGCGCGGGCAGCGGGCTCGACGACAATGGACTGGGCGGCAAGGCTGCGGCGCTGGTCGCATGGCGCGGCGGCGCGTTCGATGTGACGGTCGGCGGCGCCTATGAAAAACGCGGCGTCTTTTACGATGGCGCGGGCCGCATCATCGGCGTCGATGGAGCACAGGGCGATACGATGGCCAGCAAGAGCTGGTCGGCCTTTGCGCGGCTGGGCTGGCAGCTCAATGACACGGCGCGGCTGGAACTGTTCGCCAATCGTTTCGAGCTGAAGGGCGATCATGACTATGTCCAGGTCGCGGGCAGCCGTGCGACCAACACCCCATCGACCAGCGTGCGCGGGTCGCCCGACGGCGAGCCGGTGTCGAACCGCGTCGAAACGGTCAACCTGACGCTGACCGACAGCGACCTGGCTGGCGGCAAGCTCGTCCTGCAAGCCTTTTTCAACCGCACCCGCGACATTTTCGGCGGATCGACCGCCTCGACCTTCCAGGATGTCAGCATCGCGCCGATCGGCACGCTGTTCGACCAGTCGGCCAACAAGTCGCGCAAGCTGGGCGCACGCTTCAGCTATGAGCGTGAGGTCGCAGACCTTCTGACCGCGACGGTCGGGTTCGACAGCCTGTGGGACAGGACCGCGCAGTCACTGCTTTGGACCGGTCGAGACTGGGTGCCGCCGACGACGTTCCGCAGCCTTGCGCCGTTCGCGCAGCTCAACCTTGGCCTGTTCGACGATCGGCTGCGGCTCGCGGGCGGCGTGCGCTATGAGGATGTGAAGCTCAAGGTCGACGATTTCACCACCCTCGCCTCCTACGGGTCGCGCGCGGTGGGCGGCGGCAATCCCAGCTTTCGCGACGCACTGCTCAATGGCGGCGTGATCCTTGAGCCGGTAAAGGGCATCCGCGCCTATGCCAGCTATGCCGAAGGCTATACCATCGCCGATGTCGGCCGTATCCTGCGCGCAATCAACCAGCCGGACGTCGATATCGACACCTTCCTGGACATCAGCCCCGTCGTCTCGAACAACCGCGAGATCGGGGTCGAGGTGAAGCGCGGCCCGCTCGATGCCAGCGCCACCTATTTCTGGTCCTCGTCCAAGCTTGGCGGGTTGCTCGTGCTCAACCCGGCAGGGGTCTATGACGTGCAGCGCCAGCGGATCGAGATCGAGGGGCTGGAAGTCAATCTCGGCGTGCGCCTGCCGGTAAATGGTCTGCGCGCGAGCATCGGCTATGCGCATCTGGCCGGGCGAACCGACAGCGATCAGGACGGCGTGGTCGATGTCGACCTGGACGGCGCGAACATCTCGCCCGATCGCCTCAACCTGGCGCTCGACTATACGCGTGGGCCATTGTCGGCGCGGGTTCAGACAGGCTTCTACCTCGCCCGTACCTTCATGCTTTCGACCAATCCCACCGCTTACGATCCGGCGACCGCGTTCGAGGGCTATAACCTGACCGACGCGGTGGTGCGCTACGAAACGGGTTTTGGCGGAGTGACGCTGGCGGTGTCGAACCTGTTCGACGCGGACTATATCACCTACAACAGCGACACGATTTCGGTGACCAACGATCTCCGCTTCTTCTCGGGCCGCGGGCGGGTGTTCACGCTCGGCTGGGACTTCAAGTTCTAAACGATGCGCTGGATCGACCTGCTTCATCGCTGGGCGGGCGGGGTCGTCGGGCTGGTGCTCGCGACGCTCGGCCTGTCGGGCGCGATTCTCGTGTTCAAGCATCAATGGCTGGGCTGGCTCCCGGGCGCGGGCGATGCGCAGCGGCAGGATGTCGCCGCGTTGGCCGCGCAGATGGACGCGGCGCTGACCGCATCCGGCGCGGCACCGCGGTCGGTGCTGTTCCCCTATGCCGATTTCGGGCTGGCGCGCCGCAGCTATGCCGAGGGCGCGGGCGCTTATGCCGATCAGTCCGGACAGGTCGTCGCACAATGGACCAGCAAATGGGACCGGGTCGAACTCTGGCTGTTCGACCTCCACCACCATCTCTTCCTCGACGATCTCGGAGCGACGGCGGCGGGGATTGCGGGGCTGATCGGGCTGATCTTCGTCATCACCGGCGTCATTCTGTGGTGGCGGCTGCGCAAGACGTTCAAATTCCGCCTGTTGCCCAAGCGAATGAGCCGCCCGGCGATCGTCACCCATCATCGTGACATCGGCGTGGTGTTCGCGCCTTTGCTGTTCCTGTCGATGGCGACGGGGATGCTGATGGTGCTCAAGCCTGTCAGCACCGCGGTCTTCGCTCCGGGCCAGAATGTTGGCGCGCTCCAGGCCCCCTTCGCCCCGCCGGACGTCGAGGGCGGCGCGCTCGCCGTCGATCTCGACTGGACGGCGATGTTCACCGCAGCGCGGACACGCTATCCCGGCGCTGAAATCCGCATCGTCGCGCTGCCGCGCAAGCCTGGCGACCTCATCCAGATGCGGCTGCGCCAGCCCGCTGAATGGCTGCCCAATGGCCGCACGCTCGTCTGGTTCCGGCCCGAAAATGGCGCAATGATCGACACACGCGACGCACAGGCGATGCCGACCGGCATCCGCGCCTATAACGCCGTCTATCCGCTCCACGCCGCCAAGGTCGGCGGGTGGCTGTGGAAGCTGGCGGTCGCATCGACCGGACTGGTGCTGGCGATGCTGGGCAGTTTGGCGGTGTGGACCTTCTGGTTCAAACGACCCCGGCCGCGCACCCGCCCTGCCCGCCCGCTGGCGATCACCTAGCTCCGCGGTGCCTGTCGCCGGTAGCTCAGCGCTTCGGCGATATGGATGCGGCCAACGCCGTCCGCGCCCGCAAGGTCGGCAATCGTCCGCGCCACCCGCAGCACGCGGGTATAGCCGCGCGCGCTCATCCGCATCGCTTCGGCCGCCTGCGCCAGCAGCTTGCGACCCGGGTCGTCTGGGGTTGCCGCCGCATCGAGCGCCGGGCCATCCGCCTCGGCATTGGTGCGCGGGCCGTCGGCGCCATAGCGGGTGCGCTGCACCGATCGCGCCGCCGCAACCCGCGCCGCCACCTCCGCCGATCCTTCGGCGGGTGGCGGCAGGACCAGATCGGCGGCGGTCACCGGCTGCACCTCGACATGCAGGTCGATGCGGTCGAGCAGCGGCCCCGACACCTTCGCCTGATAATCCGCCGCACAGCGCGGCGCGCGCGCGCAGGCCAGCGCCGGGTCGCCCAGATGCCCGCAGCGGCACGGGTTCATCGCCGCAACCAGTTGAACCCGCGCCGGGAAGGTGACATGCGCATTCGCCCGCGCGACGCTGACCACCCCCGCCTCCAGCGGCTGGCGCAGCGAATCGAGCACCGCGCGCTGGAATTCGGGGAGTTCGTCGAGGAACAATACGCCCAGATGCGCCATGCTGACCTCGCCGGGTTTGACCTTCAGACCCCCGCCGGTCAGCGCCGCCATCGACGCCGAATGATGCGGGCTGCGAAACGGGCGCGTGCGCGTCAGCCGCCCGCCCTCCAGCGTTCCCGCGACGCTCGCCACCATCGACACTTCCAGCGCCTCGGCAGCGTCGAGCGGCGGCAAAATGCCCGGAAGACAGCTCGCCATCAGCGATTTGCCCGCGCCCGGCGGGCCGACCATCAGCATGTTATGCCCCCCCGCCGCCGCGATCTCCAGCGCGCGCTTGGCGGTTTCCTGTCCCTTCACCTGTTTGAGGTCAGGGCCAAAGCCCGGCGGGTCCGCCTCCCCCGGTTCGGGCGCGCCCAGCAATTGCTGACCCTTCAGGTGGTTGAGCAGCGCGATCAGGTCGGGCGCGGCGAGCACGGCGCCGGTTCCGCCCCAGGCCGCCTCGGCCCCCTGCGCGGCAGGACAGATCAGCGCCTTCCCTTCCCCCGCCGCGTGCAGCGCCGCGAGCAGCACCCCGGGTGAGGGAGCGATCCGCCCGTCGAGCGCCAGTTCGCCCACCACCACATAGTCCGCCAGTGCCTCGGCATCGACGACGCCCATCGCCGCGAGCAGCGCCAGCGCGATCGGCAGGTCGAAATGCGACCCCTCCTTGGGAAGGTCGGCGGGCGAGAGATTGAGGACGATATGCTTGGGCGGCATGGCGAGGCCGATCGCCGCCATCGCCGCGCGGACCCGCTCGCGACTTTCCGCCACCGCCTTGTCCGGCAGGCCGACGATCAGGAATTTGGGAAGGCCGGGGACGAGGTTGCACTGCACCTCGACAGCGCGCGCTTCCAGACCGAGATACGCGACCGTGGAAACACTGGCGACCATGATTCCCCCCGATTTATCCGGCTGTTGTAACGGCTTTTCGGCGGCAGGGAACGGTTCGTCGCGCCTGCGTCTTGCATCGACAACACACGGCCCCATTTCGATGCCATGCGCCCTAAACGGCATCCCATTGTGCGAATCACGCTGCTCGTGACAGGAATCCTGCTGTTTCTGGTGGTAGCGCCGCTCGCCTCCCCGCTTCCCGGGCCGGGCGGGACCGTTATCGCCGCGCTGGGCATCGTGCTGATCCTGCGCAATTCGCGCTGGGCGCGGCACCGGTTCGTGCGGCTGAAGGCGCGCTGGCCGCGCGTCGGCGCCTTCATCGACCGCATCCTGGTGCGCGGCAGCCCGAAGCGACGCCGGGAACGCGCGAAACAGGTCGCGGCGAATTGACAACTTCGCCCGCTTTGGCTAACGGCCCCCTTCACATGGTCGCCCCTGCGGCGGCCCTTTTAGTTTCCAGAACACAGGGAATGAGCGATGAAGCGGACCTTTCAGCCGAGCAACCTGGTGCGAGCGCGCCGGCACGGCTTCCGCGCGCGCATGGCGACCCCCGGCGGCCGCAATGTGATTCGCGCCCGCCGCGCCCGCGGCCGCAACAAGCTGAGCGCGTAAGCCTGACGCCAGCATCGCTGGTGCCGGACCAGCCCGTTTCCTCAGGCGAGGAGGCGGGCTGTTTGCGTTGTCCCGCCCCGCTTTCACGGATGACGCTGCGCAAGGACTATCTCGCCGCCAATGCCGGGAAGCGCGCGCCGATGCCGGGCTTCGTCCTGCTGGTCCGCCCCCGCGGCGACGATGACCCGACGATGCGAATCGGCATCACCGTGTCCAAGAAGGTCGGCAACGCCGTGGTGCGCAACCGCATGAAGCGGCGCTTTCGCGAACTTGCGCGCGCGTTGTTGCCGGTGGAGGGCGTCCCGGGCGCCGACCATGTCCTGATCGGCCGCGCGAGCGGAATCGAGCGGGACTATGCGGCGCTGAAGGCCGAGCTGGCCAAGGCATTGGCGAAGGTGAAAAGGTGATTTGCCTCATCCCGTCATCCCCGCGAAAGCGGGGACCCATCTCCTCACCGCGCGGCTTGCTTGGCAGTCAGGTGATGGGCCCCCGCCTTCGCGGGGGTGACGATAAGGCGCCGAATCGATGATCGCCCGCATCCTCATCCTCATCGCGCGCGGCTGGCAGATCGGCCCGTCGCGGATCCTGCCGCCCAGCTGCCGGTTCGCGCCAAGCTGTTCGGCCTATGCAATCGAGGCGCTCTCCCGCTATGGGGCGCTCAAGGGCGGATGGCTCGCGCTGCGGCGCATCCTTCGCTGCCATCCATGGGGTGGGCATGGCTATGACCCCGTGCCCTGATTTCCTGAACCGGGGAATGACGTGAAAGACGACCAGAAGAATTTCCTGCTGTTCGCGGTGATTGCCGCGCTGCTGCTGTTCGCGTGGCCCGCGATCACCGGCTGGTTTTTCCCGACGGCAAATCCGCCCGCGACGCAAGTGAAGGGCGGCGAGACCAAGGTCGTTCCCAATCCGGGCGCCGACCCGGCGGCCGATACGCCAAAGGCGATTCGCGATCGCAAGCAGGTTCTGGCGGAAACGCCGCGCATCGCGATCGAAACCCCCACGGTGCGCGGATCGCTCAACCTCAAGGGCGCGCGGATCGACGATCTGGTGCTGATCAAGCACAAGGAAACGATCGCCAAGGACAGCGCTCCGATCCGCCTGCTCTCGCCCAGCGGCACGCGCGACGCCTATTTCGCCGGCTTCGGCTGGTCGGGACAGGGCCTGAACGCGCCGGGGCCGGACACGGTGTGGCAGGCGAGCGGCAGCAAGCTGACCCCGACCACCCCGGTCACCCTCACCACGACGGTCGGCGCGCAGCGTTTCGCGATCGAGCTGTCGGTCGACGACGGCTATATGTTCACGGTGCGCCAGAAGGTCGCGAACCTGGGTCAGCAGGCGATCAGCGCCGCGGGCTATGGCTATCTCTACCGCTATGGCCCGGGCAAGGACCACGACAGCATGACGATTCATGCCGGGCCTGTGGTCTCGACCGATGGCACCGTTAATTACAGCACCAACTATGACGAAGTTGCCGAACCCGGTGCTGAAACGCGCTTCACTGCGAAGGGCGGCTGGATCGGCTATACCGATATCTACTGGCTGACCGCACTCATTCCGGATCAGGGAATGGCAGTGGACATGCAGTTCCGTCCGCGTGGGGGCTTGGCATCGCAGGCGCAGTTTGAACCTGATTCTGCCCGGCAAGTTGGTCCTGGACAGGTTGTGACCCAGACGTCGCGATTCTTCGCGGGAGCGAAAGATATCAACCTGCTCGATGACTATGAGGAGCAGGACGGCATCCGCGCTTTTAGCCGGGCGATCGACTGGGGCTGGTTCGAAATCTTCGAAAAGCCGATCTTCCACTATCTCCACTGGCTGTTCCGGATGATCGGCAATTTCGGCGTCGCGATCATCGCGCTGACGCTGACCGTCCGTCTGTTGCTGTTCCCGATCGCGCAGCGCCAGTTCGCGTCGATGGCGTCGATGCGCGCACTCCAGCCCAAGATGAAGGCGCTGCAGGAACGCTACAAGGACGACAAGCCGCGCCAGCAGCAGGAGATCATGAAGCTGTACAAGGACGAGAAGGTGAACCCGCTCGCGGGCTGCCTCCCGACCCTGCTCCAGATTCCGATCCTCTACGCGCTGTACAAGGTGCTGATGCTGTCGATCGAGATGCGGCACCAGCCGTTCATCCTGTGGATCAAGGATCTGTCGGCGCCCGATCCGCTGCACATCCTGAACGGCTTCGGCCTGATCGACTTCACCCCGCCCGCCTTCCTGGCAATCGGCGTGCTGCCGATCCTGCTCGGCATCTCGATGTGGGCGCAGTTCAAGCTGAACCCGGCACCGATGGACGAGGTGCAGAAACAGATGTTCGCGATCATGCCCTGGGTGCTGATGTTCGTGATGGCGCCCTTTGCCGCAGGTCTTCAGATCTACTGGATCACGTCGAACCTGCTCACCATCGCGCAGCAGAAGTTCCTCTACAGCCGCCATCCGGCGCTGAGGGAACCGGTGCCCGCGTCCGGTGCCGTGATCGACGCCAAGCCCACCAAGGGGAAGAAGTCGTGACAATCCTCCCCGGGACGGGGAGGGGGACCGCGCCCGAAGGGCGTGGTGGAGGGGGCCCGAGGCATCGGACTCCCTTGCCGTGGGCCCCCTCCACCATCCTTCGGATGGTCCCCCTCCCCGTTCCGGGGAGGATTTGGTGACCGACTTCGACCCCGAGCTGATCGAGAGCGCGCGCAAGACCTTTGCAGGGCCCGTCGCGTTCCTCAAATCCGCGCCCGCGCTCCACTTCCTGCCCGAACCGACGGTGCCGGAAGTGGCGTTTGCGGGCCGGTCGAATGTCGGGAAATCCTCGCTGCTCAACGCGCTGACCAACCGCAACGGCCTCGCGCGCACGTCGAACACGCCGGGGCGGACGCAGGAGCTCAACTTCTTCGATGTCGGCGATCCGGTGAAGTTCCGGCTGGTCGACATGCCCGGATACGGCTTCGCCAAGGCGCCCAAGGATGTCGTCAAGAAATGGCGCTTCCTGGTGAACGACTATCTGCGCGGGCGCGACGTGCTCAAGCGCGTGCTGGTGCTGATCGACAGCCGCCACGGCATCAAGGAGGTCGATCGCGACATCCTCGACATGCTCGATGCAGCGGCGGTCAGCTATCGCATCGTCCTGACCAAGGGCGACAAGATCAAGCCGGCCGAGCTGGCTGAGGTCACTCGGCGCACCATCGACGAGGCACGCAAACGCCCCGCCGCGCACCCCGACATCCTCGCCACGTCGAGCGAAAAGAGCGACGGCATCGCCGAGCTGCGCGCTGCGGTGGTCGAGGCGGTGAGCGTCTGACGGCGATCTAACCCGAAATCCTCCCCTGCCCCGCAGGGGAGGTGGCAGCGCAAAGCGCTGACGGAGGGGCCGCCCCGTAGAGGGCGGAATTTTGCCGAGCTGTTCCCGGCGGTCTGCGTCCGCCGCCCCTCCACCCCCGCTTCGCGGCGGTCCCCCTCCCCTGAGCAGGCTCAGGGGAGGAATTGCCAGCATCGGGCGTTAAATCCGACCCATTCTTCCGTTTGTGCCGAGCTTGTCGAAGCACCGCTCCTGCGCTCAGTGACGAGGGGGTACCGCCCTTCGACAAGCTCAGGGCAAACGGCTGTAGCGCAATCCAGATTATACACTCGCCGGTCGAGCAGCCCCCTCAGGCGGGGTTATGCTTCGCCAGAAACGCTTCCATCGCCTTCAGGAATTCCAGCCTGTCCTCGCCACGGCTGAAATGATGGTCGGCCTCGGGCTGGCGGATATAGGTCACGTCCTTCCCCGCTTTTTTCAGCCGATCAGCGAGCAGCCGCGAATGGACCGGCGGCACCACCGCGTCCTTCTCGCCATGCACCAGCAGCACGGGGATGGTGAATTCCTCAGGGAAGTTGAGCGGCGATACCCCTTTGAGGTCCGGCGCCTGCTCGCGCAGCCAGTCGCTCCGCGCGCCGCTGTGCAGATAGTTGCGCGTATGCTTCATCATCCGGTTGAGGTCCGACACCCCGGCATAGGAAACCGCGCAGCGATAGCGCGCACCGTCGCGCTGCGCCGCGCGCACCGCCGCATAGCCGCCATAGGAGGCGCCGACCATGCAGACCCGCTTGGGATCGGCGATGCCCAGCCTGGCCAGTTCGGTGACTGCGTCGTTGAGGTCGTCCTGCATCGCCAGGCCCCATTGACCCTCGCCCCGGCGCGCAAAGGCGGTGCCATAGCCCGATGACCCGCGATAATTGGGCTGGATCACCGCATAGCCGCGATCGGCCAGGAATTGCGTCCACCAGTCCCAGCTTTCGCTGTCGCGCGCGAACGGGCCGCCATGCGGCATCACGATCAACGGCAGCTTGCCCGATCGCCCCTTCGGCGTCGTCAGGATCGCGGCGATCTCCAGGCCGTCGCGCGCCTTGTAGCGGATTGTCCGCACCGGGTGCATCCGCTTCATCCGGATGCTGGGATTGTTGAACCCCAGCGGATTCATCGATTTTTCGGCCCGGCCAAAGTCGTAATAGCCGCCCGGCGCATCCGCCCCGCCGATCGCGACGATCGCCCGGCTGCGGTCGCTGCTCGTCGAAACGATCCTGACCTTCGCACCTTTCACCAGCGACGATGCGGTCTCCTGCATCGCCTGCATATCGGGATCGACCCAGCGCACGTCAGGCGCATCCTCCTCGACCGCGACCCCCAGAAAGCCCGATCCATTGGCATCGGTGATCAGGCCCGAAATGTCATATCCCTTGCTGGCGAACAGCTGCTTGCCGCGCTCCAGCGTCGCCAGGTCCAGCTCATACAGTGCCGAATAGCCCGCTTCGTCGTCGTCGATCACCAGCGCCTTGGTCTTGTCTTCCAGGAACAAGGCCGGGACGGTCAGCCGGTCCTCGCCCCGTCGCGCCTTGTCGATCGTGCGGAACATCGCAGTGTTGCTGTCGCGATAGAGCAGCCGCCGCGACCGTCCGTCCTCGCTGAAGCCGATCCCCATGCGCACAACGCCCGCGCCATCGGCATACCAGTCCATCACCCCGGTCCGCCCGGTCAGGATCGTCCGGCGCTTGCCGGTGTCGAGGTCGATTTCCTCGACCTTGGGCCAGAATCCATCGCGGTTGACATAGATTGAGGTCTGATAGGCCAGCATCACCCGCGCGCTGCCGTCGCGCGCCATCCAGATGATGTCGTCGCCCTTTTGCGCAACGTCGCGCGGGGCGAGCTGGGTTACCTTGTTCGTCGTGGGCTGATAGGCAATCGCGCGCGTCACATACCATTCGTCGCCCTCGACCGGCACGCTCTGGCCGATGCCGATGACCAGCCAGTCGTCATTGACCCAGCGCCACCAGTTGACGTCCGCCTTGCCCGCACCGAGCAGCTGTGGCGGCCCCTCCTTGCCGAACGTCAGCACCGCGAAATATTGGGTGCCGCCGATCGCGATCTTGGCGGCAAGGCGCTTGCCGTCGGGCGACAGTTTCGGGTCCTCCAGCTGCGGCATGTCGGCAAACGCCTCGACGGGCAGCGGCGCGCGCTTGGGCGCGGCAGGCGCCGGATCCTGGGAGGGAAGCGACGCCCCGACCGTCGCAAATCCGGCGAGTATCGCCATGAACAGATGTGACATTTTCATTTCCCCCGCCCGCCCCTCCGGCGCCTCCCAACCTGTCGGCAGACGCACGCTTGCGCAAGCGATTCGACGCGCTGTTGCCCCTGCCCCGCCCCGCCGCTATCCCCGCGCCATGCTCAAGCTCTTCATCGGCAACAAAGCCTATTCCTCCTGGTCGCTGCGCGGCTGGCTCGCCTGCAAGCTCTCGGGCCTGCCGTTCGAGGAAGTGGTGGTGCCGCTCTACGATCAGGACTGGGACCAGCGGCGCGAGGGCGACGAATTCGCGCCGTCATCGGGCAAGGTGCCGATCCTGTGGGACGGCGACGCCGTGGTATGGGACAGCCTCGCCATCGTCGAATATCTGAACGAAAAATCGGGCGGCGACCGCTTCTGGCCCACCGACAATGCCGCGCGGGCCATGGCGCGGTCGATGGCGGCGGAGATGCATTCGGGCTTCGCCGCGCTGCGCCGCAAGCACAGCATGAACATTCGCCAGGTCTATCCGCCGAAAACGCCGGACGAAGATGTGATGCACGACATCCAGCGGATCATGGAACTCTGGGCGCAGGCCCGCGCCCGTTACGGCGGCGACGGCGAGTTTCTGTTCGGCGAGTTCGGCGCGGTGGACCTGATGTTCGCGCCGGTCGTCACGCGCTTCGTCACCTACTCGCTCCCCGTCGCGCGCTTTGCTCCCGCGTACATGAACGCCGTGCTGCAACACCCCTGGATGCAGGACTGGATCGCCGGGGCGCAGGAAGAGGAATGGGTCATCGAGCAGTTCGAGCAGGAACCGGCTTGAGACACCTTAAGCCCCTCCCCTTCAGGGGAGGGGTGGGGGGTGGGGCGTCTCAGTCTCACCGAGACCGACGCGCCTAGAGGATAGGCCCCACCCCCCTCCCCTGAAGGGGAGGGGCTTTAAAACCCGCTCCCGTCCTTGCGCCGAAACCCCTGTCCATTGAACAGGTGCATGTCGATATCAGGATAATGGCAGTCGCTTGCCGCCGAGCGACCGATCGCGACGAATACGCAATCGGCGTCGCTGCGGTTCTGCAGCACATGGCCGTTGGGATCGCCCTTGGGAAAGGCGGCGACGTCGCCGGGCCGCATCACATGCTCGCCCGCATCATCGACCAGCACCGCCTCTCCCGCGATCATCACCACCAGTTCATCCTCGCCCTCATGCCAATGGCGCTGGGCGGACCAGGCGCCGGGCTTCAGCGTCACATGGCTCGCGCCGAAATCGGTGAGCCCCGACGCGAGGGCGAGGCGACGATACCAGCGGCCCTCCACCACGCCTGCATGTTCGGGCGGATAGCCGGTCGCGTTGGTCTGCGGGATTGTGTCGAGATCGAGCTTGGGCAATGGAGCCTCCGTAGAAGGAGCCTATCTTGCCCGATGTCGTCGCACTGACCAAGGCGCTGATCGCCGCGCCCAGCATCACCCCCGCGCGCGGTACGGTGTTCGATGTGCTGGAGGCGGCGCTGCTCCCGCTCGGATTCGCTGTCGAACGATTCGTGGTGGGTGAGGCGCCCGACGGACCGGTCGAGAACCTGCTGGCCGTCCGCACCGCCGAGCCGGGACCGCATTTCGCCTTTGCCGGGCATCTCGACGTCGTTCCGCCCGGCGAGGGCTGGGCCTCGGACGCGTTCGAGCCGGCGATTCGCGGCGACTTGCTCTACGGACGCGGCGCGGTGGACATGAAGGGCGCGATCGCCGCCTTCGCTGCCGCGCTCGCTACACTCCCCGCCAGCGGCACGGTCAGCCTCATCATCACCGGCGACGAGGAAGGCCCCGCCACCTATGGCACGCTGGCACTGATGGACCGCATGGCACAGCGCGGCCTGACCCCCGATTTGTGCCTGGTCGGCGAGCCGACCTCCGCGCATCGCCTCGGCGACACAATCAAGATCGGGCGGCGCGGGTCGACCGTGATCGATATCGCGGTACCGGGGCGGCAGGGCCATGTCGCCTACCCCCATCTCGCCGACAATCCGGTCCCCCGCCTCGTGCGCGCGCTGGCGGAGATCGATGCGATCACGCTCGACGAAGGGACCGACTGGTTCCAGCCCTCGAATATCGAAGTGATCGACCTGGCCGTCGGCAATCCGGCGACCAACGTCATCCCCGGCAAGGCGGCGGCGCGGATCAGCATCCGCTTCAACGATCTGCACCGGGGTCACGACCTGATCGAGCGGATCGAGCGCATCGTCCACACCCACGCCCCGGCGGGGATCGTTCAGGGCCGCGTCTATGGCGAGGCGTTCCTGACGGAACCGGGCGCGCTCTCGACGCTGGTAAGCGAAGCGATCCGCGCGGAGACCGGGGTCGAGGCGGAATTGTCGACCAGCGGCGGTACGTCGGACGCCCGCTTCCTCTCCCGCATCTGTCCGGTGGTCGAGTTCGGCCTGCTCAACGCGACGATGCACAAGCTGGACGAAGCGGTGGCGCTGGAGGATCTACACGCGCTGACGCGGATTTATGCGGGCGTGCTGGCGCGGGTTTTCGCGCCGAACACCGCCTTACCCCCGTTTGCCCTGAGCTTGTCGAAGGGCCGCTAGCCCGCGCTTCGGTGCTTCGACAAGCTCAGCACAAACGGAGGTAGGACCCTAAGCCCGCAGCGCGCGGCGCGGTTCGGCCTGCGCCCAGCCCAGGAACGCGGCTTCGGGCATCGGCCGCCCGATGACATAGCCCTGAAGCACGTCGCAGCCGATGACCCGCAGCACTTCAAGCTGTGCTTCAGTCTCGATCCCCTCCGCCACGACCTCGCAACCGATGCCGTGGATCAGGCCGATCACCGCCTGGGCGATCGTCCGGGCCTCGACATTGGTCGCGACATTCTCGACCAGGCTTCGATCGAGCTTCACCCGGTCGAGCGGAAGGTCGCGCAGCCGGGCGAGATTCGAATAGCCGGTGCCGAAATCATCCACCGCAACGCTCGCCCCGTCGGCACGCAGCGCGGTGATTGCCTCGATCACCTCGCTCGAACAATGCATCGCCAGCGTCTCGGTGATTTCCAGTTCCAGCAGCCGCGCGGGTGCCCCCGCCGCCTGCATCGCCTCCCGCAACCGGCGGAAGAAAGCGGCGTGATCCAGCTGGCGTGGGCTGATATTCACCGCCAGCCGCTGCTCGATCCCGATCTCGCCCCAACGGGCGATGGTCGACGCGACATGCTTGACCACCCATTCGCCGATCTCGACGATCAGGCCGGTCTCCTCGGCGCGGTGGATGAAACTGCCGGGCAGGCACAGGCCGCGCGTCGGGTGCTGCCAGCGCAGCAGCGCCTCGGCGGCGACGATCCGGCCGTCGCTCGCGCTCACCTGCGGCTGATAGACCAGAGTGAACTGGTCCTGTTCCACCGCCGCGCGCAAATCGCTCTCCAGCACCGCGCGCTCGGCGATTTCGGCGGCAAGCTGGTCGGTGAAATGCTCCGCCCGACCGCGCCCCTGCGCCTTGGCGTGATACATGGCGGCGTCGGCGGCGCGCATCAGATCGGTCAGCGACGTGCCATGTTCGGGCCGCATCGCAATGCCGACCGACGCGCCGATCGACACTTCCTGATCGGCCAGGTCGAATGGCTCGGACAGCGCGAACAGGATGCCGCGCGCGACCCGGTCGGCGTCGCGGAGATGGCCCAGTTCGGGAAAATAGATGGTGAATTCGTCGCCCGACAGGCGACCGATCAGCGGCTGGCGCGAATCGCCGTCGATCGCGAACCGGTCGGCCACGGCACGCAACCGGTTCGCTACCATGCCCAGCAGCTGATCGCCCACCGCATGGCCCAGCGTGTCGTTGACCGCCTTGAACCGATCGAGATCGATGAAGAACAGGGCCGCCATCGCATCGGGAGGCAGTTCGGTCAGCATCCGCTCGCAGCTGCGGCGAAAATGGGTGCGGTTGGGAAGGCCGGTAACGGGATCGTACAGCGCAAGCCGCTGAACGCTTTCCAGATTGCTGTGCAGCTGGCGGAACAGCCCGTCCATCGCCTTGGCGAGCGGGGGGACGCACAGCTCCACCTCGCGCGGGATTTCGCTTTCCAGATCGCCATTGGCGGCGCGCGTCAGGCGCAGGATCGCAGCGTCGATCGCTTCGGCGGTGGAGGCGATGGTCCGTTCGGCATAAGCCCAGCACATCGCGGCACAGATGATCGCGGCGATCAGCGCGCGGCTGGTGCTGGCGACATCAAACGCCCCCCGCGAGGTCGCGGCGAGCGCCAGGATGAAAACGAACGCTCCGGCGCAGATCGCGAACGCGATCGCACGACTCTTGAGCGAGAATCCTTCCATCTCGGCTTTGCGACCCCCACCCAAGCCGGACCATCCCGACGATCGGCGGATAGTGGACGCAAAGAGTTAAAATTTTCGCGCTGGCGACCGGTCGCGTCGAAACACGATATAGAGCGCGCCCTGCCCCCCGTGCCGGGGATGCGCGCCGCGCACGGCGGCGATCCGATCGGCATGGCGCGATGCCGCGAGCCAGTCGCGCACTGCCGCCCGGATCGCCCCGCGCGCATGGGGCCGGTCCGACTCTTCACGCGGCGGCTTGCCGGTGATGAGCAGCAGCAGCCGATCGCCCCGCACGATGGCGCGATCAAGGCCGCGGTCGAGCAACGCATGGGCGCTCGCGAGCGTATGCCCATGCAGGTCCAGCGTGGCGTCGGGCACGACCAGCCCGCGCGACAGCCGCTTGTCCCACCCGCCGTCCAGCGTGTCGCGCGGCGGCGGCGGCAAGGGCGCCTTCTTAAGTCCCTCTCCTTTAGGGGAGGGGTTGGGTTGGGGCCTTTCCACACGGACTTCGGTCTCGGTAAGACGCGGACGCGCCACCCCAAGCCCCTCCCCTGAAGAGGCGGGGCCAGCAGGGCGTTTCGCAATCGGCTTCACGCTTGCGACCACCCGCTGCCACAGCGCCCGCTCCTCCGGCGTGATCGTGCGCGGCGGCCGGGTCACGGCTCAATTGCCGGTCAGGCGGGCCAGCGTCCCCTTGGGCAGCAACAGCCAGGCGGTGCCGCGCGCGGACATGCCGCCCGCGATCGCGCGCGCATCGTCGCCTGCCCCCCAGAAGGTGTCGAAGCGGTTGGCGCCCTTGATCGCGCCGCCCGTATCCTGCGCCACCCACAGACCGTTGGCGTCCTGTCGATCCATCGACAGGAAGACCGGCGCGCCCAGCGGCACGAATTTGGGATCGGCGGCGACGCTGGCAAGTCCCGTGACCGGCACGCCCAGCGCGCCCAGCGGGCCCGGCCCGGTCAGCTCGCGAAAGAACACATAGCTCTTGTTCTCACGCATGATCGCCCGCCCCTGTTCGGGGTTCGCGCGCAGATACGCCATGATGCCCTGCATCGACGCCTGTCCGCGTTCGAGCAGCCCGCGATCCAGCATCAGCTTGCCGATGCCGGTATAGTCGCGCCCGTTCTGGCTGGCATAGCCGATCCGCATCACCGATCCGTCGGGCTGGCGCAGGCGGCCCGATCCCTGGATCTGGAGGAAAAACAGCTCCACAGGGTCGGCGGCCCAGGCGATTTCGAGACCGCGATTCGCCAGCGCACCCTGCTCGATCGCGGTGCGGTCATGATAGGGGACGAACCGGGTGCCATCCACCCGGCCCCGGATCGACTTGCCCTTCAGCGCGTCGGAAAAGGTGCCGAGATCGACGTCGATCAGATCGGCGGGACGGCCATAGACCGGAACCTCATAGCCGGGTCGTCGGGTCCGCGATCCCGCGATTTCAGGCTCGTAATAGCCGGTCGCGAACGCCTTGCCGTCGGCAATCTGCACCGTTTCGAAATAGCGCGCGAAAAAGGTCGCGGCATCGCGGTCCTGCATCGTGCGCGCGGCGTCGCACGCGGGGCGCCAATCCTCGCCCCGGGTCAGCCCGGTGGCGTCGGTACGGCGCATCAGCGTCGCGCAGCTGATCTTGAACGCGCCCAGCGCGCGTGCGGCGGCCGCCATGGTGATCGGCAGATCGTCGACCCGCGGTCCGGCGGTCAATCCCGCCATCGCGGCGGTGGTAGCAGTGGCGGGAGCGGCAGGCGCCGGTGCGGGTGCCAGCGGCGTCGCGGCGACCGGCTGGCGCACTGGAATCGAGGTCGATGGACGCGACGGCGGCGGCGCGCCGGTCGCTGGCCGCGAGGCGGGCACGACTCCGGACGAGCAGGCCCCCAACAGCGCGGCGAGCGCCGCTACCCCCCAAACGCGCATGGTCACTCCGTTATTGCCGCATCGCGGTTCAGGCTTCGTCGGTGTCGCTCAGCTTCCAGTTCGGATCGCCGCTGGCAAGATCGCGGCTGAATGTCCACACGTCGTGCGTCTCGACCGCGTCGCTCAGCGATCCGGCGATGACGTTGCCGTCCTTGTCGCGGGTGATCGCGGCGATATCGGCGTCGAAGCGCACCGTGATCCGCGCCACGCGACCCTCGACCGAGATTTCGGAGATGGCGGCGCGCTCGATCGAAATCAGGCGATTGTCCAGCGTCTCGCCCGCTGCCTCGCGCGCGTCGATCGCAGCGACGAAGCTCTCGCGCACCTCGGCCTCGACCAGCCAGTCCAGCGTCTCGCGGTCGCCCTTCCAAAATGCTTCCAGGATCATGCGATAGGCGGATTTCGCACCCTCCACGAACTGGTTGACGTCGAACGCCGGGTCGGCGGCGATCAGGGCGCGCAGGCCGCCCTCGGCGCCGGTATCGACAGCGCGCGGGCCGGTTTCGCGGACCTCGGCCGGCATATCGATGGTACGCGGCATCTGCGGCGCGCCGACACGCTCCTCCGCGGGACGCGGCAGGGGCTGTTCATGCCCCGTGCGTTTGCCCAGCACGGAGTAGAGGCGGAGCGCCAGGAAGGCCGCGATGGCCGCGAACAGGATCACTAGATACACGTTTGGCACCTCTTTCTGCCTCTCACATAGGCAGGATAACGTCAGTATTCAAATCCGGTCGCAGGGACGACGCTCGCCCGTTGAATCCGCTATCCGCCCCTGCTAGGCGCGGCGGTCATTCGAGCGCGGATCACCGCGACCTAATTCCCAGACTGTAAAGGACCTTTGAGATCATGGATACGCCAGAAAACGCAGCGCCCCATGGCGATCCGCTGGCGAACGGCGCCGACACCGCGCCTTCGGTGGGCGTTATCTCGCAATATGTGAAGGATTTCTCGTTCGAGAATCCCAATTCGCCCGCCATCTACCAGATTCAGGGCCAGCCCGCTTTCGACGTCCAGTTCAACATCGGCGCCGCCGAAGTCGCTCAGGACGTGCACGAAGTAACGCTGAAGATCGATGTGCGCGCGCAGATGGAAGACCAGGTCGCGTTCATCGTCGATCTTTCCTATTCGGGCCTGTTCGCGATCCGCAACATTCCCGAAGAGCATCTTCAGCCCTTTCTTTTGGGCGAAGCGCCGCGCCTGCTCTTTCCGTTCGCGCGCCGCGTGCTGGCCGACGCGGTCCGCGACGGCGGCTTCCCGCCGCTGATGCTGGAGCCGATCGATTTCAACGGTCTGTACGAACAGCAGCGCGCGCAGCACGACAGCCAGCTTCAGGCAGGCGGGGAAGCCGGACAGGCGTGATCCCGGCGCGCGCGGGACCCAATCCATGAACCTGTTCCGCGCGCTCGGCTCGATCGGCGGGCTGACCCTGGTCAGCCGGGTGCTCGGGCTGGTGCGCGATTCGCTGTTCGCGCGCTATGTCGGCGCGGGCTTCGCCTCCGACGCCTTCCTGATCGCCTTCCGCCTGCCCAATCTCTTCCGC
Organism: Sphingomonas suaedae; assembly: GCF_007833215.1. Taxonomy (NCBI): domain Bacteria; kingdom Pseudomonadati; phylum Pseudomonadota; class Alphaproteobacteria; order Sphingomonadales; family Sphingomonadaceae; genus Sphingomonas; species Sphingomonas suaedae. The sequence continues at coordinate 1,508,266 of NZ_CP042239.1, forward strand.
TCGCTGATGGCGGAGGGGGCGTTCAGCGCCGCCTTCGTCCCGCTCTTCAGCCGCAAGCTGGGCGAGGCGGAGGGCGATATGAAGCCCGCATTGCGCTTCGCCGAAGAGGCGCTGTCCGTGCTGTTCCCGGTCCTGCTGGTCTTCACCATCGCGATGGAGATCGCGGCCTTCCCGGTCGTCTGGATGCTGTCGGGCGGGTTCAACGACGTGACGCCCGACCAGTTCGCCTATGCGGTCGCGCTGTCGCGGATCACCTTTCCCTATCTCTTCTTCATCAGCCTGATGTCGCTGCTCGGCGGTATCCTCAATTCGCTCCACAAATTCTGGGCGAATGCCGCCGCGCCGATCCTGCTCAACATCTTCGTCATCTCCACCTTGTTGGTCTTCAACGATCCCGATCCGATGGTCACCGCCTGGCGTCAGGCGATTGCGGTGATGGTGTCGGGCGCGGCGCAACTGCTCTGGCTCATCATCGCCTGCCGGTTGAACGGCATTGTTCTGAAGCTGCGCCGTCCCCGCCTCAGCCCTGAGGTCAAACGGTTGCTCCGGCTGATCGGCCCTGCCGCCGCAGGTGCGGGCGCGACGCAGATCAACCTCGTCATCTCCACCGCGCTCGCCGCGTCGCTACTCGCCGAAGGATCGGTCTCGTACATCTATTATGCCGATCGGCTGAACCAGCTTCCGCTGGGCCTGATCGGCATCGGGCTTGGCACCGTGCTGCTCCCCACCATCGCCCGCCAGCTGGGCGCAGGCAATGACGGCGCGGCGATGCACACCCAGAATCGCGGCACCGAACTGGCGCTGTTCCTCACCCTGCCCGCCGCCGTCGCGCTGGTGATTTGCGGCGCACCCATCGTCTCGACGCTGTTCCAGCATGGCGCGTTCGATGCGGAGGATACGCGCAGGACCGCGCAGGCGCTCGCCGCCTTCTCGCTGGGTCTGCCCGCCTATATCCTGGTCAAGGTGTTGACGCCGGGCTTCTATGCGCGGTCGGACACCCGAACTCCGGTGCGCTTCGCAACGATCGCGATCGGTATCAACCTGATTGGGAATCTCGCGCTGATCGTGCCGCTTCAGCATATCGGCCCGCCGCTCGCCACCGCGATCGCCGCCTGGGTGAATGCCGGGCTGTTGTTTCACGGCCTCGCCAAGCGCGGGCATTTCACGGTCGATGCGCAATTGTCACGCCGCATCTGGCGGCTGGTCGCGGCGGCGCTGGCGATGGGGGGGGTAATGTATTTCCTCACCGATCTGTTCACGCCGGACCTTCAGGGAAGCTGGACCGCGCGCGCGCTGTCGATGATGCTACTGGTCGCGGTGGGCGGGATCGTTTACGCGGTCGCCTGTTTCGCAACCGGCGCGTTCCGGCGCGAGGATCTCCGGTTCCTGCGCCGCCGCTCCGCCTGAACCATCGTTAGAGAGCAACCATGCGCGTCGTTTCCGGCATCAAGCCCACGGGCAACCTTCACCTCGGCAACTATCTCGGCGCGATCAAACAATGGGTCGGGATGCAGGCCGATGTCGAGGCGGCGGGCGGCGAATCGATGTATTTCATCGCCGACCTCCACGCGCTGACCGAGTGGAGCGAGCCGGCCGCAATCACCGACAGCACGTTCGAGGTGAGCGCGGCGATGATTGCCAGCGGCATCGACCCCACCCGCTCGATCCTGTTCAACCAGGCGCGCGTCCCCGCGCATAGCGAACTCGCCTGGCTGCTCAACAATGTCGCGCGCGTCGGCTGGCTCAACCGCATGACCCAGTTCAAGGACAAGGCGGGCAAGAACCGCGAGGGCGCAAGCGTCGGGCTGTACGACTATCCGGTGCTGATGGCCGCCGACGTACTGCTCTATCGCGCGACGCACGTGCCCGTCGGCGAGGATCAGAAACAGCATTTGGAGCTGGCGCGCGACATCGCGACCAAGTTCAACCTCGACTACAAGACCGACCTGCTGCTCGAACCCGAACCGCTGATCAGCAAGGCCGCGCCGCGGATCATGTCGCTGCGCGATGCGACGCAGAAGATGTCGAAATCGAACCCCTCCGACGCGGCGCGGATCAACCTGGTCGACGACGACGACGCGATCGCCCAGAAATTCCGCAAGGCCAAGACCGATCCTGAACCGATGGGTGCGAGCTGGGAGTCGCTCAAGGACCGGCCCGAGGCAAAGAACCTCGTCACCATCTTCGCCGCGCTCGCCGACCGCACGCCCGACGATGTGGTAGCGGAATATGCCGGACAGGGTTTCGGCAGCTTCAAGCCCGCGCTCGCCGACCTCGCGGTCGCCAAGCTCGGCCCGATCCGCGACGAGATGGTCCGCCTGATCGCCGACAAGGGGTCCGTCGACGCGGAGCTGCGCAAGGGCGCCGAACGTGCCGCCAGTCTCGCCGCGCCGTTGCTGCGCGACGTACAGCGGGCGATGGGTCTGCGCGTCGGCTGAAGCCATTCCCGGGCACCTCCGGGCCATCAGTGATTGTCACTGGTAGACGACAGTCCTGCTGCTAGTCTGACGGGGATGCGCGCGCTGCTGCCCTTGCTCGTCCTCGCCACGCCGGCGGTTGCCGCCCAGCGCGCGCCCGTGCCACCCCGTGCGACGCTGACGCAGCTTGAGGTGGCGCATGATCGCTGCAAGGCGACGGCGCCCAAGGGAGACCGCTGCCTCGACCTTCAGCTCGCGCTAGCCCGCGCGCTGATCCCGACCGACCCCGATCGCGCGGCAAGGATCGCCGATCAGGCGCGTCGCGATGTGAACGCGGCGATGGAAGCCCGTACCGCACCGCTGCGGCCGCTGCACGAAAAGGCGGAAGCCGGAACCATCACCCCCGCCGAACAGGCGGAGATCGACCGGGTTGGTGCGTTGAACGCGCCGCTCTGGCTCGAAATGGCCGATATCGCCGAGATCGAAGGCGATGCCGGAGTCCGCGGCGGCACCGCTTTTTATCGCATGTCGGCTGCGCGCTATGGCACCGCGGTCTCGATCTGGCGCAACGACGGCACAACGCCTGCCCATATGCGCGCCCAGTTCCGCGCCGCCGCCAAGCTGATCGATTCCTATATCGACTCGCCCGGCATCGCCGAGGGGCTTCCCCTGGCGCGACAGGCGCTGATCGACGTCACCCGCGCCTATGGCCCCGACGATCCGGCGACAGCGCGGATCGTGCTCTCGCTCGCCGACGTGCTCACCGGTATGGGGCAGACAGCCGAGGCCGAACCGCTGTACGACCGCGCGCTCAAAGGGCTCGCAACGCAGCCGCCCGACGTCCTGCTCGATGCCCGAGCGCGCAAGGCCCGCTTCCTCGCCGCAATGGACCGGACCGAAGCCGCAGAGAAACTGCACCGCGCGGTCATCACCGATCTGCTCGACGGCGGGGGCGACCCGGACCGTCTTGTCCGCGCCTATCTCGATCTCACGCCGCTTGTCGATCCCGGCGAAGGGCTTGCGCTGACCAGCGCCGCGCTCGACCTGCGGCGCAAGCAATTCGGCGACCAGCATGTGCAGACCGCGCGCGCCAAGGTCGCCTATGCCCGCCTGCTCGACGGCTATCAGCGCTTCGGGGAAGCCGATACGCTGTGGCGCGAAGCGATCCCCGTTCTGGAGCGTCATCTGCGGCTGACCCACCCGGAAACCGCAACCGCCTATCTCGACTGGGGTTCCACGCTGCTCGGCGTGCGCGATATCCCCGCTGCCCAAGCGGCGTTCGGCACCGCGCGCAAGGCGTTGCAGGAGGCGTTCGGAAAGCGGCATCCGCTCGTCGGCCGCGCGATGATGTTCGAAGCGATGGTACTGACGCGCGAGGGCAAGGGGGACCCGTTCGGCATGATGCGGGAGGCGGTCGAGATCGTCCGTGAGACGCGCGCCGCAACGCATTATGAACGCGTCCAGGCCGAACTCGCCTATGCCGCGATGCTGCTTTACGGGCGCCGCGACGCCGCTGCCGCGCTCGCTCAGGTGCGCATCGTCACCCGCGCCGGTCTCGAACGTGCCGCGGCCTATCGCGACTTCGGGACAAAGGCTCAGCGGGAGATGCGCGACTTCAGCGGCATCTTCGCGCTTCAGGTCCGCGCCGCGTGGGAAACGGCGGCGCAGCAGAAACCCTAGAACCGCGTCTCGTCATAGATGCGCGTGACGTCGCCCTGCCATTCGCCGTGATAGCGATCCAGCAACGCCTGCGCGGGCACCTTGCCGCTCCGTACGATCTCGCGCAGCGGGTCGAGAAAGCCGTTTTCGCTGTCGCCCGCCGAATTGAAGCGCGCGCGCGCGGTCAGCCCCGCCCCGGCGATCTCGATCACCAGCCCGGCAATGTCGCGCAGCTTGCCGCCACCCGGCAACGGCGCATCGAGGCCCAGCCTGGGCACCGAATCGCGCAACGCCTGCCGTCCGGCCATGTCCCAGTCCCTGACCAGGTCCCATACCGCGTCGAGCGCCTGGTTGTCGTAGAGCAGCCCGACCCACAAAGCCGGCAGCGCGCAGATCCGGCCCCACGGTCCGCCGTCGGCGCCGCGCATTTCGAGGAAGGTCTTGAGCCGCACTTCAGGGAACGCGGTAGAGAGATGATCCGCCCAATCGTCCATCGTCGGCTTCTCGCCGGGAAGCACCGACAATTCGCCCTTCAGAAAGTCGCGGAAGCTCAGCCCCGCCGCATCGATATAGCGCCCGTCGCGATAGACGAAGTACATCGGCACATCGAGCGCATAGTCGGCATAGCGTTCATAGCCGAACCCATCCTCGAACACGAAGGGCAGCATTCCGGTGCGCGCGGGATCGGTGTCCGACCAGATATGCGAGCGATAGGACAGAAACCCGTTGGGCTTGCCATCGGTAAAGGGCGAATTGGCGAACAGCGCGGTCGCCAGCGGCTGGAGCGCAAGGCCGACGCGGAACTTCTGCGCCATGTCGGCCTCGCTAGCATAATCGAGGTTCACCTGGATGGTGCAGGTACGCAGCATCATGTCGAGGCCGAGCGACCCGACACGCGGCATATGGTTGAGCATGATGCCATACCGGCCCTTCGGCATGATCGGCAGCTCGGCGCGGCTCTTGTCCGGCCACATGCCAAGGCCCAGGAAACCAAGGCCCAGCTTCTCGCCCACCGCCTTGACCTGTTCGAGATGGCGACCGGTCTCCGCGCAGGTCTGATGCAGATTGTCGAGCGGCGCGCCCGACAGTTCCAGCTGCCCCGCAGGCTCGAGGCTGACATTGCCGTCGGGCCCGGCCAGCGCGATCACCTTGCCCCCCTCCTCGACCGGCGACCAGCCGAACTGGGTCAGCTCAGCAAGCAGGTCGCGGATCCCGCCCGGCTCGTCATAGGAGGGCGCGTGATTGTCGCCGACGGCATAGACGAACTTCTCATGCTCGGTGCCGATCCGCCACCGCGCGGCGGGCTTCTCGCCCCCGGCAAAATAATCGAGGAGCATCTGACGGCTCTCGATGACAGGCGCGTTGCTGTTTGAAACCGTCTTTGTGCTCATTGCGGCCATTTAGGGATGCGCGCGCGTCAGCGAAAGAGGGAATGAAATACCCAAATCGGGATGGGAAATATCAAGTCCTCCCCGGCACGGGGAGGATTTTATGACTACCAATCCCCCGCCGCCGCCATCCAAAGGCTCACCGCCGCCGCAGCCGCAGTCTCCGCGCGCAAAATCCGTGGCCCCAGCGAAATCCCCACCCCCTGCGAAACCACCCGGATCGCCTCGCGCTCCTCGGCGTCGAAGCCGCCTTCGGGACCGACCAGGATCGCCGCCGGGCCGGGATGCGCCTGCATCGCCTCCAGCGCAGGTGCCCCGCCGGTCTCATCGGCAAAGAATAGCGCCCGCCCCGTCGGCCAGTCGCGCAGCAGCGCCGCCAGCTTCACCGGCTCCACGAGTTGCGGCAGCGCGGTGCGTCCGCATTGCTCCGCCGCCTCGACCATATGCGCGCGCAGCCGGTCGAGGTTGAGCTTGTCGACCACCGCCCGCCGCGTCAGTACCGGGGCCACGCGCGCCACGCCCAGCTCACATGCCTTTTCGACTACCCAGTCGATGCGCCCCTTCTTGATTGGCGCGGCGCACAGCCACAGGTCGGGCACCGGCTCGCGCTCGCGAAGCCGCTCGCGCACCTCCAGCGTCACGTCGCGCTTGCGCACTTCGGTCGCCACGCCCAGCCATTCGCCGGTCTTGTCGTCGAACAGCTTGACCGGATCACCCGCCTTCAGCCGCATCACGCTGGCCAGATAGTGACCTTGTTGTCCATCGATCCGGCGATGCTCGCCCTCAGTCAATTCCTGCTCGACGAACAGGCGCGGGGTCGATTGCGGGGGCCAGGCGGGGGTGGCGATCATGCGCCCTTCCTAGTCAGCGCGTCGCGCCTCGTCACGCTCGCCATGGCAATGCTATCCAAAACAACTAGATCGGCAAAATGAGCCGTCACCCTGTCTCGGATACACTGACCTTCGAATTCGACGTGCCTGTGGCGGTGGACCAAGTGCGCATCGGTCCGAACGGCATCGTCGAGATGATGAGCGGCGGCAGGGCCTTGTCGCCGCGCCATGTCCGGGCCGGCCAGCACCGGCCACGAGGCGAAAAGCGCGAGAAGAGCCTCTTCAGCATCCCGCTGACCGGTCCCCCGGCAATGATGCGTGAAGCCCAGGCCCTTGCCCAATATCGTTTCATCTTCGTCGTTGATACCAACACCCGATTGATTGCGGGGACCCCCGTTTCGTTCGCCAGCGTCGCGGTTTGCTCGATCCGCACCGGGATCGAGGCGAATGGTGAGACCCTGCTAAGCATCGTGCATCCGATCGGCTACGAGTTTCGCGGTCTGGCCAGCGAACAGGAGCGGCTCGCCTGGCTGTTACTCCAGGACGCGATCGTCGGCAGTCCCGATTTCGACGGCGCCGCGCGCTATCTCATCGTCACCGATCACGCTCAAAATTGCCATGCAGCGATCAATGCACGCGACGAACCGCTGTTCGAGGATGCTATGCTCGCAGAGCGGCTGACGCTCGGCTACGCGACGAGCGACAGCGGGAGCTCGATCACCCAGCAAATCCTGCGCAGCTGTGACCGCAACGCGCGAAAATTCCTCCGCGATGTCGAATCCGGTGCCGTCGACGATACGAACCTGTTTGCGCTAAACGGAGGGCCGATCACGCATTTTCGTGGCATAATAAACACTAATCCGGGCGAATCGCAGACTGGCGACATACCGCGTTTCCGGCTGAACGCTGCGACGCCATTCCTGGACCCGTGGTGTGCCGGATGATCTACCGTGTGGGGTATACAGAGCTGCGCGAAACCCCATAGGCAAGCCGCTCGGCGTCGCTCAGCGCTAGTTCGGCCCGCGCGCCGCGCTCCGACGAACGCTGCGCCGCGTCGATCACCGCCATCACCGCCAGCGCCTCGATCCCCGGCACGGGATTGGCCGCATCGCCGCGAATGGCGTCACGGATCGCCGCGTAATAGCGCCGCTGGTCCCCGCGCTCGGCTGCAACCCGCCGCTCGCCCGCCCCATCGAACACCGTCAGCGCATCGTCGTCCACGCCCCAACCTTCGCTGCCCGGCACGACACCGGCCAGCAACTGCGCCTCCTGCTGGTCGATCCGCGCCTTGACCAGCGACCCGCGTTGCCCATGCACCGTGAATCGTGCCGTTCCGCCTGCAACCAGCACCGACGCGTGCAGCACCACCCGCATCGCGCCATAGCCCAGCACGACATGCGCCCAATCGTCCGCCTGTCCGCCCACCCGCTGAATCGCAATATCGCCCTGCACCCAGTCGGGCAGGCCGAACAGGCACAGCGCCTGATCCACCAGATGCGGCCCAAGGTCGAACCAGATGCCCCCGCCCGGTACCGCCCGCTCTCGCCAGCGGTCGCGGACTTCGGGCCGGAACCGGTCGAAATGCGATTCGAACTGCGCAACCTCGCCCACTTGTCCCGCGCGGATCGCCTTCGCCACCGACAGGAAATCGCTGTCCCAGCGCCGATTGTGGAACACGCTCAGCACCCGCCCGGCGGTCTCCGCTTGCGCGATCAACCCGCGCGCTTCGTCCAGCGTGACGGTGAAGGGCTTGTCCACCACCACATGCTTGCCCGCCGCCAGCGCCGCCGCCGCAATCGGCGCATGGGTATCATTGGGCGAAGCGATCACGATCAGGTCGAGATCGTCCCGTGCGATCAGCGCCGCGGGACCGCACTCAACCGCAACGCCCGGCAGATCGGCATGAACCTTCGCTGCGTCGCTTGACGCGACTGCAACGACCTCCATCCCCTCCACCACACCGATCAGCGGCGCATGAAAGGTCCGCGCCGCGAACCCGAACCCGACAATCCCGACGCGAACCATGCAAACTCCCGAGAAAAGACTGTCCTACACACCCCGGCCTGTGGCAGCACGCCACGATGATCCCGGCCTTCTCTCCGACCTTACACCCTCGCGTACAACAGCGCGTTTTTTGTCAGTTTCGTCTGGCCTGTGTCAGCTTCGTCCATGACTGATCCGGCACAGACCGTTCCCGACACCCAGCATCGCGGTCTGATGAGACTGCTCCCGGCCGCCGCCCGCCCCTATGCGCTGCTCGCCCGGTTCGACCGGCCGATCGGCTGGTGGCTGCTCTTCTGGCCCGGCGCCTGGGCGATCGCCCTGTCCGGCGGCGCGGTGGAGCGCTGGGACATGATCGCGTGGTTCCTGCTTGGCGCCATCGCGATGCGCGGCGCGGGCTGCGTCTATAACGATATCGTCGACCGCGATCTCGACCGTCAGGTCGCCCGCACCCGCAGCCGCCCGCTGGCGAGCGGCGCAGTGAGCCTCAAGGCCGCGTGGATCTGGCTGATGTCGCTCTGCCTGATCGGGTTGATCGTCCTGGTCCAGCTCAACCCTTTCGCCGCCGCGATCGCGCTCGCCAGCCTCATCCTGGTCGCCGCCTACCCCTTCATGAAGCGGATCACTTGGTGGCCACAGGCGTGGCTGGGTCTCGTTTTCTCCTGGGCCGCGCTCGTCGGCTGGGCGGCGATCACGCGCGAGCTGCCCGCCCCTGCCCTGCTGCTCTATGCGGGGTGCATCGCCTGGGTGATCGGATACGACACAATTTACGCGCTTCAGGATGTCGAGGACGACGCGTTGGTCGGCGTCCGTTCGTCCGCCCGGCGCCTCGGCAGCCGGGTAAAAGCGGGCGTGGCCCTGTTCTACACACTCGCCGTTGCACTTTGGGCGACGGCGCTGTGGCAGGTTCGCCCCGACCCGCTCGTCCTCGCCGCACTCGCGCCGATGGCGCTGCATCTCGCCTGGCAGGTCGCGACGCTTGCTCCTGCGGATGGCGCCAATGCGCTCCAGCGCTTCCGCTCGAATCGCAATGCCGGGTTGCTGATGTTCGCCGCCTGCTTCGTCGTGGGGACGACAGCCTTTTGACCTTCGCCCCCCGAATACCTAGATCGCCGCGATGCTGACCCCCGACGAAGCCCAGACCCGCGTCCACGACGCCATTGCCCGCGCCACCCGTGCAGGCGCCGACGCCGCCGATGCCATGCTGTCCGCGGGAGAATCGCTCTCGGTATCGGTCCGGCTCGGGGCGCTGGAAGATGTCGACCGGGCGGAGCACGCGGAACTTGGCTTGCGCGTGTTTTGCGGCACCCGGTCCGCCAGCATTTCGACCACCGATTTCAGCCCCGCCGCGCTCGATACGCTGGCCGAGCGCGCGGTGGCGATGGCGCGCGAGGCACCCGAGGACGAATGGGCGGGTCTCGCTCCCGCCGGACGCCTGCTCCAGGGCGACGTGCCGCAACTCGACCTCGACGATGGCGCGCTCGCCGACCCCGTGACCCTTCGCGCCACCGCGCTTGCCGCCGAGGACGCCGCCCGCGCCGTTCCCGGGGTCACCAACAGCGAAGGCGGCAGCGCCAGCGCCAGCCGCAGCATCTGGGCGCTCGCCACCAGCCATGGCTTTACCGGCGCCTATGCCGCGTCCAACCACAGCATCTCGGCGAGCGTACTCGCGGGCGAAACCGGCGCGATGGAGCGCGATTACGCCTATCACAGCGCCCGCCACGCCCGGCATCTGGAGTCCGCAGAAGCGATCGGCCGCCGCGCGGGCGAACGCGCGGTCGCCCGGCTTGGCGCGGGCCGGGTGCGCAGCGGCGCGATGCCGGTCGTGTTCGACCCGCGCGTCGGCAACGGCCTGCTCGGCCATCTGAGCAGCGCGATCTCCGGCAGCGCGATCACCCGAAAGACCAGCTTCCTGCTCGACGCGATGGGAAGCCCGATCTTCGCCCCGGACATATCAGTCGTGGACGATCCGCATCGACCCCACGGCCTGCGCTCGCGCCCGTTCGATGGAGAGGGCCTGCCCGTGTCGCCGGTCGCACTGGTCGAGGACGGGGTGCTCCAAACCTGGCTGCTCGACAGTGCATCGGCGCGTCAGCTCGGCCTTGAACCAACCGGCCATGCGGTGCGCGGCATCGGCGGCGCCCCCTCGGTCGGCCCAAGCAACCTCACGATGCAGAACGGCAAGCTGCCGGTCGAAACGCTGATCGCCGATATCGACTATGGGGTGTACGTCACCGAACTATCGGGTCAGGGCGTCAACCTCGTCACCGGCGACTATAGCCGCGGCGCGGCCGGCTTCCTGATCGAGGGCGGCGAGATCACCCGGCCGATCAGCGAGTTCACCATCGCCGGAACGCTTCAGGCGATGTTCCGCGCGCTCGTTCCCGCCAACGATCTCGAACTGCGCTACGGCATCAATGTGCCGACGCTGCGGATCGACGGAATGACGGTGGCCAGTGGCTGACGGCCTCGCCCGGGCGGTCAGCGCGGTCGCCGCCGAGGCGGGACGGCTGGCGCACGCCCGGTTCGGCACCGACGTTCGCAAATGGGAGAAGTCTCCCAACAATTTCGTCTGCGAGGTCGATCTCGCGGTCGACGAGCTGCTCCGCGCGCGGCTTTCCGCACTGCTCCCCGATGCTGGCTGGCTTTCGGAGGAGACCGCCGACGATCTCGCCCGCCTCTCCCACCGCCGCGTCTGGGTGGTCGATCCGATCGACGGCACGCGCGACTATCTGCGCGGTCGCCCGGGCTGGGCCGTGTCGATCGCCTTGGTCGAGGACGGGCAGCCGGTGATCGGCGTGCTCGACGCCCCGGCGCGCGGCGAGCATTGGATCGGAGTGCGCGACGCGGGCGCCACTCGCGGCGGCGACCAGATCGCGGCATCCGGACGCGCCGACCTGCCCGGCGCTCGCGTTCCCGCAGACGATCTTCCAGCGGTCGATCAGGACCTGGTCATGGTCCCAAGACCCAATTCAATCGCGCTGCGCATGGCGATGGTCGCGGCGGGCGAGGCCGATCTGCTCGCCACCTTCCGCTGGGGTGCCGACTGGGACATCGCCGCCGCCGTGCTGATCGCGCGGGAAGCTGGCGCCACGGTGACCGACGCACTGGGAAAGAAACTGCGCTTCAACACCCCGCGCGGCGAGAGCTTCGGCCTGCTGGCGACTGCCCCCGGCATCCACGCCGCCGCCGCCGACCGCCTGCGGCCAAGGGCAGTGGAAGCGCTCGGCAAGCCCTGACGCCGGGCTATTCGATCGCGTCGTCGCCGCGATAGCGGATCTGGAGATAGCGACCCCGCGTCGCCAGCGCGTCCAGATCGCCCTGCGCCAGTTGGGCCGACATCTGGGCGATCTCCTGGTCGATCAGCGCCAGCCCCTCGACCAGCTGCTTGTCGGGCGACTGGCCGAACCGGTCGACCCCGCGCAGATTGTCGGGCACGCGCTGATAGCCCTTGATAAGCTCCGGCAATTGCTCGCCGACCAGCTTGCGGACTTCGGCTGCCGCAGGCTCGCTCTCATCCAGCGTCCGCAATTGCCCTGCCAGCGTCTCGAGCTTCACCCCGATCGTATCCACCAGCGGCATCGCCGCTCCGGGCAGGCTCGGCCGCTGGCGGTCGAGCCATTCCTCGGTCTGCAGCGGCAGCGTCGCCAGCGACACCGCGCCGAACTTCTCCGGCGTCACCTCGCGGCTGGTGGGCATCAACCCGAAGAACAACGTCGTAGCGATCAGTGCCGCCATCACCAGCAACGCCCCGCCCATGCCCAGCGGAATGAACCAGCCCAGCACCATCGCGCCGATGACGATCGCCCCCGCCGCCGCCCCGATCCGGCCCACCCGGCCCAGAATCTCGGCGTCGCGGCGGCGTTTGGCGCGCGCGGTCAGGTTCGTATAGCGCTCCCGCGAACGGTTGAGCACTTCGCTGGCGCGGTCAATCTGACGGTCGATCTCGGTCGGCATGACGGGTACTTACAGCGCCTCCAGCTTGAACGTCTCGTTGTTTCCGGAAATCTGGTTCTGCGACGCGCCCTCCGCCCGGGCGATATAGCCCTTGGACTTTTCGACCTCGTTCGACAGCACGTTGACCGTGGTCTTCATATTGTCGAGCGCCTTCACCTTGAACGTGTCGATCGCGTCCATCGTGTCATAGATATTCTGGAAGGCGCGCTGCAGCGTTTCGATCGGAATCGTCGCAGACGCCGCCTGTTCGTGAATGCGGGCGGTATTGTCCTTGAGCAGCTTACCGGTCGAATCGATGATGTTCGCGGTGGTGGTGTTGAGCGCGGTGATCTGGTCGAGCACCAGCCGCTGCGCGGTCAATGCCTGCGCCACGGTCACCGCTGTGCGCAGCGCGCCGACGGTCGTGGTGCTGGCGCGATCGACGCCCTTCACCAGCTCGACATTGTTCTTCTTCACCAGATCGAGGGCGAGATAGCCCTGCACCGTGACCGCCATCTGGGTCAGCAGGTCCTGGGTGCGCTGGCGGGTGTAAAAGAGCGCGGTCTCGCGGATCGCCTTGGCCTTGGCCGGATCGCTGTGATCCAGTTCGTTGGCCTTGTCTTCCAGACGCTGATCCATCTCCTTGGAGATATAGATCATCTGTTCCAGCCGCCCCATCGCCGCCCACAGATTCTGCCGCTCCACATCGATCGCGGCATTGTCCATCAGCAGCTCGTCCTTGCCGGACTGCAGGCTCTTCAGGATGGCGGCGATATGGCCCTGACTCGACTTGTAGCTGTCGAAATAGTTGCGCAGCTTGTTGCCGAACGGGATGATCCCGAACAGCTTCTTGCGCTGGGTCAGGTCGCCGCGCTTGCCGGGGTCGAGATCCTCGACCACGCGGCGCAGTTCGGCCAGATCCTTGCCGACGCCCGCATCCTTGTCCATCGCCCGCACCGGACGGTCGAGGAAACGGTTGGACTGGCCCGCCGCATCGCGAATCTCTTTCGATCCCATCGCGGTGATCGCATCGACTCGCTTGCCGAACTCCGGAGAGTTGACGTCCTGCGCCACCAGATCGTCGATGAAGGTTTCGACCCGGGTGATGAGCTCACCCTTTTTGCCCTCGTCGACGGGGACAAGTCCCGCCATTTTCTCGGCCGGTCGCTCCTTCAGCGGCTCGGGCGCAGTCAGCACCAGATCGTCGGTCTTTTCGGCAGTCGCAGTCTCGGTCGCCATCGCATCCTCCAGCGGTTCCACCCTAGATGAACGGGAACCGCGTCGCCTTCAAGTGTGTCGCAAATATAATACACTTCCACTATCGTGCAACTGACTGCGAATGTCAGTGGTTGGGGGCTAGCAGCCTGTTAGTATTTCGGCGCTATGGAGGAGTCATGGAACGCAGGCTCAGGATGATGATTGCCGGTTCGATCGCGGTCTGGGTGCCGGTGGCTTCGGCTGCCGAGGCAAGCCCGATTCTGGTCGACATGGGCAAGGTCTATCGCCTGAAGGTCCAGCCTGCGGGCGACGCGCCCTCCCCGACGGAGGTACATGCGCGCTAAATTCTTCGCGACTGCCATGCTGGTCGCTCTTGCGCTTCCCCCGGCATCGGCCGTCCAGTCCGCGCCGCAAGCTATTCGAGGGCCCGCACGGTGCCTCGACACCTATTCCGCGCGGGTGTGCGATACCGCTTCCCTCGCCCCGCTGCGTGCCGAGCTGGCACATAAATTCGCCGCCGTGCTGATGGCGGGTAACCGCACCGCAACCTGGGAAGCACGGCGAAAGGCGGCGCTGCGCGAGATTGCACAGGCGCGCGACTATGAGGGCAAGCCGCTGTCGGACGTCGAACTGGCACAGCGGTTCCGCGATCAGATCGCCGATCTCGACAAGGCGCTCGCCCAGACCCAGTCCGTCCGCGAAATGGTGAAGACGCCCTCAGCACGCGGCGAGACCTGTATGGCGACATGGCTCGATCAGAGGTGTCGCGTCACCTCCTCCGGCATCCTGTGGAGCAAGACCGGCCAGTCGATCTATTGGCAAATGATGGACGGCGCCTCGTCGGAGGACGGCGTCGGCGCGGGGATCGTCCTTTGGGCGGGCAGCGGCTTTGGCACCGCAAAACTGATCGGATGGTCGTTCGACGGCGTATTCTTCGAACCGCCGCGTCTCACTCAGGACGGCATGATCTGGGTCCCCGGCCGGGTGATGGGGACGGGAAACGGCAATGCCGACCTCTTGTTTGAATGGGACGAGGCCAGCAAGAGCTGGCAGGACATCGAACTTGAAAGCTGGCGCGACAGCCTGGGCTCGAAGCTGCCCAAGGGGTTCGGCATCTGGAAAGGCGTCGACTATGATTTCGAGGGGCTGGGCGCGGCCAGCAAGCTGTGGCGCGAGAGCGACGCGAACTGCTGCCCCAGCGGCGGCGACGCGCTGCTGGACTTCGCTATCAGGGACCGGAAGCTGATCTTGACGGACGTGCGCGTCGACATCGTCGAGAAGCGGCGCGCGCGTCCAAAGGACTGAAGCCCTTCCCGCGCCGCACAATTTCCGCTATGGGCGCGCCCGAACCGCATTTCAGCGCCATCCAGGAACAGTTATGAACCTTCGCAACGTGGCGATCATCGCCCACGTCGACCACGGCAAGACCACGCTCGTCGATCAGCTTTTCCGCCAGTCAGGCACGTTCCGCGACAATCAGCGCGTCGAAGAGCGTGCGATGGACTCGAACGACCTCGAAAAGGAACGCGGGATTACCATTCTCGCCAAGCCGACCTCGATCGATTGGGAAGGCACCCGGATCAATATCGTCGATACGCCCGGCCACGCCGATTTCGGCGGCGAAGTCGAGCGCATCCTATCGATGGTCGATGGCGTCGTGCTGCTGGTCGATTCGTCGGAAGGCGCAATGCCGCAGACCAAGTTCGTAACCGGCAAGGCGCTGGCTCTCGGGCTGCGTCCGATCGTCGTGGTCAACAAGGTCGACCGTCCCGACGAGCGCATTCAGGAGGTGCTGGACGAAGTGTTCGACCTGTTCGTGTCGCTCGATGCGTCCGACGAACAGCTCGACTTCCCCGTCCTCTACGCTTCGGGCCGCAACGGCTATGCCAATGAGGATCCGACGCTGCGCGAGGGCACGCTGAAGCCGCTGTTCCAGAAGATCGTCGATCATGTCCCGCCGCCCGCGCTGGACGTCGACGCGCCCTTCACCTTCCTCGTCACCCTGCTCGACCGCGACAACTTTCTTGGCCGTGTGCTTACCGGTCGCGTCACCAGCGGCAAGGTCAAGGTGAACCAGCCGATCCATGCGCTCGATATGGACGGCAACATCATCGAAACCGGCCGCGCGTCGAAGATCATGTCGTTCCGCGGCCTCGATCGCGTGCCGGTGGACGAGGCGCAGGCGGGCGACATCATCAGCCTTGCCGGACTCGCCGTCGCTACGGTCTCCAACACAATCGCCGATACGTCGGTCAGCGTGCCGATCCAGGCGCAGCCGATCGATCCGCCGACGCTGTCGATGCGCTTTGCCGTTAACGACTCGCCGATGGCGGGGCGTGAGGGCACCAAGGTCACCAGCCGCATGATCCGCGACCGCCTGTTCCGCGAAGCCGAATCGAACGTCGCGATCAAGGTGACCGAAGCGGAGGACAAGGACAGTTTCGAGGTCGCAGGTCGCGGAGAGCTTCAGCTGGGCGTGCTGATCGAAACGATGCGCCGCGAAGGGTTCGAGCTGGGCATCAGCCGCCCGCGGGTGCTGTTTCGTGAGGAAGACGGCCAGAAGATGGAGCCGTATGAAACCGTCATCATCGACGTGGACGAGGAGCATTCGGGCACGGTCGTCGACAAGATGAACATCCGTAAGGCCGAAATGACCGACATGCGCCCGTCGGGCGGCGGCAAGACGCGCATCACCTTCAGCGCACCCAGCCGCGGCATGATCGGCTATCATGGCGAGTTCCTGTCCGACACGCGCGGCACGGGCATCATGAACCGGCTGTTCGAGAAATACGGGCCTTTCAAGGGCACGATCGAGGGTCGCAAGAACGGCGTGCTGATCTCCAACGGCGCGGGCGAGGCCAATGCCTATTCGCTCAACACGCTGGAAGATCGCGGTATCCTGTTTGTCGGGCATGGCGAAGCGCTGTACGAAGGCATGATCATCGGCGAGAACGCCAAGCCGGACGACCTTGAGGTCAATCCGATGAAGGCGAAGCAGCTGTCCAACGTCCGCTCGTCGGGCAAGGACGATGCGATCCGCCTGACCCCGCCGAAGAAGATGACGCTGGAACAGGCGATTGCCTATATCGACGATGACGAGATGGTCGAGGTGACGCCCAAGACGATCCGCCTGCGCAAGCGCTTCCTCGACCCGCACGAGCGCAAACGTGCATCGCGGGCGAAGGCGGCCTGAAGTCAGCCGCAACCGCAGCCAGACCGTAACGGCGCCGGGAGCAATCCCGGCGCCTTTTTCTTTCTGGACATGTCCCCCATCGCACCGGCTGCATCGCCCCGCCGCGTTCCAGCCTCCGGTCGCCTCCCCCCTCGGCCCACCCCCCGGAACCAATTTCGCGCCCGCAGACTTAGCCCCAGGCCCCAGAGCGGGATGAGTTTGTAGGAGTAGCTTCATGCGTGCCATTTCCAATCACCCCAAAAAGCTGTTGCTGGTCGCGATGCTCGCCACCGCCGCGCCGACCGGCCTTGCCGCGCAGGAACAGCCCGGCCTGACGCCGGAGGATTCGGTGACGATCCAGGGCGAGGCGCTGCCGCCGCTGGATCAGATGCCCGAAGGTCCGGAAGTCGAGGGGATGATTTCGGCCCGCCAAGGCAATCAGGTTCAGGTCACCACCGCCGACGGTGCGCCCGTTATCGTCGCCGTCACCGATGCGACCGACATCCGGTCGACCGGCGGGTTTCTGGGCCTGGCCCGCACCAAACGGAGCAGCGACGCGCTGCTCAACGGTCTGCCGGTGACGGTCAAGACGCGCCAGTTCGGCGGTGGGCTGGTCGCGAGCGAGGTCAGGATCGCGAACAAGGACCTGCGCACCGCATCGATGATCCGCACAGGCACCAGCCAGGGCTTTGCCGAACAAACCGCAGCGACCGAGGCTCTGCGCGGTCGCGTCGGCAATATCGACCAGTATAATGTCAAGGGCACCACCAATGTGAACTTCGACACCGGCAAGGCGGTGCTGACCGCACAGGCCAAGGCCGAACTGTGCGCCGCGGCGAGCCAGGCGGAGAGCATGGACAACGCCCTGTTGCTGGTCGTCGGCTATACCGATTCGACGGGCAGCCAGGAGCTCAACCAGCAACTGAGCGAAAAGCGCGCGACCCGGGTGGTCAATCACCTGCAACAGGCCTGCGGCTGGAAACCCTATCGGATGCTGACCCCGACCGGCATGGCCGAAGCCGATCCGCTGGCGGACAATATGACACCCGAAGGCAAGGCACAGAACCGCCGCGTGGCGGTGAATATTCTCGTCAGCAAGGCTGTCGACGGGCTGCAGGAAGCGCGGATCAACTGACGAGGAGGGGGAAAGCGCCGTTCCCCGGCGCTTTCCTTCAACTTCTATTTGCCGTCGAACAGCCCCTCCTGCGCTCCCGCAGGCGGGTTTAGACCCAGATGTTTCCACCCGGCGGCATTGAGGCACCGTCCCCGCGCGGTACGGGCGATCAGGCCGATCTGGATGAGATAGGGCTCGATCACTTCCTCCACCGTATCGCGCGGTTCGGACAGGCCCGCGGCGAGCGTTTCGACGCCGACCGGGCCGCCGCGATAGATGTCGGCGATCATGGCAAGGTAGCGGCGGTCCATCGCGTCAAGGCCGAGCGCGTCGACCTCCAGCCGGGTGAGCGCGGCATCCGCAGCCTTGGCGTGGACGGTCGTCTCGCCCAGCACATTGGCGAAGTCGCGCACGCGGCGCAGCAGCCGGCCGGCGATGCGCGGGGTTCCGCGCGAGCGGCGGGCAATCTCCGCCGCGCCATCCTCTGCGATCGCCAGGTCGAGCAGGCTGGCGGCGCGGGTGACGACGCGGGTCAGTTCCTCGACCGTGTAGAATTGCAGGCGGACCGGAATGCCGAAGCGATCGCGCAGCGGCGTCGTCAGCAGCCCCTGCCGTGTGGTCGCACCGACCAAAGTGAAGCGCGGCAGATCGATGCGGACACTCCGCGCCGACGGCCCCTCGCCGATCATCAGATCGAGCGCGCGGTCCTCCATCGCGGGGTAGAGCACTTCCTCGACCGCTGGGGCGAGGCGATGAATCTCGTCGATGAAGAGGACGTCGCCATCCTCGAGATTGGTAAGCAGTGCCGCGAGGTCGCCCGATTTGGCGATGACCGGCCCGGACGTGGCGCGGAACCCCACGCCCATTTCACGCGCGATAATCTGCGCGAGTGTGGTCTTGCCAAGGCCGGGGGGCCCGAAGAACAGGACATGGTCGAGCGCATCGCCACGCTGGCGCGCCGCGTCGATGAATACGCGCAGATTGTCGCGCGCGGCACGCTGGCCGACGAATTCGTCGAGCGACTTGGGACGCAGCGCGGCGTCCATGTCCTCGGGGCGGCGGGCTGCGGTCAGGATGCGGTCAGGCTCAGTCATTTGCCTCCCCCCACTCCGTCATGCTGAACGTGTTTCAGCATCCACCCTGCGGCGGGCGTCGGTTCAGCGGTTTCAGCCCAAGCATGACGGACGGAGGGAAGAATAGCCGTCACTTCGCCGCCTTCCGCAGCGCCAGGCGGACCAGTGCGTCCAGGGTGGCGCCTGGCCCCAGTTCGTCGCTTGCGGCGCTCACCGCGCTGCTCGCCTCCGCAGGCTTGAAACCGAGGTTCAACAGCGCCGACACAGCGTCGTTCGCCGCGCCGCTGGCCGGAGCCGCCGTCCCCGCGCCGCCGCTGCCGATCGCGATGCCACCCGCTTTGTCCTTGAGTTCGTTGACGATGCGTTGGGCGAGCTTCGGGCCGACGCCGTTCGCCCGCGCGATCATCGCAGCGTCCGCTCGCGCCACGGCGGTCTGGACTTCGGCGGGGGAAAGGATCGAGAGGATCGCGAGCGCGACCTTGGCCCCTACCCCCTGCACGCCGGTGAGCAGGCGGAACCAGTCGCGTTCCTCGGCCGATGCAAAGCCCATCAGACGGATCGAATCCTCTGCGACCAGCATCTCGGTATGCACGGTCACGAACTCGCCGAGCGCGCCCAGCGCCGCCAGCGTCTTCGCAGAGGCGCCGACGAGATAGCCGACACCGTTCACGTCGATCACCGCATGATCGATGCCGGTCGCGGCGAGGTGGCCGTTCAAATGCGCGATCATGCCGGTGTCGCCAAATCCAAAGTTTACACTCGCTTTACACTATCGCGGCCTTCCGCAGCCGCGCGCGATCCGGATCGCCAACAGGCGCCGCGCCCCGCATCTGTGGTACATAAACGGAACGGGTTGTTGTAGGAAAGCGGAAACAGACAAGCGCCCGTCACCGTCCCAGCGCGCGCGCGCTCCCCAGATGATGCGCGTGGCAGATCGCGACCGCCAGCGCATCGGCCGCGTCGGCGCCCGCGATCTTCGTGCCGGGAAGCAGGCGGACGATCATCGCGTGAACCTGCGCCTTCTCCGCCGTGCCGGTGCCGACCACCGCCTTCTTGACCAGGCGCGGGGCGTATTCGCCAACATCCAGCCCGACGCGCGCGACTGCGGCGATGGCGACGCCGCGGGCATGGGCGAGCTTGAGCGTCGATTGCGGGTTGGAGTTGACGAACACCTCCTCGACCGCCGCCCCATCGGGGGCGTGATCGGCGACCAGCGCGGCGAGCATTGCGTCGAGATGCGCGAGCCGCCGGGGCAGTGGCGCTTTTGCATCGGTCTTGAGCTGGCCGTTGGCGATATGGCTGAGGCGGTTGCCCTCGGCGCGGATCAGCCCCCAGCCGGTGGTGCCGAGTCCTGGATCGAGGCCGAGAATCAGGCGCGTCGGGCTCATCGCCTTACCGCGCGCGGTGCGTCCCGTAACGTATTTCTGCTGGTTGCCCGACCTCTAGCCATCTCCGCGCCCTAAAAGACAAATGGACCGCGCGCCAGCCTGTCCCGGCATCGATCCGATGTCGCCCTGTCGTTCCGGAGTCATGAAAGCGGGTTTGTACCGTGTCCGATCTCGATCCCTTTTTTGCCGAACATCGCCGGTTGCGAGAGTATAATGTCGAGATGGCGACGCTGGCCCGGCAGTTCGACCCGCCCGGCGTCGAAGAGCTGAACGACGCGCGGTGGCGTTTTACACGCACGCTATTGCGCACACTGACGCTCAAGGACCGGATGATCTACCCTCGGCTGCGGCTGCACGCAGACCCGCAAGCGCGGCTTGCCGCCGAGCGCTTCTGCCAGTCGACCACGGTCGATTATGCGCGCTTTGCAGCGCATACCAAGCGCTTCCCGCCCGACGTCGTGGTACGCGACTGGCGCGCCTATGCGGTCGCGGTGCGGCTGCGCACCGCCGAACTGGAGGACCGGATGGATCGCGAAGAGCGCGACTTGTTCCCCTGGATCGACAGCGCGCCACGGGTGGAATCGATCCCGTTTTCGCAGGGCACCAACTGGGCGTCCGACGCGTGGCGGGTCCGCACGCTGCTGGGCAAGGACTCGGTGGACGACCGGGCGGCTTAGCGCTTCCGATTCGCCCTCTTCGCTTGGCAGTTTGCTCACCCGCGACGCTGGGGGCAGAGCGGGGTATCCCCGCGCGGCTGCGATGCAGCCGCCACCCCTCTCCCAGCTCCGACCAAGTCCTCGCTGCACAAGGCCAAGTCTGTGCCTCCGTCCCCCATCCTGCGGACGGACAGGGAGGTCTAGCCGAGCTTCGCCATGACCTCGTCCGAGACTTCGTAATTGCCCCAGACGGTCTGGACGTCGTCGTCGTCGTCGAGCGCGTCGATCAGCTTGAACAGGGTCGCGGCGTCGCTTTCGTCCACCTCGACCATCGTCTGCGGACGCCAGGCGAGTTTCGCGCCTTCGGCTTCGCCGAGCACGGGTTCGAGCGCCTTGGCGACTTCGTGGAGGTCGCCATGGGCGGTCCAGATCTCGTGGCCGTCCTCGCTCGACGTCACATCCTCGGCGCCCGCCTCAAGCGCGGCTTCGAAGACTTTCTCGGCGTCGCCGACGCTCGCGGGATAGGTGATGAGGCCAACCCGGTCGAAGGCGTGGCTGACCGATCCCGATGCGCCGAGATTGCCGCCATTTTTGGACACTGCGGTGCGCACGTTGGTGGCGGTTCGGTTGCGATTGTCGGACAGCGCCTCGATGATCAGGCTGACGCCGCCGGGGCCGAAGCCCTCATAGCGGATTTCCTCGTAATTCTCGCCGTCACCCTTGCTCGCCTTGTCGATCGCGCGCTGGATATTGTCCTTGGGCATCGACTGCGCCTTGGCGGCGTTGACCGCCGCGCGCAGGCGCGGGTTCATGTCGGGATCGGGCAGGCCCATCTTGGCCGCGACGGTGATTTCGCGGCTGAGCTTGCTGAACATGCCCGAGCGCTTCTTATCCTGCGCGCCCTTGCGGTGCATGATGTTCTTGAACTTGGAATGGCCTGCCATGGGTATCTCTTGTGAGTGGGCGGCACCGGCCCGCTCCCCCACGGGGTCCCCGCAAAGTAGTACTTTGCGGGGCTACCCGCACCCGGCCACCCAAAGGCAGTGTATTCCATGGGTGGCCGGGTGGGGGAGCGGGCCGGTGCCGAGATCAAATGCTACGCGTCTCTAGGGCAAGGGCGGGTTGAGGCGCAACCGGGGGTTTTTTCAGCCAATACCCTTCGCCCCCCGGCCTTGTGCCGCGGTCCACCGGGAGGCAGGCGCGAAGCAAGAGGCTTGAGCGCTCGACGCGAGGCGGAGTGGACCCCGGCACGGGGGCCGGGGTGACCGGCCTTGTCAAACCCCGCTGAGCGTCACCGCGGTGCCCGAAGCGGAGACCATCAGCATCGAGCCGTTCTTGCCGATCACCTCATAGTCGAAGTCGATGCCGATCACGCCGTTGGCGCCCATCGCGCGCGCCTCGTCCTTCAGCTCGTCGAGCGCGGTCCTGCGCGCGTCCTTGAGCGGGCGTTCATAGCTGCCCGAACGGCCACCGACGATGTCGCGGATGCCGGCGAACAGGTCGCGAAAGACATTGGCGCCGATGATGACCTCCGCCGTCACGATGCCGTGATAGCGGGTGGCGGCATGGCCATCGACGGTGCTGGTGGTGGTGAGAATCATGCTGAGCACTCCGGTTGGGAGGCGGCATGTTAGGGTGGCGGGGCAATCCTGAAAATCCTCCCCGGCAGGGGGAGGATTAAAGGCTTACTGCATCCCCAGCGCGGCGCGATAGGTTTCGAGCAGGGCGTCCTGCTCGTCGAGCTGATGCTTCTCCATCTTCCGCAGGCGGATGATGGTGCGCATGATCTTGGCGTCGAACCCGGTCGCCTTGGCCTCGCCATAGACGTCCTTGATGTCGTCGCTGATTCCTTTTTTCTCTTCTTCCAGCCGCTCGATCCGCTCGATCAGAAGGCGCAGCTGCTCGGCCGAAATCGAGTCGCTCATGTCCCGCTCCATAAATGGTGAACGGGGGCGTGTAGCGGCTGGTGCGGAGGGTGCAAGGGGCCAGCCGGGCGATCCTGTGGATAGAGCGGCGGCCCCCTATTCCCCCGCGCGCGGTCAGCGCGGCCGGGGCTGGCGATGCTCCATCGAACCTTTCGGCATGTGCGATGCGGACAGCGCCTCTGCCTGATCCGGAGCGACGCCTTCGCGCACCAGCACGTCGACCAGCGCACGCTCCGGGGCGACCGCAATGTCAGGCTGCACCCCGACCTGCTCCCAACCATCGCCACCCGGAAAATAGCTGCGGCCAAAGGGGATGAAGGCCGAAAAGCCGCCGGGCAGGTCCATCGTGCCGCCATAATGGCCCGCCCCGGCGGTGGTGACGCCGACGAGCGTGCCGCGCCCGGTGCCCTTGAACACCATCGCCAGATGCTCCGCCGCAGAACCCGTGCGGCCCGAGATCAGATAATAGATTTTCGCTTTGCTCCAGGGCGAAACGGGGCTGGCCGGGGTGACGCGATGTTCGGCGCGGTGGAATTCCTTCGGCGCATCGACCTTGACCAGCGAGGCGAACGGCAGCGGCCCGCCCTGTTCGGCGACCGATGCGCGGGTGTCCATCACCATCACCGGCTGCGCCCGGGTGAAGATGCGGGGAAACAGCACGTCCATCTCCTCCAGCCCGCCGCCGCCATGGGTGCGCGCGTCGATGATCAGCGTCCTTGCCCCGGCATTGGCGTCGAGAAAGGCGGCAAAATCCTTGAGTATCTTGGGATCGCCCATGAAGGCGTTGAACCGGACAAAGGCGATGCCGGGCGCGATCATGCCCGCCTGCTCCATCAGCGGCGGATAGTCGCGCGGGGCGCCTCCGGCCGGACCGGACGCAAGCGGCTGACGCGGGGGGTGCATACGCAGATGGCCATCGGGGGCCACCGCCTGAAGATCCGCAGTGACCAGTTGCGCGAGCGCGGCGGCGTCGGCGGGCGCATCATAGGCACCCGCGGCGAGCCGTTCGCGCAACCGGGCTGCGTAGCGTTTGGCGACATCGGGGAAGACGAAATTCGCCTCGATCTCCCCGGCCAGCTTCGTCACCGCCTCCTTGCCGATCGCCGGGGGGAAGGCGGGCGCTTCGGTCGCCGGTACCGGTGCTGCGGGTGTCGGGCTGCTCTGCGCCATCATCAGCGGCGCCGCCATCGTCAGGCCAGCCGCAACGAGAAATCGAGATCGCATTCATATCCTCCTCGGTTCGCCGACTGTTATAGTTGACTAACACGCCTTTTGCAGTCGAACTCGAGGCGCTATGTGCCGAAATTCGTCATCCAGGAGCGCGGTCGCGCGGTTATGAGCAAGCTCGACGCCTTCGATATCCGGCTCCTCAACCTGCTTCAGGCGAATGCGCTGGCGACCGCCGACGAGCTGGCGGCGCATATACCCCTATCGACATCGGCGGTGACGCGGCGAGTGCGACGATTGCGCAGCGCGGGGTGGATCGCGGCGGATGTCGCGGTGCTCGCGCCGAAGCTGACCGCACGGCGGTTGCGCGCGCTGGTGCGGGTGCAGGTGCATGATCATGCCGAGGAGCGCGGAATCGCGGCGCTGCGCGGGCGGCTGGCGGCGGAGGATGCGGTGCAGATGATTCTGGACGTGGCGGGGGCGGACGACCTCGCCGTGCTGATCTGCGCGCGCGACATGGACGATTACAACGCGCTGGCGGAGCGGCTTTTCCAGACCGATCCCGCCGTGCGGCGCTATGAGACGAGCTTCGTCAAGCGCGTCCACAAACAGAGTGCGGCGGTGATGCTGAAGCCCGGCGATACGGATTGAGAGAGGGGCAGCCACCCCTTGCAGGGGGGTGGCGCGAGTGACGG
The DNA here is from genome assembly GCF_007833215.1 of Sphingomonas suaedae. NCBI lineage: Bacteria > Pseudomonadati > Pseudomonadota > Alphaproteobacteria > Sphingomonadales > Sphingomonadaceae > Sphingomonas > Sphingomonas suaedae. The sequence goes on from NZ_CP042239.1 coordinate 1,532,905, forward strand.
GGCTCGAACCCGCGACCTCCGGCGTGACAGGCCGGCGCTCTAACCAACTGAGCTACACCCGCTTGGCCTCCAGCGCCGAAGCGCGGTCCCTTGCGAGAGCGCGGCACCTAACCGGGCGGCCCGGGGCTGTCAACACCGGTTTCACCCATATTTTGCGGCACCTGCTGGGGCTGTGGCGCGGCGGGGTTTCCGCGCGCCACCAGCGTGCCGTGCTCGAACAGGAAGCCGGCGATATCGGGCTTGCCCGCGGCGTTGAGCACGGTCTGGATGATGATGAGCAGCGGCACCGCCAGCAGCGCGCCGGGCGTACCCCAAACCCAGCCCCAGAAGCTCAAGGAGATGAGGATCATGATCGGATTGATCGTCAGCCGCCGCCCGACCACGAGCGGAGTGACGAAATTCGCCTCGATCGTGTGCAGCCCGATCATGATCGCGGCGGGCAGCAAGGCGGTCCACACGTCCTGAAAGGTCATCAGCCCGCCGACCGCGAGGAAGGCGGCGCCGAAGATCGGGCCGAGATAGGGGATATAGTTGAGCAGCGCGACGATGCCGCCCCACATCAATGGTGTCGGCATCCCGATCAGCCACAGCGCCCCCGCGACCACGAGGCCGAGCGTCACATTGATCGCGGTGATCGTACCGAGATAGGCGGAAGTGTCGTCCACCACGTCCTGAATCACCCGCGCCGTCGCCATCGCGCCCCCGAAGCTGGTGCGGCTGGTGATCGCGCCGCGCCGCAGCCGCGTCCAGCCCGAGAGGAAGAAGAAGATGACGAGTACGGCGAAGAACATCTCGATGAACGCGGTCGGCGCGCTGGTCGCCGCGAGTTCGAGGATCGAGCGCGGCGGCGCCTCCGCCGCGGTCTCGGCCGGAGTGATCGGGCGGGAGGAGGCGAGCTCCTGGATCGTCCGGTTCACGAAATTCTCGAAATTCGAATAGAAATCGATCAGCGGCTTCACGTTCGACTGGATATTGTCGATCCGCTCGGGAAGCAGCGACAGCCAGCCCCAGGCGGGAACGACGATCGAGGCGAGCGCGGCGTTGGCGGCGGTGAGGAACAGCAGCACGCAGATCAGCGCAGCGAGCGGCGCGGGGACGCGATGCCGCTCCAGCCATTCGAGGATGGGGACCAGCGCGATGGCGATGACGATCGCGGCGGTGAGCGGCAGGAAGAAGGGCGACCCCGCTTTGAGCGCGAAGGGAATGGCGAGGACGAGACCGACGCCGATCATCAGCGTCAGTCCCGCGAGCAACCGGTCGCGGCGATTCTCCGCCTCGGTCTCATGGTCGGCGGGCGGCACGACGGGGACGAAGTGATGCGCGGACTCGAGCGGTTCGCCCTCTCCTCCCTCGCGATGGTCCCTGCCGATTCCCGTGTCCACGCAGACCGCCTTTCCTGTTCCCGCTCCTAGCGCGATTTGCGCGCGATGTAATCCTCGCTAACCTGCCCCCGATGGGAGAGATATTGCTGGTCATCGACGAGGGAACGACCTCGACCCGCGCGATGCTGTTCGCGCCCGACGGACGCTGCCTCGATAGCAAAGCGGTGCCGCTCAGCCAGGGCTATCCGCAGCCAGGCTGGGTCGAGCATGACGCCGCGCAGATCTGGGCCGAATCGGCCAATTGCGCGGCGGCGATGGTCGAGCGCGCGGGCGGATCCGACTCGATCGCGGCGATCGGCATCACCAACCAGCGCGAGACGGTGGTGTTCTGGGACAAGCAAAGCGGCGAGCCGCTGGCGCCCGCAATCGTGTGGCAGGACCGGCGCAGCGCCGAACTCTGCCGCGCGATGAAGGAACGCGGCGACGAGCCGGGGGTGCAGGCGCGCACCGGATTGCTGCTCGACCCCTATTTCAGCGGGACCAAGATCGCCTGGGCGATGGCGAACTGGCCGCAATTGCGCGAAGCGGGCGACCGGCTGGCGATCGGGACGGTCGAGAGCTGGCTGGTCTGGAAGCTGACCGGCGGCTTGCATATCAGCGACGCCACCAATGCATCGCGCACGCTCCTCATGGGCCTTGGCAGCGGGGGGTGGAGCGACGGCTGCTCGATCTGTTCGACTGTCCGCGCGGCGCGCTGCCCGAGATCGTCGACTGTGCGGGGCGGTTCGGCGAGACGACTTTGTTCGGCGGGCGCATCCCGATCTGCGGCATGGCGGGCGACCAGCAGGCGGCGACGATCGGTCAGGCGTGCCTGACGCCGGGGGATACCAAGGCGACCTTCGGCACCGGCGCGTTCATGCTGACCAATGCCGGGGATCGCCAGCCCACCTCGCGCCACCGGCTGCTCTCGACATTGCTGTGCCAGCTCGGCGGGAAGCGGACCTATGCGATCGAGGGATCGGTGTTCGTCGCGGGCAGCGTGGTGAAGTGGCTGCGCGATTCGCTGGGGCTGATCGACGATGTGGGCGAGACCGAGGCGCTGGCGCGTAGCGTGGTCGACAATGGCGGAGTCTATTTCGTCCCTGCCCTGTCCGGCCTCGGCGCGCCGTGGTGGGAGCCAGGCGCGCGCGGGTCGATCAGCGGGCTCAGCCTCGCGAGCGGCAAGGCGCATGTCGTGCGCGCCGCGCTGGAGGCGATGGCGCACCAGAGCCATGACCTCAAGACCGCCTTCGCCGCGGACGGTTGCGACTGGTCGCGGCTGCGCATCGACGGGGGAATGGTCGCCAACGACTGGATCGCGCAGGACCTGGCCGACCTGCTGGACGTGCAGGTGGAGCGGCCGCGCTTTACCGAGACGACGGCACTTGGCGCCGCGATGCTGGCGGGCGTGGGATGCGGCCTTTTCGGGAGCCTCGAGGAAGCAGCGGCGATGCGCGGCGCGGTGGAGCTGTTCGAACCCGCCATGGCTGCCGCGACGCGCGACGCGCGGCTGGCGGGGTGGCAGCGGGCGGTGGCGGGCGTGGTCGGGTAACAACTCCGCCCCGCATTGACCGCGATTCCGCCGCAATCGCTTGGCAGTGGGACCGCTCACCTCTAAGGACCGCGCATGAGCGATCGTAACGACATCTTTGCCACCGTCACCGGCCTGATCGAACCCTTCAACAAGAAGGGCATCGCACTGACCGATTCCACCACCTTTGCCGGCGATCTCGAATGGGACAGCCTGACCGTGATGGATTTCGTCGCGGCGATCGAGGACGAGTTCGACATCATTATCACGATGAACATGCAGGCCGAGATCGAAACCGTCGGCCAGCTGGTCGATGCGGTCCAGAAGCTGAAGGCCTGACACAATGACCGACGCGCTGCAGACCGCCGACGTGCCCGCCGCACTGGAGGGCACGAAGCCCGACCTGATGAGCAAGTTCGACGGCCTGATCGCCGAACGCCAGGCGCTGCTCGATAGCGGCGTGACCGATCCCTTCGCGATCGTGATGGAACAGGTGAAGTCGCCGACCGAGGCGGTGATCAAGGGCCGGGATACGATCCTGCTCGGCACCTATAATTATATGGGCATGACCTTCGACCCCGACGTGATCGCGGCGGGGCACAAGGCACTCGACCAGTTCGGCTCAGGTACCAATGGCAGCCGGATGCTGAACGGCACCTTTCGCGACCATATGGAGGTCGAACAGGCGCTGCGCGATTTCTATGGCGTAAGCGGCGCGATCGTCTTCTCGACCGGCTACATGGCCAATCTGGGCATGATCTCCACCCTGGCGGGCAAGGGCGACTACATCATTCTCGACGCCGACAGCCACGCCAGCATCTATGACGGGTGCAAGCAGGGCGTCGCCGAGATCGTCCGCTTCCGCCACAACAGCGTCGAGGATCTCGACAAGCGGCTCGGCCGCCTGCCCGCCGAGGCCGGCAAGCTGGTGGTGCTGGAGGGCGTCTATTCGATGCTGGGCGACGTCGCCCCGCTCAAGGAAATGGTCGCGGTCGCCAAGAAGCACGGCGCGATGGTGCTGAGCGACGAGGCGCATTCGATGGGCTTTTACGGCCCCAACGGCCGCGGCGTGTACGAGGCGCAGGGATGCGAGGGCGATGTCGACTTCATCGTCGGCACCTTCAGCAAATCGGTCGGTACGGTCGGCGGATTCTGCGTGTCGAACCACCCGAAGTTCGAGGCGATCCGCCTCGCCTGTCGCCCCTATATCTTCACCGCGTCGCTGCCGCCCAGCGTGGTCGCGACTGCCGCGACGTCGATCCGCAAGCTGATGACCGCGCATGAAAAGCGCGAGCGGCTGTGGTCGAATGCACGTGCGGTCCATTCCGGCCTGAAGGAAATGGGTTTCAAGCTCGGCACCGAGACAGCGGAAAGTGCGATCATCGCGGTGATCCTGACCGATCAGGTTCAGGCGGTGATGATGTGGCAGGCGCTGCTCGAGGCCGGGCTCTACGTCAATATGGCGCGTCCGCCCGCGACCCCGGCGGGGACCTTCCTGCTGCGCTGCTCGCTGTGCGCCGAGCACACGCCCGAGCAGGTCGAGCGCATCCTGGCGATGTTCAAGAGTGCCGGACAGGCGACCGGAGTGATCGGCTGACCGTTGCAGGACTGGCCATCGCGCCACCCAAAGCCTAGGTTCCGCGCCATGAGCGAGGGCGGTTTCGAGAAGTTCAGGCGTCGCGTGGTCGCGATGGACTGGCGCGCCGCGTCGATGATCCTGCTGGCGCTGCTGGGGATCGCGGTCCTCATCGGGCTTGTGGCCAACCAGCGGCTCGCGGACGGGCAGCGCGAAATCGCGCTGTCGCGCCAGTCCGAAAGCTACGAAGTGATGGTGCTGGCGCAAAGCCTGGGTGCGACGCTGGCCCGCGCCGAAGCGACGCTCGGCCGCTATGTCGTCGCGGGAGACGATGCAGTGGGGCGTGACTTCGTCGCCGAATGGCAGGCGGCGGGCGGGCAGATCGCGCTGCTGGAACGCCGCGTGCGCAGCGATGCCGGACAGCGCGACCGGCTCGCCCGCCTGCGCGCGGCCTATGCGGCGCGCGGAGACGAACTCGCACAGATCGCCCGCAACACCAATGTCCGTCGCAACCAAGCGGCCTATGCCTATTATAACGAAGCACGGCGTTCGCCCCATCTTGCCGCATTGTCGCGCGAGATCGGCGCGATTTTCGAGGCCGAGCGGGTCCGTCTTCGTCAACGCGCCGAACAGGCGCGCGCGACCGGCGCCGACGCCGTCGCGGAGACGCGCAACCTGATGCTGTTTGGCGTGCTCCTGGTCCTCGGCGCGATCGTGCTGGGCTGGCTGAACCTGCGCGCGGTGCGCGAACGCGCCGCCGCCGCCGCAGAGGCCGAGGCGCAGCGCCGCCGCACGACCGAACTCGAGGCCGCCGTCGCCCGCGCGACCGCCAGCCTCCAGGCCGAAGCGCGCGAACGCGCCGCGGCGGAGGCGCAGTTGCGCCAGGCGCAAAAGATGGAGGCGGTCGGCCAGCTGACCGGCGGTATCGCGCATGATTTCAACAATATGCTCGCGGTCGTGCTGGGCGGAATCGAGCTGGCGAAGCGCAACCTGCCCGAGGATGCCGGCGACGCGGCGCGCCATATCGACAATGCCGCCGAAGGCGCCAGCCGCGCCGCCGCGCTGACCCGCCAGCTGCTCGGCTTCGCCCGCTCCGAAGCGCTGGCGCCCGAGGCGATCGAGCCGGGCGAGCTGATCGCGGGCATGTCCAATTTGCTTGATCGCACGCTGGGCGAAGGCATTTCCGTCGAAACGCGCTGCGAGAGTGCGGGATGGCATGTCTGGGCGGATCGGGTGCAGCTCGAAAACGCGCTGCTCAACCTGGCGGTCAATGCGCGCGACGCAATGGACGGGCGCGGCACGCTCACCATTTCCTGCGGTCATGTGCCCCTGGACGGCGATCATGGCGGCGCGTGCGCGCCGGGCGATTATGTGCGCCTGTCGGTAACCGACACGGGATCGGGCATGTCCAAAGAGGTGATGGAGCGGGTCTTCGAACCCTTTTTCACCACCAAGCCGGTCGGCAAGGGAACGGGTCTGGGCCTCAGCCAGATTTTCGGGTTCGTCCGCCAGTCGGGCGGCGAGGTGGTGATCGATTCCGCAGTTGGCGAGGGCACGACGGTGACGATGCTGCTGCCCTGCCATGCCGCGAAGACGGACGAGTCTGCCGCTCCCGAACGGATCGGTCCGCAGGGCGCGCCCGGCGACGCGCTCGACATCCTTGTCGTCGAGGACGATCCCCGCGTCCTGTCCGCGACACTCGCCGCGCTGGAGGAGCTGGGCCACCGCCCCGTGGAGTGCGACGACCCGCTGAAGGCGCCCCGCATCATCGCGGGACTGCGCACGCTCGATCTGATCCTCACCGATGTCATCATGCCGGGCCAGACCGGGCCCGAGATGATCGCCGCGCTCGAGCCGCAACTGGATGGTGTCGCGATCCTCTATGTCACCGGCTATGCGGGCGAGGCGGAGCAGGACCGGTTCGGGGGGCGGCCGGTGCTGCGCAAACCCTTCACACTGGCGGGTCTGGAACAGGCGCTGGTCGATGCTCTGGCCTGGCGCCCCGCGCAAAGCGATGCCACCAGTGCCGCAGGGTAGATTTCCGCGCCCCGTTCGATATAGCGGGGACTCCCCGTCGATCGTCCGGCGACAGGCAGTGTGAAGGCGCGAAACCACCCCCAATGACCGCACTCGACCGGTACATGGCGCGCCTGATCGCCGTCCCCCTGATCTCCACGTTGCTGATCTCGGCGATGCTGCTGGTGCTCGACCGTATGCTGCGCCTGTTCGACTTCGTCGCAAGCGAGGGCGGGCCGGTCAGCGTGGTGTGGCGGATGCTCGCCAATCTGCTGCCCGAATATCTTGGGTTGGGCATTCCGATCGGGCTGATGCTCGGCATCCTCCTCGCCTTTCGCCGCCTGGCGACCACGTCGGAGCTGGACGTGCTGCGCGCGGTGGGGATCAGCTATAACCGGATGCTGCTGGTCCCGTTCATGTACGCGATCACGCTGGCCGCGATGAACCTGGCGATCGTCGGCTATATCCAGCCGCTCGCGCGCTACAATTACGAAGGGCTGCGGTTCGAACTGCGCAGCGGCGCGCTGGGCGCATCGATCAAGGTCGGAGAGTTCACCAATCTGGGCGATCGGATGACGCTGCGGATCGAAGAGAGCCGCAATGAGGGGCGCGACCTGTCGGGCATCTTCGTGAGCGCGCGCGCGCGGGGCGGCGATATCGTCTCGGCCACCGCCGAACAGGGCCAGTTCCTGCGTACCGACGATCCCGACGTCATCATCTTCCGCCTGACCAAAGGCACGTTGATCCACCAAAGCCCCAAATTCGATACGCCGCGCGTGCTGACCTTCGACGCGCACGACCTGCCGATCGACTTGCCCAAATTCGAACAGTTCCGACAGCGCGGCGCCAGCAATCTCGAGCTCACCTTGCCCCAGCTGGCCAAGATCGGGTCCGATCCGGGCGTCACCGACGAGGAACGCGACACCAGCCGCTCGGCCTTCCACTTCCGAATGGTCGAGGTGGCGACGATGCTGCTCTTGCCGCTGCTGGCGCTGGCGCTGGGCGTGCCGCCCAAGCGATCGACATCGGCGCTGGGCGTGTTCCTGTCGATCGTGATGATCGTCACCTACCACAAGATCAACGAATATGCGCAGGACGTGGGCAGCCTCGGCCTGGTCGATCCGCTGATCGCCCTTTGGGGGCCGTTCCTGATCTTTGCCGGGCTGGTGCTGTGGATGTACTACACCATCGCCTATGTCCCCGGCGGCCAGCCGATCGGCGCGCTCGAGAAATTCTTTGCCAAGGCGTGGAAGGCGGTCGCGAAATATCTGCCTGGCAAGCGACGGAAGAAAGTGGCGACATGATCCACGCGCTGACCGATTTCTTTCCGTCCAGAACGGTGTCGCTGTACATGGCGCGCTCGTTCCTCATCAACACCTTCGCCTTTCTGTTCGGGCTGGTGCTGATCCTCCAGACGCTCGATCTGCTGAGCGAATCGGGGCGCATCCTTGCGTATCCGGGCAATGGCGATGCGCAGGTATGGAAATATGTCGGGCTGCGCGTGCCACAGATCATCGCGACCTTTCTGCCCTTTTCCGTCCTGCTCGGCACCATCGTCACCTTCACGACGATGAACCAGAATAGCGAGATCATCGCGCTCAAGGCGTCCGGCCTGTCGGCGCATCAGGTGCTCGCCCCGCTGATGATCGCGGGCCTTGGCGTCGCGATCCTCTCGTTCAGCTTCAACGACCGGATCGTATCGCGCTCAAGCGCGACGCTCGCGGCGTGGAAGAAGGTCGAATATGGCCCTCTCCCCATCGATCGCGGCGATCGCAGCAATGTGTGGGTGCGCGAGGGGACGCATTTGATCCACGCCATGCAGATCAAGGGCCGGGCCGATGCGGCGCAACTGGCCGGTATCACGATCTATGAGCGTGACGGCGCGGTACTCAAGTCGCTGGTCCGCGCGAAGACCGGACGGCGCGAAGGCGATGGCTGGCGCGTCGAGGGCGCCGAGCGGTTCGACGTCGAATCGGGCACGCTGACGAAGCTTGGCAGCGTTGTGGTGGCGCGCGGCGTTCGCCCCGATCAGTTTACGCTGGCGAATGTCGATGCGGAAAGCCTGTCGTTCGGCGCGTTGAGCGAGGCGATCGACGATCTGCGCGCCGCGGGTCGCCCGACCAAGGCGCTGGAGGGCGCCCTATGGCATAAATTGTCGGGTCCGCTGTCGTCGGTGCTGATGCCGCTGCTGGCCGCCGTCGCCGCATTCGGCATCGCGCGATCGGGCAAATTGTTCGTTCGCGCCGTGATGGGGATGGGCCTCGGCTTCCTTTATTTCGTGGCCGACAATTTCGCACTGGCGATGGGCAATCTCGGCGCCTACCCGCCCTTCCTGGCCGCATGGGCGCCGTTCCTGCTGTTCGCGATGATCGGCGAGGCGGTGCTTCTCAAGAGCGAGGAGTAGCGCGCCGCTGGTCAGCGATGGCGCAAGAACAAATCCCGCTGCGCCGAGTTTATCGCGTCATCGGCCCAATCAACTTCGCGCTTGCTAGCCGGGATATGGTCACCCCGACCGTAGAATAGCGTCCCGTGGATGCCCTTAACGTCGCGCTTGAGGATGGGACGGGACCACATACGGTTTAGCGCCCTGCCCGCCGCCTCTTCACCGACACGGTCGACGAAGTGCTCAACCAGTTCCATGTCGCAATCGCCCGGAAAGATCAGCGCGAACTCGTTATCGGACGCCTGAAAAACGCTGAATGTCGCATTATCGGCGTCGTCGATGATCTGGACGTTCTTCACGTCGCGGTTCAGCCTGCGCGCTGCTTCATCGTGCTGGTCGCGAGGCGCGCCATGAGCCCCCGTAACGTGGGATAGTTCGCACCGTGATAGCTGGACTCCTGCCCCAGCGCGGTCGAGAGGCGGCGATGCGCCTCGCCCAGCGCATGATAGGGCAGGCTGGGCAGCAGGTGATGCAGCGCGTGGAAGCGGAGGCCCACCGGCGCCCACAGATAGGGCAGGAAGCCGCCCGGCACATTGACGCTGTCGAGATATTGCGCGGTGACGGTCAGCGGCTCGCCCTCATTCTCCCACAGATGCGCGACAAGCGTGCGGACCTGGTTGAGCACCGCAACGCCCGAAATGACCGCCATATAGGTCAGGAACGGTCTGAGCGGCAGCACGCCGGTTGCGACCATGACGATCAAGCTGACCGCGACGATGCTGGCGCCGATCTCCTGCCAGCGCCATTGGCGGGCGAACGCGCCTTCGGGCGACTTGCGCTCGAACTTCGGGTTGATCTGGAGACCCGAATAGCGGCCGACCACGAGGCGGCGAAGCCGCTTCGAGAAGAGCGACAGCGGCCCCAGCACGCCAAAGCGCAGCAGCAGTCCGACCGGCATCAGCAGCGAGACGAGCAGAAATACCGGCAGCGTCCAGGGCTTCATCAGCGCGAGCGGGAGATATTCGGGGTCCTCGACCGTGCCATAGCGGGTGCGCGTATGGTGGATCGTGTGGATCCCCTCATACATGAAGCTGGGCAGCATCATCGGGATGCCGAGCAGCAGGTTCCAGCCGACGCGAAAGCCCGGCAGCAAGGAATGTTTGAGATGCGTGATCTCATGAATGAACAGGCTGGCGCGATAGAGCGCGAGCACCGCGACCACGCCGCTCGCCAGCGCCCAGCCGAGCGCGGGCGCAAGGATCGCACCCGCCAGCGCGGCATAGCCGAGCGCCGCCGACAGCAGGAAATCGGTCCAGTAGATGCGTGGGCTGGGCGTCTGAAGATCGCGCGTCAGCTCCGCCGCCGCGCGCAGCATCGCGCGGTCGTCGGCCATGCCGGACAGGCGGATCTTCGCCGCTGCTACCGGCGCTGCGGCTTCACGCTCCAGCGGAGCCGCATCAAGGGCTAGGCTATTCATGGGTCCGGCCATTGGCAGGAGATCGTGGCCATTGCGTGGCATTTCAACAGGTCCCCGGCGTTCGTTCGTCCTCCGGTTGACTTGGGCACGCGTTGGCGTGAGTGCTTTGACGCTCATCAACGAAAGGTCCCGTTCGTGGCCAATGCCCCCCTCGCCATCCGCCCGGTCACGACAAAGACGGACAGGCGCGACTTCATCGAACTCGCCTATAGGCTCAATCGTGGCGATCCCCATTGGGTCCCCCCGCTGCGCAGCGAAGTCGCGGGCGCGATCGATCCGAAGAAAAATGGCTGGTTCAGCCATGCCGAGGCGCAATTGTTCCTGGCCGAGCGCGACGGGCGACCGGTGGGGCGGATCGCCGCGCATATCGACCGGCTGGCGCTGGAGATGCCTGCCGAGCAGGGGTTCGGACCCGGAACCGGCTTTTTCGGCCTGTTTGAAGCGGAGGACGCGACGGTCGCACGCGCGCTGTTCAATGCCGCCGAGACCTGGCTGCGCAACAAGGGGATGACCCGTGTCGTCGGCCCGATCTCGCTGTCGATCTGGGAGGAGCCGGGGCTGCTGGTTCAGGGGCATGACCATTCCCCGACGGTGATGATGGGGCATCACAAGCGCGTCTACCGCGACTATATCGCCGAAGCGGGGTTCGAGCCCGTCAAGCGCCTGCTGACCTATGAGCTCGACATCACCAAAGAATTCCCGCCGCTGGTCCAGCGCATCATCGCGATGGGCGAGAAGAACGAGCGCATTCGTATCCGCAAGGTCGACAAGTCGCGCTTCGCCGAGGAGGCCGCGATCATCCTGGGCATCCTGAACGACGCATGGTCGGACAATTGGGGCTTCGTCCCGCTGACCGGGCCGGAAATCGACGATGTCGGCAAGAAATTGAAGCCGATCGTGTTCGAGGACCTGATCCGCATCGCCGAACTGGACGGCGAGCCGGTCGCGTTCATGATTACCCTGCCCGACCTCAACGAGGCGATCGGGCCGTTGGGCGGCAATCTGTTCCCGTTGGGCTGGGCGAAATTGCTGTGGTGGCTGCACCGGGGCAAGGCACGGACGATGCGCGTGCCGCTGATGGGCGTGGTCAAGCGGCTTCAGGGGTCGCGCATGGCGAGCCAGCTGGCCTTCATGATGATCGAATATATCCGTCGCGTTGCGGTTACCGATTTCGAATCGGTGCGGGGCGAGATCGGCTGGGTGCTGGAGGACAATCAGGGAATGATCGCCATCGCGGACACGATCGAAAGCAAGGTCAACCGCGTCTATCACATCTACGCGAAACCGCTGTGAAAGCGCCAGAGTCAGATTCAGCTCCGCTGAATCGCGGCACCAGCCCGCTCCCCCACCCGGCCACCCATAGGATACTGGCGCTGGGTGGCCGGGTGGGGGAGCGGGCTGGTGCCGCAACCGTTTCAGCTTTGCTGAAACAAACGCTAGGCGGCCCGCGGCGTTAGGGGGCGCCGCGGGCCGCACCCTCGTCACTGTCGGGGCGCGAGGGGATCGAAACCTTCGTTCAGCCATTCCGCATGGCTCTTGCAGACCTTGCGTGCGACGCGCGATCCGGTCGGCGTCTTCTTGACGCAGACGGTCTGATCGCCGGAAATCTCCTCGCGGGTCTCGGTACCGACAAGCGCGGGACGCGGCGTGGGCTTGGGATCGGCCATGGCCGGGGTTGCGAGACCGGCGGCGAGAATGGCGGCAGCAGCAGTGGCAATGGTGATACGCATGGGGGCTATTCCTCTGATTCAGCTTGGGGGCTTGCGGGCTGGCTGGTTGCTCTGCTCTACCCACCCCCGTGTTAGTGCACTATGCGTGCCAAACACTCAGAGTCAGCAATATCAATGATTTAGCTGGTTTCCATCGTTACGGATGGGAAATTTTTCGCCAATTGGCGGCGGATTTCACCAAAAATTGGTTACGCGCTTCAGGGGCGCAGACGCGCCCAGGTCGGGGCGTGATCGCTGGCCTTTTCCCGGCCGCGATAATCCTTGTCCACGCCCGCATCGGCGAAACGATCGGCGGCGATCGGGCTGAGCAGCAGGTGATCGATGCGAAAGCCGGCATCGCGCTGCCACGCGCCGGCCTGATAGTCCCAGAAGGTCCAGACGCGGCCCGCCGGGAAGCGGGTCCGCAGCGCATCGGTCCAGCCCTGCGCCAGCAGCGCACGATAGGCCTGGCGCGATTCCGGCTGCATCAAGGCGTCGTCGGCCATTGCCTTGACCGAATAGACATCATCGTCATTCGGAATGACGTTATAGTCGCCCGCGAGCACCACCGCCCGCTCCTCGGCCAGCAGGTCGCGCGCATGGGCGGCGAGCCGGTCGATCCAGCGCAGCTTGTAGTCGAATTTGGGTCCTGGAACGGGGTTGCCGTTGGGAAGATAGATCGACGCGATCACCACGCCGTTCACCTCCGCCTCGATATAGCGGCTATGCTCGTCCTCCGGCTCGCCCGCCAGGCCGCGCTTGCGCTCGACCGGATCGGTGCCCTTTGCGAGGATGGCGACGCCGTTGAATCCCTTTTGCCCGTGCCAGACCGCGCCATAGCCCGCGGCGCGGATATCTGCCTCGGGAAAGCCTTCATCCGCCGATTTGAGTTCCTGAAGGCAGACCACGTCCGGCTGCTGCTCGTCGAGATACTCGATCAGGCGCGGCAGCCGCGCCTTGATGCCGTTCACATTATAGCTGACGATCTTCAAGGCGCGCTCAGACCGCGAAGCTGGTGCCGCAGCCGCAGCCCGACGCAGCGTTGGGATTGGTCACGCGGAACGCGGCCCCGCCCAGCGATTCGACGAAATCGACCGATGCGCCGCGCACCAGATCGAGGCTGATCGGATCGACCAGCAACGTGACGCCGTCGGTCTGCGCGACCGTGTCATCGGCCTGCGGCGCGTCGGCCAGTTCGAACTTGTACTGAAAGCCCGAACAGCCGCCGCCCTCGACCGAGAGGCGCAGCGTCGCGGGCTTGCCCTGCTTCGCCGCGATCGCCGCGACACGCGCGGCGGCGGACGGGGTCAGGATGATGTCTTCGGAGAGCGTGGGTGCCATGGTTTGCAGATAGGGCGGCATCGTACTCGCCGCAACTAAAAGCCCTGCGGCGTTAGTTCGAGCAGGGTTCGGCGACGGGCATCGTCCCAAAGTCCGTTTGCCCCGAGCCTGTCGAAGGGCCGCTACCGCAAATCGTTGGCCGGGCAGGAACGCCCTTCGACAGGCTCAGGGCAAACGGGCCATGGATTGAGCGCGCCCCGCTGGCCTTTGCCAGCGTCGTTACGGGATCTATTGAAGAACGGAAAAGGGCCGCCCGGCTTCCCCCGGTGCGGCCCCCTCCCTCTCCGTTATCTCGTTCGGCTCAGTTACCGCCCACCGCGGTCAGCTGGACGCGCGCGGCGCGTTCTTCGACCTGCTCGATGATGCTGGCATTCTGCATGAAGGGCATCGGGTTGACCGCCTTGCCATCGACGCGCACTTCGTAATGAAGGTGGCTGCCGGTCGAGCGGCCGGTCGAGCCCATCAGGCCGATCAGCTGGCCGCGACGCACGCGGGTGTTCGATTCGACCAGGATCTTCGACAGATGCCCGTAACGGGTCTCGATGCCCTTGCCATGGTTGACGGTGATGAGGTTGCCGTAACCGCCGAAGCGACCGGCGCGGCCGATCACGCCATCGGCGGTGGCGTAGATGGGGGTGCCCAGCGGTCCGGGGATGTCGATCCCGGAGTGCATCGCGGCGGTGCCGTGAAACGGATCGGACCGGACGCCGAAGCTGCTGGTCAGGCGCATATTCTCGACCGGCTGGAGCGAGGGGATCGCGATCACCGACTGCTCAAGCACGTCGAGCTTCTGCCAGGTCTGGAAGAGCGACCGGAACTGCGCGTCGCTGCTGCCCTCTGCCGTCGCGGTAGCGGGCGCGCCCTCATAGGGACCGCCCATGCCGCCGACCGAGACATAGCGCTCGGGGCGGATGCCCAGGCTGCGCAGATGCTGGGTGGTCAGCTGGAGACGCATCTGCGCGGTGCGCTGCGCCTTTTCCGCGAGCTTGGCCTGGCGAGCCTCGACCTTGCGGAGCGGGGCCAGAACCTCGCGCGCCATGTCGCTGTCGCCAGAATAGGAGATATTGGCGATCGGCTCGCCGACATCGGCGGGCGAACCCTTGCCGTCCAGCACGCCGGCGATGATCTTCTGGCGCTGTTCGACCCGGGCGGCGTGGAGCCTGGCCGCTTCCTTGATCGCCGCGACATCGGCCTCGAGCTGGGTCATTTCGGCGCGCATCTTTGCCATCCGCGCTTCGGGGGTGACTTCGGTCCCGGCGACGCCCGTCGCCATGATGGCGCCGAATGCGGCCTGCGAGACGCCATAGGCGGAGAAGGTGATGGTGACCGCCGCGACGCCGGCGAGGATCGCCTGGGTGCGTCCGGCAACGCTGAACCGCTTCAGATCGCGACCGTCGTGAAAGATGAAATCGCGGGTAGTAAAAAGATCGCGGAACCGCGTGACGAAATTCGCGTTGAGTGCAGTGCTGACCATGAGTCCCCGGCAACTACAGACACGCGCCGATCACGGCACACGCCCTGTGTTAAACGTTCACACGTCAGGAGCAGCCCCTCCGCTCTGACAGATTTGGTTAGACCCCGTGGGTCCGCGCACGGCAAGGCTTTCATAATAACCACGCGTTAAACCGGCTGTCTCACGCGCCGAGTCGTTGAACGGTGGCTTAATGGAGCCCCGGAAATGGCGCGCGAGCAATGTCCGCCAGTAGTTTTCCGGATTGATTCGCTCCGCGGCGCAACATGATTCGAACCAGCGCGTCCCCGCCGCGACATGGACGATCTCATCGTTCAGGATGCGGCGCAGGATCGCCGCCGTCGGCATGTCCCCCACCGCCTCGAACCGCTCGATCGTCATTGGCGTCACGTCCAGCCCGCGTGCCTCCAGCACCATCGGCACCACCGCCAGTCGCGCGGCAGCGTCATGCGCCGTCGCCTCCGCCGCTTCCCACAGCCCGTCATGGGCCGGCATTGCTCCATAATGGCTGCCCAGCTGCTTCAGCCGCCGGTCGAGCAGTGCGAAGTGCATCGCCTCGTCGGCGCCGACCTTCATCCAGTCGTCGGTGAAGCTGCGCGGGAACTGCCCGCCGAACCGCCCCGCCATGTCGAAGGCGAGATCGATCGCGACGAATTCGATATGCGCCAGCGCGTGGATCAGCGCGATCCGCCCGCGTTCGGACCCGCCCTTGCCGCGCCGGGGCATTTCCCTCGGCGGCAACAGCTCGGGCGCATCGGGCCGGGCAGGCCGGTCCGGCATCGCCCCGTCGAAACGATGGTCGAGCCTTCCCAGCCGCCAGTCGCGCGCCGCCCGCTGCGCCGCCGCGACCTTTGCCGCGGGTTCGGCGGTCAGCAGCACGGCGCGCGCCGCCTCGCTTACGCTGGTCATCAAGCGGGAATCATCAGGCAGCGCCGATGTCCTTGGCCGCTTCGAGCACCTCGATCACATGGCCCGGCACGCGGACCTTGCGCCAGGCGCGGACCAGCCGACCGTCAGCGTCGAACAAAAAGGTCGAGCGGTCGATGCCCATATATTTCTTGCCGTACATCGATTTTTCGACCCAGGCGCCGAATGCCTCCAGCACCTTGCCATCAGGGTCGGTCGCGAGCGGGATGGTCAGGTCATATTTGTTGACGAACTTCTGATGCTTGATCGTGTTGTCGCGCGACACGCCGAGAATCGCGACGCCGCGCGCATCGAACTGCGCCTTGAACGCGCTGAAATCCTGCGCTTCGCGGGTACAGCCAGCGGTATCGTCCTTGGGATAGAAATAGAGCACCAGCGGCGCGCCCGCCAGGCTGTCGAGCCGGAACGTCTTTCCGTCCAGATCGACCAGATCGACCGCAGGCAGCCGGTCGCCTTCCTCGATTGCCATGTTCAGCTCCCTTGCGTCCCGGCCACCGCGGCCCAGGCGTTCGCCACCTCCTGCCGATGCCGGTCGAGCGATGCAACCAGCGCGTTCCAGTCCTGCGCGCCGACGGCGTGTGCGACCATGGGCTGCGTCGCGGGCCCCGGCGGCTGCGCATCGGGGGCGACCAGCCGCATCGTCACCAGCAGCCGCGTGAGGAAATCATGCGCCGCGCCGAGCGGGGCGGGCACCAGCCCCTGCCCCGCGAGCAAGGCAATCGCGGCACCCAGATGCGGGTCGAAGCCGGTTCGCCGGTCGAGCTGCCGGACATGTACCGCAAACTCCAGGTCGACAAGGCCCCCGGGCAGCAGCTTGGCATCGAGCGGCCCGCCCGGCGGTTTGTGCGCGGCCATGTCGGCGCGCATCTTCGTGGCCTCCGCCGCGATGTCGCGCGTCGGGCGCTCGCCCGCCAGCACGCTGCCGATCACCTGCTCGACCGCCGCGCGCGCCGTCGCCGACCCGAACACGGGCCGCGCGCGGGTCAGCGCCATATGCTCCCAGGTCCAGGCTTCCTCGCGCTGGTAGCGGGCAAAGCCGTCGAGCGAGACGACCAGCGGCCCCTGCGCACCCGACGGGCGCAGCCGCGTATCCACTTCGTACAGCGCCCCCGCAGCGGTCGCGACCGACAGCGCCGCGATCACCCGCTGCGCCAGCCGGTTATAATAGGTAACTGCGCCCAGCGGCTTCTCGCCATCCGATTCGGCGAGATGGTCGCCGGTGAACAGGAAGATGAGGTCGAGGTCGGAGGCATGGGTCAGCGCTCCCCCACCGAATCGGCCGAGCGCGAGGATCACCAGTTCGCTGTCGGGGACCCGGCCGTGCCGCGTGGCGAACTCCGTAACGGTAGCGGTCGTCAGCACTTCCAGCGCCGCCTCGGCCACGCGCGCATAGCCCGCCGACACTTCCAGCGGATCGCTCGCCCCGGCGACGATCTGGGCGCCCAAGGCGAAGCGCTTTTCGCCGACCTGCTGGCGCACCCGATCGAGCAGCCGCTGATAATCGTCCCCCGCCTCGCCGCGCCGCATCTCGACGACCAGTTCGGCGACGCTGCCGACCGGCGCGAGCGCGCTCGCGTCGATCAGCCCGTCGATCAGCTCGACCCGCCGCGCCAATGCGTCGGCGAGCGTCGGGGCGTGGCTGAGGATCGTTCCCAACAGCCGCGCGAGGCTGGGCCGCGCCTCGAGCAGGTGGAACAGGTTGAGCGCGCTTGGCAGGCGCGAGAGGATCGTGTCGAGCCGCGCCAGTGCCGCCCCCGGATCGGGCGCCTCGCCGATCGCGCGGAGCAGCGGGGGCAATGCCGCCTCCATTGCCGCGCGCGCGGGCGGGCTGCGCAGCGCGGGGTAGCGGCCGCTGCGCCACCCTTCGATCAACCGCGTCGCGCCGGCCGGGTCGACGAACCCCGCTTCGCTCAGCGCCCGCTCGGCACCCGCCTCGCCGCGCGGCGCGCTATCGTCGCTATCGTCGCCGTCGAGCGCGTCATAGATGCGCCCCACCGCCTCGACATGCGGGCGCAACAGATCGAGCAGCGCGCCGCCATCCTCCAGTCCGTGCAGCCGCGCGACCGCGTCGAGCGCCTCGCCTTGCGGCAGCGCATGGGTCTGGCGGTCGTCGATCATCTGCACGCGATGTTCGATGGTGCGCAACAGCGTGTAGGCATTGGCCAGCACGCGCGCCTGTTCCGCGTCGATCCGCCGGGCTGCTGCCAGCGCCGCCAGCGCATCGAGCGTCGCGGGGGTCCGCACTGCGGGATCGCGGCCACCATGGATCAGCTGGTGGATCTGCGCGAAGAACTCCACCTCGCGAATGCCGCCGCGTCCGCGCTTGAGATCGAATCCGGGGCCGAATGCCTGGCCCTGCGCATGGTGATCGCGGATACGGCGCGAAATGCCGCGAATCTCGCGGATCGTCCCATAGTCGAGCGCGCGGCGCCACACGAACGGGCGGATCGTGTCGAGAAACTCCTGCCCCAGCACCGTATCGCCGGCGGCGGCACGCGCGCGGATGAAGGCGGCGCGCTCCCAGGGCAGCGCCTGCGATTCATAATAGCTGATCGCCGCATCGACCGGCAGGACGATCGGCGTCACCTCGGGCGATGGACGCAGCCGCAGGTCGATGCGCAGCACATAGCCATCGGCATCGCGCGCCTGCAGCGTTTCGACGATCCGCCGCCCGATCCGCACCGCCGCCTCATCCACCGCATCGCGCTCGCGATACGGCAGCGTGGCGGGGTCGAAGATCAGGATGGGGTCGATGTCCGACGAGTAGTTGAGCTCATGGCTCCCCTGTTTCCCCAGCGCGATCGCCGCCAGTCCGCGCGGATCGGCGTCCGGTACCCGTTCCACCACCGCCGCGCGGATCGCACTGTCGAGCGCATAATCGGCAAAGTCGGACAGGGCACGCGTCGTCGCGCGGAAATCGAGCAGTCCGGCCAGGTCGCCGATCGCGGTGACCAGTGCCAGTCGACGCCGCTCGATCCGCAGCCGCCTGGCGACCGGCATGTCGGGATCGTCAATTCGGACCGCGGCGAACGGATCGCCCGCCGCCCGGTCGAGGCGATCAACCAATTCGCCCTCCCGCGCGATCAGATGGGCCAGAAAGGGGGAATGCAGGGCCGCGCGCTTCAACGCATCGTCCAGCGCGGACTGAATATTGTCCATAGATCAGAACGCCTTGAACGCATCAGATTCTGTATGACATGTCAAGCAACAAATTTCGATATGAAACGTTCTACCCCCCATGAGCACGCACCCGCCTCGACAGACCAACGGACGCCGCGATAGCGGCTATTGGGTCGAAGCACCACGCACGACCGACCCGATCGGCTTCGTGCTGCGGGACGCCTATGCGCGTGATCAGGGAATTCCCGACGACATGGCCGCACTGCTTCGCCAGCTCACCGACAAGGGGCCGGTTAACGGGGGCCCGGACGCGCACTGAACGAGGATTTCCGGATAAGGCCGCTCGGTATTGGGCGGCTCAGTCGCGGCTCAACTCGTTCACTTCATCCATGATCGTATCGAGCGCGCTGCGTCCGTCGCTCTCGCTGTCGGCGCGCGACGGCAGGTCCCCGCCATTCATCAGCGCTTCCAGCGCCACGCGACCGCGCGCGACCCGGCTCTTGATTGTGCCCACCGCCACGCCGCAAATCTCGGCCGCTTCCTCATAGGCGAAACCGCCCGCGCCGACCAGAATCAGCGCCTCGCGTTGGGGCTGGGGCAGATGGAGCAATGCGCGCTGCATATCGGCAAGCTCGACATGCCGATCCTGACTGGCAGGCGCGGCGAGGATGCGGTCGGCAACCAGATCGTCCCACTCGCCCTTGAACCGGGCGCGGCGCATCTGGCTGAGATAGAGGTTGCGCAGGATGATAAAGGTCCAGGCGCGCATGTTCGTGCCGGCCTGAAACCGCTGACGCGCGGCCCAGGCCTTCATCAGCGTCTCCTGAACCAGATCGTCGGCGAGATCGCGGCTGCCGGACAGCGAGCGGCCAAACGCGCGCAGGTGAGGGATCACCAGCGCGAGCTGTTCCTTGAACTCGGGATCGGAGAGCGCGACATGCTCCCCCTCGCCCGGCTGATGTTCGGTGTCGCTCATTGAAATCCGTTCATGTGAATCGGCGCACGCCGTCCTGCCCGAGATAGGGCTACCGATCGTCGCCGCCAGCCCCTTTTGTCAAAGAAGCAGATAGATCGCGTAGATCGCCACAATCAGCACGAGCGAGATCGCGAGAATGTAGCGGGTCATATGCGGGGTCGCTCCGGCACGGGCGCGATCCGTTTCGATATGCTGGGGGTCGTTGTGATCAGTCATGACCCCAACAACCCCCCAAAACCGTTTTAGGTCCGAAAGAAATGGAACTTTCAGTTAACCGGAACGGTCGCCTGGTCGAAAAACAGTGCCTGGCTGATCGCCGCCTTCACCGTCGAACGCTGGAACGGCTTGGTAATCAGGAAGGTCGGCTCGGGCCGCTCGCCGGTCAGCAGCCGCTCCGGGAAAGCGGTGATGAAGATCACCGGCACGTTGAACTGCGCCAGGATATCCTTGACCGCATCGATGCCCGAACTGTCATCGGCCAGCTGGATATCGGCGAGCACCAGGCCGGGGCGGTCCTCCATCGCCAGCGCCACTGCCTCGTCCCGCGTCACCGCGACGCCGGTTACGTCATGCCCCTGATCGCGGACGATGGTTTCGAGGTCCATCGCGATTAGCGGCTCATCCTCGATGATGAGCACGCGCGCGCGGGTCTGGCTCTCGATCTCCGACAGCGCGTGCGAGACCAGCTCCTCGACCGAATCGGCGCTTTCCTCGAGCAGATAGGCGGCATCCTCGCTGGTGAAGCCCTCCATCGCCGTCAGCAGCAACGCCTGGCGCGAACGCGGGGCCAGCCGGGCAAGCCGCGCACGGGCGATCGCCTCATTCTCGCTGTCCGATCCGGTGTCGCCCGGCTCGGGACGATCGTCGAGATGGGTCGATCCCCAGATCGCCTGAAAGGTGCGGTACAGGCCAAGGCGTGGATCGACGTCGCGCGGGAATTCTTCGGGCGCGGCGACGATCGCCTCCAGCGTGGCGCGCACATAGCGGTCGCCCTCGATCTGGCTACCGGTGAGCGCGCGACCATAGCGGCGTAGGAACGGAAGATGAGGCGCGAGCTGCTGTCCAAGCGACATGTGGAACTATTCTCCTTCGGCGATGCCCTGTAGTGGACACGGCATCGTGGCTTTTGCAAGTGGTCTGCTGGTCCGAAGAAAGCCCCTCCCCGGATTTCGCATCGCCTGTGGAACAAACGAGCTTAAGATTGGTTTCATGCGGACTGTGCGGCATTCTCGCCGTGGGGCGGTGACTTGAACACGCCCCGGTTTTTGTGCATCCGCCCATTTCCCGGGCAATCAGGGGGACGAGGTGTTTTCGGCCGACGACAAAAATAAATCACCGCAGCGACGGGGCGGGGATGAACCGGCGCGCAAGATCAGCACGCCAAAGGACGGCCGAAATGTCGGCGACGCCCTGCGTCGTGTCTATCAGGACGCCGCCTCGGAGGACGTGCCCGACGATCTGCTTGACCTGTTGCGCAAGCTAGACTGATTCAAAGCCGAATGGATGGCCACGACCTTTCTCGGCGCGGTGGCGGCGGGCCGGTCGCGGCACTGGCGCGGATGCCCACCGGCGCCAAGGTTTTCCTGATTCTCAGCGCGGCATTGCTGCCTTTCGCGCTCGTCGCCTTTCTCGCCTCGCTCCAATCGACCCGAATCGCCGATCAGGAGGTGCGCGCACGGCTGCGCATCGCGATCAGCGAATCGGCGCGGTCACTGCGCAGCGAACTCGCCTGGGAAGCGCGCGAGCTCGGGTCCGCCCTGCCCGCCGATCCGGGCCAGGCGCCCAATTGCGGGCGCCTCGCGGGAATCTTCGAACCCCAGGCGGCAAGCGGCATCCGCTATGTGGTGCTCGACCCCGAACGCCGGGTCATTTGCGGCGTCCCGCTTCCTTCCGTCGCGGGCGAGGAGTTGCGTTCCGACCAAACCCTGGTCCGGCTGGTTCCCGACAGCGGCGTTCAGATCGAGATTGCAGGCGCCACCGGCCATGTGGCGCGCGCCTTTTTCCCGCGGGATTTCCTTGCGGTCGCGGCCGAACCGAGCGCGATGGCCCGTGATTTCGGCATCCTGCTTTCCGATGGCGAACGCAATCTCACGCTCCGGGCGCTCGACGGCCAGGGGCTGCTCGGCCGCACCGAAGTGCAGAGCGTCGATCTCGGGCTGTACAATCTCCAGCTCCAGATGACGGTGGCCAGCGCACCGGTGACCTCATCCGCGATCATCTCCGCGCTCTCGCCCTTTCTGATGTGGTTTCTCGCCGCCGGGATCGCTTGGTTCGTCGTCGACCGGCTGCTCATCCGTCCGCTGCGCCGGCTACGCACCACGGTCGGCGCCTATCAGCCGGGCGAGCTGATCGATCCGGTTTCCGGAAGTGAGATTCCCGCGCAGGAAATCCGCGCGCTCGGCGACACGTTCCGCGATCTCAGCCGGACCGTGCAACTTCACGAACTCGACCTGGCCGAGGGGCTGTCGCGCCAGACCAAGCTGACTCGCGAAGTGCATCACCGGGTCAAGAACAACCTTCAGGTCATCGCCAGCCTCATCAATTTCCACTCGCGCAGCGCGCCCGGCCCCGACGCGCTCGCCGCCTATGCCTCGATCCAGCGGCGCGTCGATGCGCTCGCGGTCGTCCACCGCCACCATTATGCCGGGTTCGAGGATACGCGCGGGATCGAGCTGCGATCGGTGATCGGCGAGCTGGCGTCAAACCTCCGCGCCACCGCACCGGATGACAGCCCGGTGGGGGTCAGGATCGACATCGCCCCGCTGCTGGTGTCGCAGGACAATGCCGTCGCCATCGCCTTCCTCATCACCGAGATCGTCGAACTGGCGATGCTTGCGGGCGGGGCGGCGCAGATCAACATCTCGACCCAGATGGAAGGGGAAACGGACAGCGCGATGCTCCGCATCAGCTCGCCCGCGCTGACCGAATCCGCTGCTTTTTCGGACCTTTACGAGCATCGTTATGGGCGCATCATCGGCGGGCTGGTTCGCCAGCTGCGGTCCCAGCTGCACCATGACCCGATGGTCGGCGCGTTCGAGGTCGCGGTGGCGGTCACCGGCCGCGCCTGAAATTCCCGTTCAAAAAAAAAATCGAGTCAGCCCGGGAACCCGCGCCCGCCCGCCTCGTTATGCAATTCGGATAGCGACCTTTTGCCCCCCCGCTCTCGCTATCCAAGACACAGGCCCGGAAGCGTCAACCCCTCCCCCCCCGGTGACGCTTCCGGGTCTTATTCTTTCGGCGATGGCGCCGCCCTTCTCTCCCGACTTCAGATCAACAGCGGAACGAAGGCGCGATCTGCGCATTCAATCCGCGCAGACTCTCTGTTGGAGACATATCATGCGGAAATTGTTGTTCATGGCGGTGCTTGCTGGAGGGCTTACCCTGTCGGCGTGCAATACGGTCGAAGGACTTGGTCGCGACGTCTCGTCTGCGGGCGACACCGTCGCCGACACGGCCGACGACGCGAAATAACCCTATTCCCCGGCGGCGGCTTCGGTCGCCGCCTCTTCCTTCTGGCGGCGGTGCCGGGTGAACCAAATCGCGCCGAGCGACAGGAAATACAGGCCGCATAATGGCCCGGCCAGCAACAGCTGCGACCCGATATCGGGCGGCGTCAGCACCGCGGCGATCGCAAAGGCGGCCACAACGGCGTAGCGCCAAGCGCCCTTCAGCTGCTCATAGGTGACGATCCCCGCACGCTCCAGCAGCATCAGCAGCACCGGCAGCAGGAACGAGATGCCGAACGCGAAAATGAACTGCATCACGAAATCGAGATAGTTTCCGACCGCGGGCAGGGCTTCCTGCTTCACCCCGCCGCCCAGATCGCCTTCGAGTCCCAACAGGAACTTCAGCGCCACGGGAATCGCGAAGAAATAGGCCATCGCCGCACCGAGCGCGAACAGCACCGGCGTCGCCAGCAGGAAGGGCAGCAATGCGCGCTTTTCCTTGCGGTACAGTCCCGGCGCCACGAATTGCCACAGCTGGTTGGCGATCACCGGGAAGGACAGCATCAGCGCGCCGAAAAACCCGACCTTGATCTGCACCATGAAGGCTTCGAAAATCTGGGTGAAGATCAGCCGATCCTGCCCCGCCGCCGCCAGCGGATGGACCAGGATGCCGAAGATCGGCTTGGCGAAATAGAAGCAGAGCGCGAAGGTCGCGACCAGCGCGACGACGCAATAGAGCAGCCGCCGGCGCAGTTCGATCAGATGATCGAGCAACGGCGCTTCGGTGTTGTCGAGTTCGTCCCCGTCGCTCACGAATCCGCCTTCTTCTTGCGCGGCGCGCGCGGCTTGGGCGGGTCGGCCGCCTCGGGCGCGACATGCTCCGATTCGGGCTTCAGCACCGGCGGCTCGACGGTCGTCGGCGGCACATCCTCGGGCTCGACCACCGCAGGCGCCGTCCCCTCGGGATTGGGATCATAGACGGGGGATGGCAGCATCTTTTCGGGTGGATGCTCGCGCATGATCCGCGCATTCTCCTCCGCCCATTTCTTTTCCATCTCGGCAAGTTCGGCCTCGCGCACCATCGTGTCGAAGCCGCTGCGGAACTGGCCCGCAACCCGGCGCGCCTTGCCGACCCAATGGCCGACAAGGCGCATCGCCTTTGGCAAATCCTTCGGCCCGATCACCAATAGAGCAACGATGCCCACGATCAGGAATTCGGGCGCGTTGAAGTCAAGCATCGATCAGCCGATCCGCCTGGCCGCAGCACAGGGCCGCGGTGTGAAAGTCAGCGCTCGTCCTGCGCCGGACGCGCTTCGGTCGATGCCTGCGGTTGCGCCTGCGGTTGCGGATCGTTGACGCGCTTCGCCTCGATCTCGGCCGGCTTTGCGGGCGTCTCGTCGTCCTCGGCCATACCCTTTTTGAACTGCTTGATGCCCTTGGCGACGTCACCCATCATGTTCGAGAAGCGGCTGCCCCCGAACAACAGGATGACGAGCACGCCGACGATCAGCCAGTGCATCAAACTCATGCTACCCATCGGGACTCTCCGTTGATTCCCCGGCTATCTAGTCGTCTTCGTCGTCGGTTACCACCGCTTCCCCGCCCGAATGTGCCGCTTCGAACGCAAGATCGACCGGATCGAGCAGCCCGGCAGCACGCAGATCGTCGATTCCGGGCAGGTCGCGGCGGCTGGCGAGGCCGAAATGGGTCAAAAACTCCGCCGTGGTGGCATAGAGCAGAGGGCGCCCCGGCACTTCGCGGCGCCCCGCGGGGCGAATCCACCCCGCCTCCATCAGCACGTCGAGCGTGCCCTTGGAAATCTGCACGCCGCGAATCGCCTCGATCTCCGCGCGGGTCACCGGCTCGTGATAGGCGATGATCGCCAGCGTCTCGATCCCCGCGCGGCTGAGCTTGCGGCTGTCCTCGCGGTCGCGGCGCAGGAAATTGGCGAGATCGGCGGCGGTCTGGAAATGCCAGCGCCCGCCCCGCTCGACCAGCTCGACCCCGCGCCCGGCATAGTCGGCCGCCAGCGCCGCGAGCGCGGCGGGAATATCCGCCTCCTCACCCACATAGGCGCGAATCTCCGCGACCGTGAGCGGGTTTTCGGACGCGAACAGCACCGCCTCGATCGCGCGCATCGTCTCGTCGGGCGCCTTCATGCCTCGGCCGCCTTGAGGTAGAGCGGCGCAAAGGCCGATTTCTGCTTCAATTCCACCCTGCCCTGCCGGGCGAGCTCGAGGGCGGCCACAAACGAACTGGCGAGCGCCGACTTGCGGTACAAGCCGCTAGCGCCATCGGGCAGGAAGCTTTCGATCGTCGTCCAGTCGATCCGCTGCCCGACCAGTTCGGACACGCGCTGGATCGCTTCCTCCAGCGTCATCACCGGGCGCACCGCGACAATGTGCATCACCGGCCGCGTCCGCGCACTGATCTGACCATAGGCAGCGATCAGGTCATAGATTTCCGCCTGCCAGCGCGATTTGCGGACGGTCTTCAGCCCCTCAGGCGCGCCGCGCACGAACACGTCGCGCCCCATCCTGTCGCGCGCCACCAGCCGCGCGCCCGCCTCGCGCATCGCGCTCAGCCGCTCCAGCCGCAATTGCAGCCGCAAGGCGAGGTCTTCGGGACTGGGCGTTTCCTCGGGATCGCGGGGCAGCAGCAGCGCCGATTTGAGATAGGCGAGCCACGCCGCCATCACCAGATAATCCGCCGCGAGTTCGAGCTTCAACTCCTGCGCGCCGTTTACATAGTTGAGATACTGATCGACCAGTTGAAGGATCGAAAGCTGGCGCAGATCGACCTTCTGGTTACGGGCCAGCGCGAGCAACAGGTCGAGCGGCCCTTCCCAGCCGTCGATATCGATGGTGAGGGGCTGGGGGTCGGTCACTGCAAATTCCTCCCCTGCCCCGCAGGGGAGGTGGCATCGCGAAGCGATGACGGAGGGGCCGCCGCGCAGACGGCGGAGTTTTGCCGAGACGTTGTCGGCCGTCTGCGCGGCCGCCCCTCCACCACTCGCTGCGCGAGCGGTCCCCCTCCCCTGAGCTTGCTCGGGGGAGGAATTAGGGCGTTAGACCAACCCAAGCAGCGCCTCCCGCTTGGCAACCAGTTCCTCGATCTCCGCTTCTTCCGGCCGCACGCTGGCCATCGCCCGCTCCAGCCGCGCCAGCGTCACCGGTGGCGCATCGCTGAGACGCCCGACAATCTCCTCCATCTCGTCCATCCGCGCCCAGCAATCGAGCGCGACGTCGCACCCTGCGGCGATCGCCTGCGCCGCCTTTTCCCCCGCCGTGCCCGACAGCGCCTTCATGTCGATATCGTCGGTCATCAACAGTCCGTCGAACCCGATGCGCCCGCGGATCACCTCGCGGATCACGGTGGGAGAGAGCGTTGCCGGATGCTCGGCATCCCATGCCTCGAACACCACGTGACACGTCATGCCCATCGGCGCGTCCCTGAGCGTGCGGAACGGCTCGATATCGCTTTCCAGCTCGGCATCCGATGCGCGCACCACGGGCAGCTCATAATGGCTGTCGACCACGCCGCGCCCATGCCCCGGCATATGCTTGACCACACCGACCACCCCGCCGCGCGCCATGCCGTCGAGCATCGCCCGGCCCAGAGCGGCGACCCGCATCGGATCGCTGCCAAAGGTCCGCCCGCCGACCGCAGGCGTCGTCTCGGGCTGCCGCACGTCGAGCAACGGCGCGCAGTTCACCGTGACGCCCACCTCCGCCAGCATCAGCGCCAGCGCATGGCCGTTCGCCCGCGACGCTTCGATCGCCGAGGAGGGCGCGCGCTCATACAATACGTCGAATGCCGGCCCGGCAGGGAAAGCGGGCCATTCCGGCGGCGCCATCCGCGCGACGCGCCCGCCCTCCTGATCGATCAGGATCGGCACGTCGTCGCGCCCGGAGAGCTCGCGCAGACTGTCGGTCAGCGCGCGCATCTGCGCCCGATCGACACAGTTGCGGCCGAACAGGATATAGCCGAGCGGGTCCGCATCGCGGAAGAACGCGGCTTCATCGGCGGTAAGGACGGGGCCGGACAGGCCGAAAATGACGGGCTTCATGCGCCGGTTAGAACAGGGGCGCGGCCAAGATTCCAGTCCAATTCCTCCCCTGCACCGCAGGGGAGGTGGCATCGCAAAGCGATGACGGAGGGGCCGCCGCTGCAAGCGGCGGAATTTTGCCGAGCCGGTCACGGCCGTCTGCGCGGCCGCCCCTCCACCACGCCCTTCGGGCGCGGTCCCCCTCCCCTGCTGCGCAGGGGAGGAACAGGACGTTTCACCCCCCGGCCAGGAAGCACGCCTCACCAGCCGCCTTGAGCCGCCCGCACAATTCCCGTGCCTGGCCGTTGCTGCCCGCATTGACGCGCAGCCGGTACACCGTCCGCCCGTTCACCTCGGCCTTCTCGACCAATTTGCCGAGCGGCGCGAGATAGTCGAACCGCTTCGACAGCCGCGCCCACGCCGTGTTCGCCCCCGCCGCGTCGGGGAAGGAGCCGAGCTGGATCGTCGCGCTCCCCGCCGAAGGCCCGGGTGCCCTTTGCGTCGGCGCCGCCGCCTTCTCCACGCCCGGTGTCGGCACCGGCGCGGTCACCCGGCTCGATCCGCTGACCGCCTTCGGACTCGCCTTGGGGGCGGCCTTGCCGTCGACCGGCGCCTCCGGCACGGCGGAGACATCGACCGACCCGTTGGTGGTCGCGCCCTCGCTCGCGGCAAAGACGGCGTCGCCCTCGCCCTCGACCTTCATGCCCCCGGGATTGTCGGGCTTGACCTTATAGTCGCCCTCCTGCGCGTTGATCAGCGCACCGGTGCCCTCGCCGCCCGCGGTGCGCTGATACCACCACCAGCCAAAGATCGCCGCGGCGATGATCGCCAGCCCGACCAGCACCAGCAGCACGATGCGCAACCACGAGGTGCCTTCCTGATAATCATCCTCGACCGTCTCCAGCCAGGGAAGCCGGTCCTCTCCATAGTCTTCGCCAGCGTTCATTCAGCTCAGCTCCTGAACGGCCTCCACGCCCATCATCTTGAGACCGTTGCGGATAACCTGCCCGATCGCGTCGGCCAGGAAAAGCCGTGCGCGGGTGACCGGCACATTGTCTGCAAGCAGGAAGCGGCGCCCGGGATCGTCATTGCCCATGTTCCACAGCGCGTGGAACTCGGCGGCCAAGTCATAGAGATAAAAGGCGATCCGGTGCGGTTCGCGCGCCGCGGCCGCCCCCTCGACCACGCGCGGGAACTGCGCGGCGAGCTTCACCAGCGCCAGTTCGCGTGTATCAAGCAGGGACAGGTCGGCCTCGCCCGACACGTCCATCCCGGCCTCGGCGGCCTTGCGATGGAGCGATGCGACGCGCGCATGGGCATATTGGACGTAGAAGACCGGATTGTCCTTCGACGCCTCGACCACCTTGGCGAAGTCGAAATCCATCTGGGCATCGGCCTTGCGGGTCAGCATGGTGAAGCGGACCACGTCCTTGCCCACCTCGTTCACCACATCGGCAAGCGTTACGAAATTGCCCGAGCGCTTGGACATCTTCACCGGCTCGCCGGCGCGCAGCAGGCGGACCATCTGGACGAGCTTGACGTCGAACCGGGTCTTGCCCTCGGTCAGCGCGGTCACCGCCGCGACGATGCGCTTGACGGTGCCGGCATGGTCGGCGCCCCAGATGTCGATCAGCTGGTCGGCCGATTGCGCCTTTTGGAAGTGATAGGCCATGTCCGCGCCGAAATAGGTCCAGGCGCCGTTCGACTTGCGGATCGGGCGATCCTGATCGTCGCCGAACCTGGTCGAGCGGAACAGCGGCAGCTCGACCGGCTCCCAATCATCGGGCAGCTCGCCCTTGGGCGCCTCGAGCACGCCGTCATAGATCAGATCGCGCGCGCGCAGCCACGCCTCGGCCTCTTCGGGCTTGCCAGCGGCCTGCAACTCCGCCTCGGACGAGAACAGGTCGTGATGGATGCCGAGCAGCGCGAGGTCGCTGCGGATCATCGCCAACATGTCGGCAACCGCTTCCTTGCGGAACAGCGCCAGCCACGCGCTCTCGTCCTTGCCGACGAATGCGTCGCCATGCTCGGCGGCAAGCCGCTCGCCGACAGGCTTGAGATACTCGCCCGGATACAGCCCTTCGGGGATCTCGATCGTCTCGCCCAGCGCCTCGCGGTAGCGCAAGTGCCCCGAGCGGGCGAGGACATCGACCTGTCCGCCCGCGTCATTGACATAATATTCGCGGATCACCGTGTGACCGACCGCTTCGAGCAGGCTGGCGAGCGCATCGCCCACCACCGCGCCGCGGCAATGGCCCATATGCATCGGACCCGTCGGGTTGGCGGAGACATATTCGATGTTCACCGTGACGCCCGCGCCCGTCTGCGACCGGCCATAGGCATCGCCGACCGTCTCGATGGCCGCAAGCTCACCGCGCCAGGTGGCGTCGGTCAGCGTCAGGTTGATGAACCCCGGTCCGGCGACCGACACCGCCGAAACCTCGTCCAGCTTCTCCAGCTCGGCCGCGATCTTCTCCGCCAGCGCGCGTGGATTGGTGCCCGCGGGCTTCGCGAGCACCATCGCGGCGTTGGTCGCCAGATCGCCATGCGTCGTGTCGCGCGGTGGCTCGACGGTCACCGCGCGTCGCTCCAGCCCCGCCGGAAGAGCGCCGGATGCGACCAGGGCATCCAGCGCGGCGTCGAGATGGGCAGCGAAACGGGTATAGAGCGTCATGTGCGGGTCCGATGATTGCAGAAGCGGCGCGCTCTAGCGCAACCGCGCCCTCACGTCACGCGATACGGCGCCGCCGCGCAGTCAGGAAATTGTCGATCCCGAAGATCGCAAGGCCGGTCCAGATCAGCGCGAAGCAGAGCGCATGTGCCAGAGTCATCTGCTCGCCGAAAAAACTGATGGCGAGGATGAACTGCATCGTCGGCGCGAGATACTGGAGCAGCCCCAGCGTCGAATAGGGCAGCCGCCGCGCCGCCCCCGCGAACAGGAGCAGCGGTACGGCGGTCACCACGCCCGAAGCGACCAACGCCGCGGTCGGCAGCGCCTCCTGCCCGAAAGCGAGTCCGCCATGGCTCGACAGCCAGAACAGATAAGCGAGGCCGAACGGCGCGAGGATCGCGGTTTCGAGCGTCAGCCCTTCCAGCGCTCCGACCGGTGCGACTTTGCGGACCAGACCGTAAAAGCCGAACGAAAAGGCGAGCGTCAGGCTGATCCAGATCCCCTGCCCCGCGCCGATCGCTAACACCGCGACACCGACCCCGGCGAGCACTACCGCGATCACCTGCGCGCGCCCGAGCTTCTCGCGCAGCAGCACGACGCCCAGCAGCACATTGACCAGCGGGTTGAGAAAGTAACCGAGGCTCCCCTCCAACACATGGCCGTTATGGATCGCCCAGATGTAGACCAGCCAGTTGACCGAGATCAGCGCGGCGCTGGCGGTCAGCAACAGCATCGCGCGCGGGTTCCGCAACGCCGCGACGATCGCCTGACCGCGCCGCATCGCCAGGATGACGATGACGAGCAGTCCCAGCGACCACAGCACGCGCCCCGCCACGACCTCCGCCGCATCGACGCCCTGCAACAGCCAGAAGAACAGCGGCAGCACGCCCCAGATGCCATAGGCACCCAAGCCCTGGATCAGCCCGGCACGGTCGAGGCGCTGCGGCGCTGGGGGCGGATCGGACCGGGCCATGCGCGGGAGATAGGCGCGATGCTGCACCGCGGAAAGGCGCCAGCCGGAAAGATTTCGTTTCGGGCGAAACGATTGCGCTTCAGCCTTCAGTCCTTGTCGCGCATCTCGTCGCGCGACACGTTGAACAGTCGGCCCCAATCGACGCTGACCAGAGCGACCAGCAATCCCAGCATCGCCACCTGAAGCGCGATCCCCCACGGGCTGGTGAGATTGGCGAGCATTACCTCGCCAAAGTCGCTCTCCCGCACCTTGCGCGCGGTCCAGCCGTAAAAGCTGTAGGTAAACAGCCGCCCGGTAAAGAAAGCGGCGGTGAAGCCAAGCAGCGGCACCCGCGCCAGCCCCACCGCCATGAACAATTGCGCCGACGGCAGCGGCGAGATCACGAACAGCGCGAGAGCGATGATGACATTATGCCTGCGCCGCTCGACCGCAATCCGCGCCGCTGCGACATTGTCCTGCATCCGTTGCGGCAGCCAGTGCGCAAACCGCCGCGCCCCCATTGCCAGCACGAGCCGCCCAAGCGCGGCGCCCAGCGCACCGATCAGCACCAGCGCCCAGAGCGGCTGATCGCCATTCAGCCCGTACAGCACGATGATCGACCAGGTCGGCGGACCGAATGCGGGAAGCAGATTGACGCCGAACGCCAGCAGAAACAGCGATATATAGTCCATCGATGCGACGCCTGGGGCGGAACCGGGCGGCGCGCAAGTCGCGGCACAGTAATAGTTGATGAAAATCCCGGTTGCCGGGAACAGCGTCCCGGCCCACACTCCAGGCATCGGTCGGCGATTCCGGCGATTGAGGGAGGTTAAAACGACAATGCTCTTACAACTGAAGAAAGCGGTCAAAGCTGTCGTCGGCCACCCGTCGGTCGAGCCCGTCGACCTCATTCCGGAGCTGACCGATGCGGACCAGGCGATTATCGAACGGGTGCGTCCGTTCACCCTGACATCGCCGGAGAAGCTATGGTCGCTGATTCAATCGGTCCGCTATGTGTCGGCACGGCAGATCCCGGGCGATTTCGTCGAACTCGGCGTCTGGCGCGGCGGATCGAGCATGGCCGCAGCCCTCGCGCTCAAGGAGATCGGCGATCATCGCCGGATGTGGCTGTACGACACCTATGAAGGCATGTCGGAGCCGACCGAACTTGACCGCAAGACGCGGAGCGGTGCCCCGCCCGCAATGGAAAAGTGGCAACAGACGCGAATCGGCGACGGCTCCGACTGGTGTCGTGCGGGCATCGATGACGTGACGGCCAACATGACCTCTACGGGGTATCCGGGCGAAATCCGCTATGTCGTCGGAAAAGCGGAGGAAACGCTGGAGCGAGAGGTACCAGAGACCATCTCCGTCCTCCGCATCGACACCGACTGGCACGCCCCAACCAAGGCGGCGATGGATATCCTCTATGATCGCCTGTCCCCGGGCGGGATTCTGATCCTTGACGATTATGGCAGTTGGGAAGGTGCGCGTGTCGCCGTCGACGATTATTTTCGCGGCAAGGCACCGATGCTGATGCACCGGCTCGATCGCGGCGGACGCCTGATCATGAAGGTATAATCCTCCACGCAGATCGTCTTCCTCGAATAGTACCGGGATCGTCTCCAGCTCTGCTGGATCGGCGATCCCGGCATCGGGAGTTCAGACCCTAGGCGCGCACCAGCCCGCCCATCGCCCGCGCGCTTTTCTGCCCGGGGAACATCGCCGCCATCGTCCGCGCGGGGTCGACGCCGAAATGCGCCGCCGCCGCGCTGCCGATCACGC
Organism: Sphingomonas suaedae; assembly: GCF_007833215.1. NCBI lineage: Bacteria > Pseudomonadati > Pseudomonadota > Alphaproteobacteria > Sphingomonadales > Sphingomonadaceae > Sphingomonas > Sphingomonas suaedae. The sequence continues at coordinate 1,565,695 of NZ_CP042239.1, forward strand.
TGTCGAGTCCCGCAGTCGGCTTGAGGTCGCGGCCTTCATACAGCGCCGCATCGCCGAGGCCCGGCCAGTCGGCAACGACCCGCCCGCCCTGCACCGCGCCGCCCAGCAGCCAGGCGACCGACGCGGTGCCATGGTCGGTCCCCTGCGTTCCGTTGACCTTCACCGTCCGCCCGAACTCGGTCGCGACCAGCACCAGCGTCTTGTCCCAGAGCGGACCCAGCCCCTCCTTGATCGACGCGACCATCTGGTCGAGTCCGTTCAACTGCGCGCCCAGCCGCCCGCGCTGGCCGGCATGGGTATCCCAGCCGCCGGTTTCGATCATCGCGATCCGCGCACCATTCTCCGCAGCCAGCAGCCGCGCGGCGAGCGCGCCGGTCGCGGCGGCGTTGCGGCCATTGTTCGCGACGAGATCGCCCGTCAGCGTGCGCGTGGCGGTCGCCTGTTGCCAGATCGCGTGCAGCTGCGGATCCTCGGCATAGAGCGTCGCAACACGGCCGAGCAGATCGTCCGATGCGTCGGGCAGCGCGGAGGGCGCATAGGACGCCACCTCGATCCGCCCGCGCAACGCCATCGGAATGGTCGCTGCGACCGCGATGCCCTTGCGCTCGTCGGCCGGGAGCATCCCGAGCATCCGGTTCAGCCACCCGTCCTTGAGCTGATAGGCCGAGTTCCCGCCGGTCTCGAGCACATTCTGCGCATCGAAATGCGAACGGTCGCGATAGGGCGACGCGACGGCATGGACGAACAACGCCTGTTTCGCGGCATAGAGCTGCGCCACATTGGTGAGGCGCGGATGCAGCGCGAACATCGCGTCGAGCTTTGGCGCGTCGCCAAATTCCTCCGCCAGCACGCCGCGCTGCGCGGCAAAGGCCGGGTCGCCGACCGGCGCGACCGTGGCGAGTCCATCGGCCGCGCCGCGCTGGATGATGAAGACGAAACGGCGATCGGTCGCCGCCTGCGCGAACGCAAGTCGCGGCGCAAAGCCCAGCGACAGCGCCCCGGCGGCGCCGGTCAGAACGAGATTGCGGCGTGAAATCATGACCTTATCTCCGCAGAAATTCGGGCGAGACGAGCATCAGCGCGACACCCTGCGCCGGACTTTCGGCCCGGGCAATGGCCTGTTGTGTCGTCGCGCTGAGCGCATCGGGAAACAGTGTGGCAGCGCGGGCACGCGCATCGATCGTCTCGCGGGTGCGCGCGGCAAGGCGCTCCGCCGCTTCCACCCGCCGCATCACTGCGTCCGGTCCGGCCCAGCTGGCGGCGATATCGTCATAGCCGGCGGGCGATCCCGACCGCCAGATGGGCTGGCCGAGCTGGTTCATCAGTCCCACCACCGCCTGCGCAGGAATTTCCTGCGTGCCCAGCGCCCGCATTGCCGAGATCGACCATTCCCATGGCGTGCGAAACTTCACCGGCTGCGCGACCCAGGCCTCGGGCGCATCGATCAGCGCGCGATAGACGGTCGGCAGGTCGCCGCCCGATTTCAGGAACGCCGCTTCCAGCCTGGTCACGAGCGGCGCGGACGGTTCGTCCCCGGCGAAATGCCGCGCCAGCTTGGTGGCGATATGCTTCGCCGTCGCCGGGTGCACCGCCAGGTCGTCGAGCACCGCCGCTGCCTGCCGCTCGCCTTGCTGCTCGTAACGCTTGCCCAGGATCGTGCGCGCGCCAGGTTCATGGATGCGCGGCGCAAAGACGAAGCGCCCCGGCTCGCCATCGGTGCCGGTGATCCGCGCGGCCGGACCACGTCCCAGCCCGGCGACGCTCCAACCGGTCATCGCCCGCGCGAATTCGGTTACATCGGCTTGGCTGTATCCAGTCCGCACGCCCAGCGTGTGCAGCTCAAGAATTTCGCGCGCCAGATTTTCGTTGAGGCCGATCTGGCGTCGCGCCTGCCGCCGCGCGACCGCCGCGCCCAGCGGGCTGTTCGGCCCCACCGACTGCGCCTGATCGAGATAGAGCAGCATCGCCGGATGCCGCTCGACCGCGTGGAGCATGTCGCGGAAGCTGCCCAGCACATGGGGGCGGATCGCGTCGAACTCGAACGCGCCGGTCAGCCCGATCATCGTCACCTTGTCCGCCGACACCGCGAAATGATTGGCCCAGAAATGCACCAGCCGCTCGACGAACGGCGTGTCGCTCGCCACCGCCGCCTGCGCGCGTGCGCCGACCGCGGTCGTATAATGATCGCGCCCCTGTTGCCGGGCGAAGCGCCGCGCCTGCATCGCCGGATCGCGGTCATTCCCGGCCTCTTCCGCCATCGCCCCGCCGGTCGCATCGGCAGGTGCGCGCATCCGCATCGCATCCTCGCCCTGCATCGCGCGGCCCCGGCGCGCTCCGGCCTCACGCCGCGCCCGCTGCCCCAGCATCCGCGCCTCGGCGAGATAGGTGGCAAGCTGGCTGGCGATCAGCTTCGTACCCGGTAGCGCCGCGATCGGCGCAGGACGCGGATCGAACCGGTCGAACTGCGCGGTCAGCCAGCGGCGCGGGTCGCCCTGGGGCACCTGCCCTGCGCGGCCGCCCATTCCGAACCGGTTGAGGGCGATACTGACGTCGGACATGGTTGCACTCCTGCGCGATGATGCAGACAAGGCTACGCCCGCTTTGTCGCAAATCTGTGCCGGGCTGAAATTTCGTCGCGCGCATCGCACGCTTTGGCGGCTGCGCCATGCGCAATCGCACTTGCATCCTTCGCGCTTGGCAATGCTGCGACGCAGCATATTCTGGCGCGGAGAACAGAACATTTGGGATGCCGATCTGGCCCTTCAAATCCAAAGGGAGAAAGATCGTGATCAAGACCTTCATCAGCGCTGCCGTCCTCCTCAGCCTGCCCGTCGCCGCCTATGCGAATGAGCGGACCTTCAAGCGCGACGGTATCACCTATGTCTATACCAGCAGCCGCGACGGCGACGCCACGGTGCTCGAGGGCAAGGCGTTCCCGGGCGGGTCGAGCTACACGCTCACCGTGCGCGGCACCCGCGTGACGGGCAATGTCGGCGGCACGCCGGTATCGTTCCGCATCGCCAAGCCGCTCGCCAAGGGTGTCGAGACCGCGTCGCGGTAAGCCAGTAAACGAATTCCTCCCCTGAGCTTGTCTCAGGGGAGGGGGACCACCGCCGCAGGCGGTGGTGGAGGGGCGGCCGCGCAGACGGCCGTGAACAGTTCGGCAAAATTCCGCCCTCTGCGAGGGCGGCCCCTCCGTCAGCTGCGCTGACACCTCCCCTGCGGGGCAGGGGAGGAATGTTCGCTCCTAAAACCCCTCGGGCAGATCGATCGGCCCCACCGCCTCGCAATAGCGGGCGATGGCGTAGCGGTCGGTCATCCCGGCGATGAAATCGGCGATGTGTCGGCTGCGCCAGGGCTCCTCGCCGGGCAGCGACGCACGCCACGCCTCGGGCATGAGCGCCGGATCGGCGGCATAGGCTGCATAGAGGCCCGCGACGACGCCCTGCGCCGTCTCCGCCGCCGCCAGCTGATGGGGATGGTGATAGAGATTGGCGTACATGAAGCGCTTGAGCGCGCGCTCCTCCTCGCGCATCGCATCGGAAAAGCCGCACAGCGCCTGCCCCGCCTCGCGCACATCCTGCGCCGTCTCGATCCCCGCCGCTGCAATCCGCCGCTGCGTTTCGCCGATCAGGTCGTTGACCATCACCCCGATCTGGTTGCGGACCAGTTCGCGCATCAGTCGCTTGGGCGACGCATCGGGCCAGCGCGCGCGCACCGCATCCCATCCGCGCGCGACCAGCGGCACCTCCAGCAACTGTTCCAGCGTCAGCAGCCCCGCGCGCAGCCCGTCGTCGATATCGTGATTGTCATAAGCGATGTCGTCGGCGATCGCCGCGACCTGCGCCTCCAGCGAGCTATGCTGCGTCAGGTCGAGCGGAAATGCGGCATCCGCCGCCGCCAGCGCCCAGCCGGGAGCGGTCACCGGGCCGTTATGCTTGGCCAGCCCCTCCAGCGTCTCCCAGCTCAGGTTCAGCCCGTCCCAGCCGGGATAGGGGCAATCCACGACCATCAGCGCACGCAGCGTGTTGCCATTATGGTCGAACCCGCCCTGCCCGCTCAGCGCCTCTTCCAGCGCCCGCTCCCCGGCATGGCCGAAGGGCGGGTGGCCGATATCATGCGCCAGGCACAATGCCTCGGTCAGGTCCTCGTTGAGTGCCAGCGTGCGCGCCACCGTCCGCCCGATCTGCGCCACCTCCAGGCTGTGGGTCAGCCGGACGCGGAAATGATCGCCATCGGGGGCCATGAACACCTGCGTCTTATGGCGCAGGCGGCGAAAGCTGATCGAATGGACGATGCGGTCGCGGTCGCGCTGGAACGCGTCGCGCGGGCCGCGCGTGGTGCCGCGCCCCTCGTCATGCTGGCGGCCGCGGCTGCGCGACGGATCGCTGGCATAGGGTGCGAGGGCGGTCACGCGGCGGATTTCGGGCGAATCGGCATCGCCGCCGCATAGATCATTTGACGTCGAGCTTCTCGATCTTCTGTCCCGCCTCGCTGGTCCAGGCAAAGGCCGAGAGGCCCTTTTTCGCGATCGCATTGACGAAGTCCTGCGCGGCGCCCTCGCTCTTGAACGGCCCGGCGAGCAGCCGGTTGGTGAAGCGCAACGGCGTCGTCCACGCCTGTTTGCCGCGAAACTCGGCGGGGGCCTCGGCAGCCAGCCTCTTCCACTCACGCGGCAACGCCTTGACGTTCGCCCCGCCCGCGACCTGCACCCAATGGCGCGCGGGGTCGGTCTTCGCCGGATCGGGCTTGGGCTTTGCTTTGGGCTGGGGCTTCGGCGCAGGCTTTGCCTTGGGCTCCGGCGTCTTCGCGACGGGTTCCGGCTTCGCCTCCGCTTCAGGAGGAGGTGAAACCACCGGCGGCGGGGGCGCCGCAGCCTCGGCAACCACAGGCGCCTCCTCGCGCCCCGGCATCGGTTCGACACCCAGTTCCGACGCGGGAATGGTGATGCCTGCAACGATGCGCGCGATCACATTGTCCTCGGCACCGATGCGCGGCGGCCTTCCCCCCGTCTCGGCGGGAAGGACCATCGCACCATCGGGCGCAAAGCCCGGCCGCGGCGCCGGATCGGGCGCGCGGGCAACGACGACCGGTGCCGGTTGGGACGGCTCGGGATCGGGCCGGGTAGCGGGTGGCGGCGTCGCTGGCCTGGCCGCCGCTGCTCGCGCCAGCCGCTGCTGTTCGGCCTCCCGCGCGATCCGCTCAGCCTCGGCCCGCTCCTGTGCCGCGCGCGCATCGGCCAATCGCTGCGCCTCCGCCTGGCGCTGGAGTTCGGCTTGCCGCTCCGCCTCGCGTTGCTCGGCCGCACGCGCCTCCGCAAGGCGGCGTGCTTCCGCCTCTTCGGCCTGTTGGCGGGCAAGCCGCTCGGCCTCCTGCCGATCCCGGGCGCGCTCGCTCGCCTCGCGTGCCGATCGCACCTCGCTCCGGCGGCGGGGCCGCGCCGGTTCGGCGGGGCGCGCGGTGTCCGCACTCGCCACCCGTACCGGCGGCTCCTGCGCCAGCGGGGGCAGCGGCGGCGCTGACTGCGCGTCGGCGATCCGCGCGGGGGTGCGGCGCAACTCGCCGAAATGCACCGCGAACGCCTTGTCTGCGGGCGACAGGGTCGGCAATCGGCGGAAAAAGGGCGACAGCGCACTACCGAATCCGCCCATCATGCTCGCCGCGATCTTGTCCGCGCCCGCCGCATCATTGTTCATCGCCAGGATGAAGGCGCGCGCGCGCCACGCGCCGCGATCGCTGCGACGGAGCAGCGGATCGAGCACGGCCATCGCCTCGTCGGTCCGCCCGCTGATCCCAAGCGACAGCGCAAAGCGGCGGATCGTATCGTCGTCAGGATCGTCCTGCATCGCCAGCCGGTGCTCGCGCTGGGCATGGCCCTGCGCGCCGATCAGGTCATAGGCGAGGCCGCGATCCGAAGCATAGGGGCGCATCGCCACGCCCGCCCGCTCGGCCGCCGCGAACAGGCGCAGCGCCTCACCGGGCTTTTCCATCCGCACCATCACCATCGCCTGCCCCGCCTGAACGCGGGGATTGCCCGGGGCGAGCGCCTGGGCGCGGGCGAAAAAGCCGGCAGCAGCCGACGGATCGTTGAGCCGTGCGCTTGCTTCGCCCGCAGTCAGCAGCGCCTCCACATTGCGCGGATCGGTCGCGAGAATGCGCATCTGCGCGGCCAGCCGATCGGCGTTGGGCGTCGGCGGCGCGACCACTTCCTGCGCGGACGCGGGCGCGGCGATCGACAGGGACAGGGGAACGGCGGAGCCGGCGAGAGCGAAGGCACGGAGGATGAGTTGACGGGTCATGCTCTGCCGCAGCTACACGAAAAAACGGCTGAATGCTCCCTGTCGATCCCTGATGCCAGCGGCGGGGCGAGCCGGGCGCGCGACGGGATGCTGGCGGCCCCGCACGGGATCATGCGGGGCCTGTCGCCTTACTGGTTGTTCTGGCGGTTGAGGAAGCGCGGAATGTCCAGCGGATCCTTGTCGTCATCGTCCTTGGAGCCGTTGCGCGCGGCCGCCATGCGCTCGAACAACGTCCCGCCGCTCTTGGGCTTGGGCTGCTCGGCAGCAGGCGCCGGGGCGGCTTCGGGCTCGTCGTCACCGCCGGTCAGCCAGCGGCGACGGATGGTCGGTTCGGGTGCGGGCGCCTCGGCCGCCGGTTCGGTCGGCGCGGCGGGAACCACCGCGTCCGACCCCAACACCAGCTCGTCATCGGCTGGGGCCGGAGCCTCTGGGAGCGCATCCGGCGCTTCCAGCGTCAACTCGTCTTCGTCGGGCGCGGCGGGCGTTTCGGCGGCGAAGCCGGGTTCGGCGGGCGCCTGCGCGGCCGGTTCCGGCGCAGGCTCGGCGACGGGCGTTTCGGGCGTGGTGGCGGGCGCCATCGGACGACGAACCGTGCCGAAGGAAAAGCTGCGGCTGCTGTCCGCGCTGGCGGCAGGCGCTGCTGGCTTCGCCGCCGGATCGGCTTCGATCCCGGTGGCGACGACCGACACGCGGATCTTGCCTTCCAGATCGGGGTTGAACGCCGATCCCCAGATGATGTTGGCATTGTCGTCGACCAGCTCGCGGATATGGTTCGCGGCTTCGTCGACTTCGAGCAGGCGCATATCCTCGCCGCCGGTGATCGAGACGATCACGCCCTTGGCGCCGTCCAGCGACACGCCGTCGAGCAGCGGATTGGCGATCGCCTGCTGCGCCGCCTCGATCGCGCGGCTGTCCCCCGACGCCTCGCCGGTACCCATCATCGCCTTGCCCATCTCGCTCATCACCGCGCGGACATCGGCAAAGTCGAGGTTGATCAGGCCCGGCATGACCATCAGGTCGGTGATGCCGCGCACGCCCTGCTGCAGCACCTCGTCCGCCATCTCGAACGCTTCCTTGAACGTCGTATTGGCGTTGGCGACCAGGAACAGATTCTGGTTGGGGATGACGATCAGCGTGTCGACGAACTTTTGCAGCTCCTCGATGCCCGCTTCGGCGGACTGGGCGCGCTTCTTGCCTTCGAACGCGAACGGCTTGGTCACCACGCCGACGGTCAGGATGCCCATGTCGCGCGCCGCCTTGGCGATCACCGGGGCCGCACCGGTGCCGGTGCCGCCGCCCATGCCGGCCGCGATGAACACCATGTGCGCGCCCTGCAGCGCTTCCTGCACATGTTCGATCGTCTCTTCCGCCGCCGCGCGGCCGATTTCGGGGCGGCTGCCCGCGCCCAGCCCTTGCGTGATCTTGGCGCCCAGCTGGATGCGGTGGCCCGCGCTCGATTGCTTGAGCGCCTGCGCGTCGGTGTTGGCGACCAGGAACTCGACGCCCTGCACCTCGGCGCGGATCATGTTCGCGATCGCGTTGCCGCCCGCGCCGCCAACGCCGATCACGGTGATCCGCGGCGTCAGTTCGTCCAGATCCTGCGGAAGGAAATCGATGCTCATCTTCGTTCAGTCTCCTCGGGCGGCGCGCCCCTTGAGCGACACCCGTTTGTCACATGTTTCTGCACCATGCGGTGTAACGGTTCCAGCGATATCCGCCACCACTGACACGAAATCTCAATAATTCGCCCGAAACGCGGCCATCATCCGCTGCAACATCGCCTTCGGGTTGCTCCGCACCACCAATTGGCCGCGCGACGGCTCCAGCGTGCGCAGATCGACCGGATCGGCAGCGGCGAAGGTCGCAAGCCCCGCCAGCGTCGCAAATGCAGGACCCGCATGGGCATCGGGCAACGCGGTCAGGCCGCGTGGGCGCCCCACCCGCACCGATCGGCCCAACGCCTGTTGTGCGTAATCCGCAATGCCCTTCAGTTCCGCCCCGCCGCCGGTCAGCACGATCTGGCGCCCCACCGGATCCTCGAAATTGAGCCGCGCCAGTTCCTTGCCGATATCGGCCATCAGTCGGTCGAGCCTCAGGCGGATCACCGCGATCAGCTGCGCGCGGGTGATGCGCGCGCCCTCGCTCTCATCCTCGGGATTGGCCGGGGCGACATCGATCATATCGTGATTGTCGCGCGGCGTCATGTTGGCGCTGCCGTAAAAGCATTTCATCCGCTCGGCCTGGCCGCGCCGCGTGCCGAATGCGCTGGCGATATCGTCGGTGATGTCCGCCGATCCCGCCGGGATCGACGAAAGTCCGGTCAGCACGCCGTCCTTGTACACCGACACATTGGTCACGCCCGCGCCAATCTCGACCAAAGCGACGCCCAGTTCGCGTTCCTCTTCGGACAGGCAGGCAAGTCCGGTCGCGACCGGCGCGGCGATGATCGACTTGACCTCCAGATGCGCCGAACGGACGCACAAATCGAGGTTGCGGACCGGCGCACCCTCGGTCGACACGACATGGATATCGACCCCCAGCCGCTCGGCATGGAGCCCGCGGGGCTGCTTCACGCCCGCCAGGCCGTCCAGCGTGTAGCGCGTGGGCTGCGCGTGCAGCACCATCCGCCCGCCCGGATTGATCGCGTCGCGTCCGGCGCGCAGCAGATCGTCGATATCCGACTGATCGACGCGATGCCCGCCCAGATCGACCTCGAGTCGGACGATGTCCGACACCAGCCCGCCTGCGGAGAAGCTGACCCACACATCCTCGATATTGGTGCCGGCAATCCGTTCGGCCTGCTCCACCGCCTCGCGCACCGCGACCTCGGTCGCGTGCATGTCGGCGATATAGCCGCGCTGGACGCCGCGGCTCTCGCGCTGGCCGGTGCCGAGCACCACCAATTCGCCGCCATCGCCCTTTTGCGCGATCAGTGCCGACACTTTGGACGATCCGATGTCGAGCGCGGTAATCAGCCCCTCGGGTCCGTTCTTGGCCATCTCATGTCCCCTATTCGGTCACACTGGCAGTTTGTGCTGCCGATTCAATCTCTTTGCGGATCACTTGTCCCGGCATCCGCACCACCAGCCGCGTCGGATCGCGCAGATCGAAGCGCAGATAGCCACGCCCCAGCAAACGATCGCTCCCGTCCATCTCCGCAAACTTGACGAGCGCCTTCGCCGCCGCCTCTTCCCCTTCCGGCAGCGCCAGCCGCTCGCCGGTGTTGAAGGACAGGTCCCAGCGGCGGTTGCCGATCCAGGTCGCCGCCTTGACCAGCGGCTTGAGCGCCGGCGCGGCGGACAACAGCCGCTGATAGGCGGGCTGCTGCGCATAGGCGCCGTCGCCGATCACCAGCGGCAGATCGGGCATCGCATCGACCGAAACCGGCTCCAGCAGCACGCCTTCGCCGTCGATCAGCATCAGCTGCCCCTGATGTTGCCACACCGCCGCCGGTTTGCGCTCGACGATATCGACCACCAGCGTATCGGGCAGGCGGCGCGAGACGCGCGCATCCGCGACCCAGCCGATCGTCATCAGCTTGCCGCGCACCTCCTCCAGATCGACCAGCGGCATCGCCCGCGATTTCTGGCCAAGGGCGTAGTTATACACCGTCATCTTGTCGGCGCGCTTGATCCCGGTCACCTCGACCTGCTGGACGCGAAAGCCCGCCCGGCCGATGCCCTCGGCCAGCGCGGTGCCGACCACGCCGGGCACGCCGAACAGTGTCGCGACGCCGATCAGCGACGCGACCGCAATGCCGGTGATGCCCCATGCGATGATCCGGTGCAGCGTCGCCTCGCTCACCGGCAGCGCCGCGACCATCCGGTCGAGCAGATGCGGCTGCTTGCGCTTCGCCTGGGCGCGGCGCTTGGGCTTGACGGTTGGACGACGGGCAGGCTTGCGGCTCATCCCTCCTCCTCGCGAAATGCTTCATCGACGATCGCCTGGACCAGCTGCGGATAGCTCATCCCCATGGCCTTGGCCTGTTCGGGCACCAGGCTCAGCGGCGTCATCCCCGGCTGGGTATTCACCTCCAGCAGATACAGCCCGCTCAGGCCGCGCTCGTCATCCCAGCGGAAATCCGATCGCGACGCGCCCTTGCAGCCGAGCAGGCGATGCGAATCGAGCGCGATCCGCTTGCACGCCTCGGCAATCTCGTCCGGAATCTCCGCCGGACAGATATGGTCGGTCATGCCATCGGTATATTTGGCGTCGAAGTCGTAGAACCCGCTCTTGGGCTTCAGTTCGGTAACGAGCAGTGCTTTGTCCCCGAGAACTGCCGTCGTCAGCTCGCGCCCGCGGATGAACGGCTCGGCGAGCAGTTCGTCGAACTCCTGCCACGGCCCCTTGGCCTCGGGCGAGATCGGGTTGCCGTAATTGCCCTCAGCCGTGACGATCGCCACGCCGACCGACGACCCCTCATTGACGGGCTTCAGCACATAGGGCCGCGGCATCGGATCGGCTTCGTACAGCGACGCGGTCGAGACGATCTGTCCGCCCGGCATCGGAATGCCATGCGGCACCAGCGCCTGCTTGGTCAGCACCTTGTCGATCGCGATCACCGACGTGACCATGCCGGAGTGCGTATAGCGCAGCCCCATCAGGTCGAGCATCCCCTGCACCGTCCCGTCCTCGCCCGGCGTGCCGTGCAGCGCGTTGAACACGACATCGGGCTTCGCCGCCGCCAGCTTCGCCGCAACATCACGATCCATGTCGATCCGCGTGACGGTATGGCCCAGCGACTCCAGCGCCTCGGCAATTCCCGCACCCGACATCAGCGAAACCGGCCGCTCGGCCGACCAGCCACCCATCAGGACTGCGACGTGCAACTTTACCCTCTCTCCTTCAGGGGAGTTCGGGGTCGATTGTGCCCCCGGCACAATCTCAACATCGCGGGGCGATGTTGACCCCGAACTGGTGGCCGAGCGTAGCGAGGCCGGGAGAGGGGGAGTCGAATCAGTCATGCCCCTCTCCCCGACCCTCTCCCCGCAAGCGGAGAGAGGGAGATTCGAACAAGCCCACCCTTTGTATCTCCCACTCCAGCTCAACCCCGCTCGCCGCCTTCACCCGCGCGCGCACCTCGTCGCCCAGCCCTTCGATGTCGGCGCTGGTCGCGTCACCAGTGTTGATCAGGAAGTTGGTATGCTTCTCGCTCACCTGCGCCCCGCCGCGCATCAGCCCGCGACAGCCCGCCGCATCGACCAGCCGCCACGCCTTGTCGCCCTCTGGGTTCTTGAAGGTCGATCCGCCGGTCTTCGATCGCAACGGCTGCGACGCCTCGCGCGCGGCGGCGATGCGATCCATCTCGGCCTGGATGACCGCAGGCTCACCCGCCTCGCCACGAAACGTCGCGCTCACCACGATCGCGCCCTCGGGCAATTCGGAGTGACGATAGGTATAGCCGAGCGCATCGACCGGCAGCGTCACGCGCTCGCCCGACCGCAGCACGACCTCGCAGTCGACCAGAACGTCCATGGTCTCGCGCCCATAGGCGCCGCCATTCATGCGCACGAAGCCGCCGACCGTGCCGGGGATCGACCGCAGAAACTCGACACCCGCAATTCCAGCATCGCGCGCAGTGGACGACACCAATATCCCGCTCGCCCCGCCGCCACAGGTCAGCGTCAACCCCTCGGCCTGCACCTTCGCAAACGCCTTGCCCAGCCGCACCACCAGGCCCGGCACCCCGCCGTCGCGCACGATCAGGTTCGACCCCAGCCCCAGCGCCATCACCGGCACCGCCGGGTCCAGATCGCGCAGAAAATCGGCCAGATCCTCGACATCCGCCGGCTCGAACAACCATTCCGCCGTCCCGCCGCTCTTGAACCAGACCAGCGGGGCCAGCGGCGCGTCGGGGGTCAACTTCCCCCGCACCTTGGGGAGTGTCGCAGTCACCACGTGACCGCCTCCCTATTCTCCTGCGAAAGCAGGAGCCCAGGGCCATGCGCGACGCCCTTCGAAACCCTGGCCTCCTGCTTTCGCAGGAGAACAGTGAACGCGAAAAGCCTCACTTCATCCCCCACAATTTCGCCCATTGCTTCCAATAGGACAGGTTCGCCTCAGCGGCCTTCGCCCCCGCCTCCTGCAGCTTCGCGACTTCCTTGCCCGCGTCGAGCATCGTCTGCGCCGCATCCATCTGCGCCTTTTGCGCCCGCAGGATCTCGCGCTGCATATCGGTCGCCAGGGTGAACCAGTCGCTCATGCCGCCACGCTCCGCTTCGCATCAACCGCTTGCGCCAGACCAGCGGCCCACTTTGTGATGTCGCCCGCGCCGAGGCACACGATCAGGTCTCCCGGCTGCGCAATCTCGGCAATCCGCGCCGCCAGCGCGTCTGCATCGGCAACGCTCTCGACAGAGCGATGCCCGCGCTCGAGCGTCCGCTCGACCAGCGCCTCTCCACTCACGCCATCCACCGGCGCTTCGCCCGCGGCATAGACCGGCGTCACCAGCACCATGTCCGCGTCGTTGAAGCCCTGTGCGAAGTCATCCATCAGATTGCCCAGCCGGGAATAGCGATGCGGCTGCACCACCGCGATCACCCGCCCCTGCGCACTCTCGCGCGCCGCGGCCAGCACCGCGCGGATCTCGACCGGATGGTGCCCATAATCGTCGACCACCACCGCAGGCGCTGCGCCCGCAAAGCCGATCTCGCCGACCTTCGTAAAGCGCCGCTTGACCCCTTCGAACCGGGCGAACCCGTTCTGGATCGTCGCATCGTCGATTCCCATTTCCAGCGCCACGCCGATCGCGGCGAGCGCGTTCTGGACATTGTGGCGCCCCGGCATCGGCAGGTCGATCCCCTCGATCGAGCGCGTCGTGCCGTCGCGGCTGCGGATGATCGCCTCGAACCGGTTGCCGCCGGCGTGCGGCGTCACATTGACCCCACGCACATCCGCCGAAGCCGCAAAGCCATAGGTCACGATCCGCCGGTCGCGCACGCGCGGAATGATCGCCTGCACCTCGGGATGGTCGAGACACAGCAACGCCGCGCCATAGAAAGGCACATTCTCGACGAACTCGACATAGGCATCCTTGGCCCGCTCGAACGAGCCATAGTGGTCGAGATGCTCGGGATCGATATTGGTGACCACGGCAATGGTGCCGTCGAGCCGCAGGAAGCTGCCGTCGCTCTCATCGGCCTCGACCACCATCCACTCGCTGTCGCCCAGCCGCGCATTGGAGCCGTACTGGTTGATGATGCCGCCGTTGATCACGGTCGGGTCGATCCCGCCCGCATCCAGCAGCGCCGCGATCATGCTGGTCGTGGTGGTCTTGCCATGCGTCCCCGCCACCGCGACGGTGGACTTCAATCGCATCAACTCGGCCAGCATCTCCGCACGCCGCACCACCGGGATACGCCGGGCATAGGCGCCCTGCACCTCGGGATTGTCGCGCTTGATCGCGGTTGACGTGACCACCACCGCCGCATCCCCCAGATTGTCCGCGCTCTGCCCGATCGTGATCGGGATCCCCCGCGCGCGCAGCCCCTCGACGACATAGCCTTCCGCAACGTCGCTGCCCTGCACCCTGTAGCCCAGATTGTGCATCACCTCGGCAATGCCCGACATACCGATCCCGCCAATGCCGACGAAATGGATCGTGCCGATATCCTTGGCGACACCCTTCACGCAAACGCCTCCCCGCCCTGCGCGATTTTCACCGGTTCGGCGCGTCCCATTCCTGCCGACGCCCAGTCGGCGTCGATCGATTCGACCAGATCGGCGAGGTCGCGCACCGCATCGGGCCGCCCGACGCTGCGCGCGCAGGCGGCGGCGTGCGCCAGCCCCTCGGGATCGAGGCCCAGTTTCTGGATCTGCTTGGCCAATTCCTGCGCCGTGAAGGCGCGCTGCGGGATCGTCCGCGCGCCACCGGCCGCGCTGATCTCGCGCGCATTGGCGGTCTGGTGATCGTCGGTGGCGCTGGGCAGCGGCACCAGGATCGCCGGGCGCCCTGCGGCGGTCAGCTCGGCAATCGTCGACGCGCCCGCGCGCGCGATCACGATATGCGCCCACGCCAGCCGCTCGGGCAAATCGGGCAGATAGGTCGCGATCTCCGCCGGGATGCCATGCTCGGCATATTTGCGGCGCACCTCGTCGATATCCTCGACCCGCGCCTGATGCGTCACCTGCAACCGGCGCCGGAAATGCACGGGCAGCAGCGCCAGGCCGTCGGGCACGACCTGCGACAGCACCGACGCGCCCTGGCTCCCCCCGGTCACCAGCACACGGAAAATCCCCTCCTCCTCCAGCGGCGGATAGGGGCGCAGCCGCAGCTCCAGCACCGCCTCGCGCACCGGATTGCCGGTCAGATGGACCTTGGCCTCATGGCCTGGCTTCAACCGTGCGACCTGTTCATAGCTGGTGGCGATCGCATCCACCTTGCCGGCGACCAGCCGGTTGACCCGCCCCAGCACCGCATTCTGCTCATGGATGACGGTCGGGACCTTCATCGCAAACGCTGCCGACAGCGCGGGCATCGATGCATAGCCGCCGAACGCCACCACCGCCGCCGGGCGGAACTGGCGATACAGTTTGCGCGCCTGCTTGCGCCCCTTGGCCATCGTCCGCAGCGCGCGCAGCCAGCCCAGCGGCCCGCCCGAAAAGCGCGATGCGGGCACAACATGCGTCTCGATCCCGTCGAACAGGTCGGGGAAGCGCACCCCGCGCTCGTCGGAGATCAGCGCGACGCTATGCCCGCGCCGCATCAGCTCGGCGGCCAGCGCCGCTGCCGGTACCATATGGCCGCCGGTCCCCCCGGCTGCCAGGACGTAGTGCCGTCCCGATGTCATGCGTTTCTACCCCGAACCGTATAGTGCGAGCGCTTCAGATACGGGTTCCGCCGCGTGAAAGCGAGCAGCAGTCCCATTCCGATCGACAGCGCCACCATCGACGATCCGCCATAGGAAATGAAGGGCAAGGTCATCCCCTTGGAGGGGGCAAGGCCGGTATTTACCGCCATGTTGATCACCGCCTGAATCCCGAATTGGGCCGCCAGCCCCGCTGCGGCGAGCAAACGGAACACATCCTCCTCGTCGAGCAGCTTGACCAGCACGCGCACGACGATGGCGAGATAGATCAGCGCGATCGCGATGCACGCGATCAGGCCGAATTCCTCGCCCACGACCGAGAAGATGTAATCGGTATGCGCCTCGGGCAGCTTGAACTTGACCGTCCCGCCCCCCGGCCCGGTGCCGGTCGGCCCGCCCGCCGTCAGCACCGCATGCGCCATGTCGGTCTGATAATGCTCCGCCGCCGCCTTTTCGGGATCGGGGAACAGGAAGCTGTCGATGCGGGTGCGCGCCGTGTCGTAGAACAGATAGGCCGCGACCACCCCCGCCACCGCCGCGCCGCCCAGCACGCCGATCGCGCGGGTCGAGATGCCCGACAGCATCAGCAGGATGACCCACACCGCGCCGAACACCATGGTCTGCCCGAAATCGGGCTGTTTCATCAGCAGCACCGCGATGACGAAGGTCATCACCCCGGTCAGCGGGATCACGGGCAGGTCGGGGTCCTTGGCGCGCATCGACAACAGCCAGGCGGTGGTGACGATGTAAAAGGGTTTCAGGAATTCCGAAGGCTGGAATCCGATCAGGCCAAAGCCGATCCAGCGCCGCGCACCGTTGATCTCGGTCCCGAAAAAGGCGGCGACCCCGACCAGCAGGATGCAGATGCCCGTGCCCAGGATCGCGCCGCGCCGGGCGAGGCTGATCGGCAGCATCGAAACGAGCAGCAACACCGGGACGGACAAACCGATCCACACCGCCTGCCGCCAGAAATAATGCATCGACGCGAACTGCTTGGTCGCGTCCGAATAGCGCTCCGCCGAAGCGGGCGACGCCGCCGCCACCGCCACCAGCCCGATGCCGATCAGCAACAGCGCGAGCAGCAGCAGGATCCGGTCGATCTCCCAGAACCACAGGCCGAGCGGCGTCTTGCTCCCCCGGCTCAGCTGGTCCTCGAACCGCTCGCGCAGCGGCTTGCGCTTGGTCGTCGCGCGGATCACGTCGCTCATGCCCCAACCTCACTCACGACAACGCCTCCACAGCCGCACGGAACTGGTCGCCACGATCCTCATAGTCGCGAAACTGGTCGAACGAGGCGCAGGCGGGCGACAGCAACACTGTCTCGCCCGGCGCGGCATTGGCAGCAGCCGCGCGCACGGCGGCATCCAGCGTCCCGCTGCGCGTCACCGGCATTTCCCCTTCCAGCAGATCGGCGAACATCGCCCCCGCCTCGCCGATCGTATAGGCGCGGACAATATGGGGGAAACCCGGACGGCACGGATCGAGGTCGGTGGTCTTCGCCTTGCCCCCGACGATCCAGTGAATGCGATCATAAGCCGCCAGCGCGGGTGCGGTAGACTCCGCGTTGGTCGCCTTGCTGTCGTTGACAAAGGTCACGCCATTGCGCGTCGCGACCCGCTCCATCCGGTGCGGCAGGCCGGGAAAGCTCTCAAGGCCCCGGTCGATGTTGGCCTGATCCACACCCAGCGCCTCGCACGCGGCGATCGCGGCGAGCGCGTTCTTGGCATTGTGCGGCCCCTGCAATGCCGGCCAGCGCGACTGATCCATGCAGAAGCCCGGCGCGATCTTGGTCAGGTCCTCGGCCCGCCCCGACCGCGCCACCTGCTTGGCCACCGCCTGCGACGCCTCATCCCCGATCCCGATAATCGCGGCATGGCCCTTGGACTGCATCGCAAACAACCGCGCCTTCGACGCCGCATAGCCCTCGAAGCCGTCATAGCGGTCGAGATGGTCCGGCGTGATGTTGAGCAGCACCGCGACCTCGCAATCGAGGTTGTGGGTCAGGTCGATCTGGTAGCTCGACAGCTCGAGCACATAGACGCCCCCTGCGGGCAACGGCTCCTGCCCAAGAATGGGAAGCCCGATATTCCCCCCCAGCCGCGCCGGGACACCTGCGGTCTCGAGGATATGGTGGATCAGCGCGGTGGTGGTCGACTTGCCGTTTGTCCCGGTGATCCCGACGACCTTGTGCGCCGGAAGCTCGGAACGCGCCTGTGCGAACAGCTCGATATCGCCGATGATCGGGACGCCCGCCTCGCGCGCCTTCGCGGCGATGGGATGGGAATTCAGCGGCACCCCGGGCGACACCACAATCCCGGCAAACCCGGTCAGGTCGATGGTCAACGGGTCGGCCAACGCAATAGCCCTCTCCCCTTCAGGGGAGAGGGTTGGGAGAGGGGCAGTATCGCCAAGCGCAAGCCGCGCCTCTTCCTTACCGTCCCAAGCCGTCACTCGCGCCCCGCCCGCCAGCAGCGCGCGCACGCTCGCCGCCCCCGACCGCGCCAGCCCGAGTACCGCAAAGCGTTTCCCGCGCCAGGCGCGCGAGGCGATCACCGCAGCTTCAGCGTCGCCAGCCCCGCCAGCGCCAGCACGAAGGCGATGATCCAGAACCGGATCACGACCGTCGGCTCGCTCCAGCCAAGCTGCTCGAAATGATGGTGGATCGGCGCCATCTTGAACACGCGGCGCCCGGTGCGCTTGTACCAGAATACCTGGATGATGACGCTCATCGCCTCGACCACGAACAGGCCGCCGATGATGCCCAGTACCAGCTCATGATGCGTCGTCACCGCGATCGCGCCCAGTGCCCCGCCGAGCGCCAGCGACCCGGTATCGCCCATGAACACCGCCGCGGGCGGCGCATTGAACCACAGGAAGGCGAGGCCCGCGCCGATGATCGCGCCGCAGAAGATGGCGAGGTCGCCCGCCCCCGGCACATGCGGAATGCCCAGATAGGTCGCATAGATCTTGTTGCCGACGAGATAGGCGATCAACAGGAACGCGCTGCTCGCGATGATGACCGGCATGGTCGCAAGGCCATCCAGCCCGTCGGTCAGGTTGACCGCATTGCCGAACGCCACGATCGTGAATGCGGCAAAGACGATGTAGAAATAGCCAAGGTCGACGCTGAACTGGCTGAAGAACGGCACGTACAGCACGGTCCCGTTCTGCAGCGTGATGACCCATGCGGCTACGCCCGCGATCACGAACTCGCCCAGCAGCCGTATCCGCCCGGAAACGCCCGCCGTACTCGCCTTTCGCACCTTGTCGTAATCGTCGAGGAAGCCGATCATGCCAAAGCCGAGCGTCACGAACACGCACGCCCAGATATAGGGGTTGCTGAGGTCCATCCACAGCAGGATCGCCAGCGACAGGCTGGTCAGGATCATCAGCCCGCCCATGGTCGGCGTGCCGCGCTTGGCGAGGTGGCTCTGCGGCCCGTCGCTGCGGATCGGCTGCCCCTTGCCCTGCCGCACGCGCAGCCAGCCGATGAACCGCGGCCCGATGATCAGGCCGATCAGCAGCGCGGTCGCAACCGACGCGCCGGTGCGGAACGACAAATAGCGGAAGAGGTTGAGCACCCCCGGAAAGCCCAGCCATTCGGCGATCTCGTACAGCATGGCGCCCCGTTAAACCCTTCCCGCCAGTGCCGCGACGACCCGCGACAGCCCGACCCCGTTCGAACCCTTGATGAGGACCGCGTCGCCCGGGCGCAGCATCGCGTCGATGCGCTCGCGGGCACTTGCGGCGTCGGCCACATGGACGAAATCGACCCGCCCCTCAAGCGCTGCGGCGAGCGGCGCCATCCCTTCACCGACCAGCAGCACCGTTTCGACGCCTGCCGCCGCGATCGGCTCGGCCAGATCGGCATGAAACGCGTCCGACTGCTCGCCCAGTTCGCGCATTTCGCCCAGCACTGCAACGCGCCGCGCCGCCGGGGTCGCCGCCAGCACCGCCAGCGTCGCGCGCATCGATGCGGGGTTGGCGTTGTAGCTCTCGTCGATCACCAGCGCTTCGCCGCCATCGACCTTCGCCGCGAACCGCGCCCCGCGCCCCGCCAGCCCGCCCATCTCGCCCAGCGCCAGCCCCGCCTGCTCCAGATCGCCGCCCGCCGCATCCACGGCGGCCAGCACCGCCATCGCATTGGCGACCCAATGGTCGCCCGGCTGCGACAGGGTGAAGCTCAGCGTCCGCTCCGCACCGATCCGCGCGGTGACGAACGTGCCGCCGCGCTCCTGCGGAATGATCTCGATCGCGCGGACATCGGCGCCCTCCTTCAGGCCGAAGGTCACGATCCGCGCCGCATGATCCTGCGCAGCGGCGATCAACCGGTCGCGATGCGGGCTGTCGAACGGCACGATCGCGGTTCCGCCGGGCACCAACCCCTGAAAGATTTCGCCCTTCGCGTCCGCAATCGCCTCTTGGCTCGGGAAGAATTCGGTGTGTGCCGGCGCGATGGTCGTGACGATCGCGATATGCGGGCGCACCATATGGGTCAGCGCCAGCAGCTCGCCCGCATGGTTCATCCCCATCTCGAACACGCCGAACCGCGCATCACGCGGCATCCGTGCGAGCGAC
This sequence comes from Sphingomonas suaedae, assembly GCF_007833215.1. Classification (NCBI taxonomy): domain Bacteria; kingdom Pseudomonadati; phylum Pseudomonadota; class Alphaproteobacteria; order Sphingomonadales; family Sphingomonadaceae; genus Sphingomonas; species Sphingomonas suaedae. The sequence continues at coordinate 1,585,379 of NZ_CP042239.1, forward strand.
AGCGGCACCCCGGTATGGTTGTTGTAGCTCTTGACCGATCGATGCACGGCGCCCGGATCGGCGCGGTCGAGGCATTCGAACAGCGCCTCCTTGGTCCCGGTCTTGCCGACCGATCCGGTCACGCCGATGACCACCCCGGTCATCCGCTTGCGGCTCGCGCGGGCGAGATTCTCCAGCGCAACCATCGTATCACCGGTCAGGACGTGCGGGTGCGGCGTCTCCTGCGACACCACCGCCCCGGCGGCCCCGCTCGCAAACGCCTGGTCGAGAAAGCAATGCCCGTCGGTGGTCTCGCCGGTCAGCGCAAAGAACAAGGCGCCCGGTCCGACTTCGCGGCTGTCGAACGCGACGCCGTCGACCGCGAACTCCGCCGAAGCAGTCCCGCCGGTCGCCGCCGCGATCTCGGCGGAGGTCCATAGCGGCGCGCTCACGCCGCCGCCTCCCGGGCGACGCTCACATCGTCGAACGGCAGCACCATGCCCCCGACGATCTGTCCCTGCTCATGCCCCTTGCCGGCGATCAGCACGATATCCTCCGGCCCGGCAGCGGCCACCGCAGC